>DUPN01000050.1 GCA_012838305.1 Bacillota bacterium | reverse complement strand
TATGGAAACGGCCAACTACAACGAAATTATGGCTGGTGCTGTCATGGCCATTATCCCCATTGTCCTGCTCTTCTTAGTCCTGCAGAAGTACATCATGACGGGAATGAGCAAGGCGGCCATGAAGTAGAAAGGGCCTGGGTGCGACAAGGATTGAGATTATGAAATACAAACTGCTTGCTATAGATTTAGATGGAACACTGCTGTCGGAAGATAAGACGATGAGTTCCCGCAATCAGCACTGGTTGAGAAGAGCCGTCGATGCAGGTCTAGTAGTAGCCTTGGCCACAGGCAGAGGCATGCCCAAGGTCCAGTCCTACTTGGACGAACTCGGCCTGGACCTGCCCCTTGTTTTGGCCAATGGCGCCGAGGTGTGGGCCAATTCACAGCAGCTCTTAGCAAGGCAGCTCCTATCTGAGGAGGTTGTCAGGGCTTTGCATGGGTTAGCCGAAGAACATGGGGCGCATTATTGGGGGTATAGTGTTGATCGGTTAGTCCGCCGCCGGGATTGGATCCACTCTCTGTTCGCAGAGGAGTGGCTCAAATTCGGTCTTCGCCATGACGATCGCAGGTTGATCGCACAGCTCCGTGAGATTGTACGTTCCTGGGAGACAGCTGAGGTTACCTACGCGGCCCCCAACACCCTGGAGGTTACCGCCAGGGGAGTCACGAAGGCGTCTGGAATTGCCCGGCTCTGCCAGCACTTTGGTTTCACCATGGGGGATGTTGCGTCCATTGGGGACAGCCATAATGATCTGCACTTAATGCAGTCTACGGGTTTGGCGGTGGCCATGGGCAATGCCGAGGAGCTGATCAAAAACGTCTCCGATGTGGTTACCTTAAGCGAGAACGATCATGGGGTGGCCCATGCCATTTCCCATTTCATTTTGGAGTCCGCCGGTAAGGACCAAAACGGACCTTAGCTTTGGACACTGCATAGAGCGCTATTGCCTTTTTACACTTGCTCACAGGGTTCCACTGTGGTAAAATAACCTAGTAGCATGCTGAAAAAGGGGCAGGGAGGTGTCATTTAACTATGGGAACCTTTTTGATGATTATCCAGTTTATCGTGTGTATCGCTTTGATTGTCGCTGTAGTCTTGCAGGAAAGCAAGGGTGAGGGATTGGGCTCCATCGGTGGAGGAAGCCGGATGTTTTTCAATCAGCGCAAGGGAAGCGAAGAAATTCTCTCAACGGCCACCACGTATCTAGCCGTTGGTTTCCTGGTCCTTTCTGTCGTATTATCGGTGTGGTTCTAAGCTGATGCGAAGCACATCCTCTGTCCTGATGCGGGCAGAGGATTTTTCGTTGTAGGGACAAAAAAAGAGTCTGCAGGCAGACTCCCAAGAACAATATGTTTTGGTGGAGGTGAGCGGAGTTGCACCGCTGTCCGCAAGTGAAATTACACCAGCATCTCCGAGCGCAGCCACAAAGTTAGTTCTCGTTCATCCTTCTGCCTTGTGGCCAGCCAAAGGACGAACCAGCCCGTAAAGTTCCCCTTCGGGCTCCGGGCAAGGCCTAAAGGGTAGTCTGTAAGTTGGCGTCGGTCTTGTTTCTAACAGACAGAGAAACAAGGGACGTTAGCTGAACTAAGCAGCTAAGGCGTAATTATTGTTTGCAGTTAATGCTTTCCCACTTTTAACGCGGCATTGGGGACCTCGGCTCGCTTCTGATGCTCTTCCTACCCACGTCGAAACTGATTCACCCCCGTGGTAGCTATAGCATAGCAAATATGCGCCGCTATGTCAAGATTCCAGAGGATTACTGCTCTCTGCCCATGGCCTGCTGAGCCCGTCTGGTGGCGTCTCTTTTCGCTGCCGCATCCCGCTTGTCATAGAGTTTTTTCCCTTTGGCCAGGGCTAGTTCCACCTTGCAGCGGCCTCGCAGGAAGTAAAGACGGATGGGAACGAGGGTGTAGCCCTCTTCTTTGGTCTTGCCAATCAGGCGGCGAATTTCTCGTTTGTGGAGCAAGAGTTTGCGCGGCCTGGTGGGATCATGGTTAAAGCGGTTCCCTTGCTCATAAGGGCTAATGTGCGTGCCGTAGAGAAAGACCTCGCCGTTCTCAACCCGGGCAAAACTGTCCCGAAGATTGACCCGTCCCGCGCGGAGGGATTTAACCTCGGTACCCTGTAGAACGATACCCACTTCCATAGTATCTTCGATGAAGTAATCATGACGAGCGCGGCGGTTTTCCGCAATGGTCTTGATCTGAGACATTGCCAGCACCCCTCCTTCAGACATCATTATAACAGAATTGGGCTTGCTACGGAAGATGGGGATCCCAGTTGTTGTCCAGATTGAGGTGGTCTTTTATGGTGAGCACCTGGTATTGACCAAGATCATGACCCTCTTGGAAGGCGTAGTGCACCTCCAGGCTGTAGAGGCCGGGGGGGAAGTATCCCGAAAGGGGAGGGAACTCACCGCCTTGGACCATGCGGGGAGCCCACTTTAAGGCCTCCTGCGGTTCGTGCACCACCTCAAGTTTGCTGGAACGATCCGTGTAGTAAGCAAATCCATTATGATCATGGAGCAGGTCGCAGATCACGTCGCCCCTTGGGCTCAACAGGGTGGCCCGCTCGATGTAGATGGGGTCTGTGGTACCATTAGCGAAGCCGATCATACCAAAGATCGCATCGTTGTCCTTGTAGAAAATATGGAAATCGACCAGAAAAACTTGGGGCCAGAGGCCTGTTTCGTACTTGATGGTGGGGCTATTGGTTCCCTCTTCCACCTGTATTTCCCTTGTATACTTGGCGTAGTCCCCTGCAAAGATCTCGAGGGTATGGCGGCCGGGCTTGAGGTCGGCGACTTGAAAAACCCCCGTGTTGTCGGCTTGTACCAGATGATCTCCTACGATCACGACGGCGTGGGGAATGGGATCCCCGAATACGTTGCGAACTTGCGCTTCTAGGATGCTCTGCTGCTGGGGGGTCTGAAAGACAGAAATTACCTTGGTAGCCTCGACAATGGACAGTTCTGCACGAAGTATAATGGTGACCACAATCGTATAGGCCAGGAGCAAATAGGCTAACAGACAGAGCAAGCCGAGTTTGCCTAAGCGCAGCCAAAAGCGCGATGCCATAAGAGGATTCCTCCTTTCTAGGGAGAAGTGATGGTAATAAGTACAGCTGGAGGTAAGAATATGAAGCGTGTTGCCCTCATTGCATTTTTCCTAATTTTAGTATCCATTTTTTACCCGAATCTTTCCCATGCTTCGATGCGACTTTTCGTTGGCGAGAACGAAGTGGAGCTCAAACAACCTCTGGTTTTGATGAATGGTAGTTTTATGATCCCCACCTGGGTATTCCAAGAGTACCTGGGGGCCGAGGTAAGGATCACCAATGGGGATATACATATGACGTTTGGGGATCAAAACATTCTTATGCAGGTAGGCAGTGAAAGTGCACAGGTGGATGGGAAAACGCACCATTTGAAGGTTGCTCCGCAGTTGATTGAAGGGGAAATCGTGATACCCCTACTTTTTATTGCCAACCAACGGAGTTGGAGTCTTCTCTTTGATCAAAACATCATGGGCCTACGTCTAGAACTCTCCCAGAGACCGGCGCCGCGGCTTACTTCTTTGATCGCAATGCTCTCCGAAGAACCTATTGTAGAGGCGGAAATCCCGTCTGATGACTCTGTTACCGTGGTTATCCAGCCCGACGGGGATCGGAGTGAACCGATCGTTTTGTACCATCCCGATGAAGAGCAGGGGCTGCGAGAGATCCTTTACATGGGGGGGCCAAGGTCGAGGGTTTTTCTTGACCTCGATTCATATACTGATTACCAGACCCACCTTTTAACGGAACCGGACCGACTGGTGATCGATCTCTACGGAGTGGAAGGCGATGCCCTGCCTCCAATTCAGGTCAACGACGATCCTGTGATTCGCTCCATTCGATCGAGCCGCTTCGATGATCAGACCATGCGGGTTGTGGTTGATTTGAAGGCGTCAACGGGCTATGCCCTGACGCCCTGGCCCGATGGAGGTCTAGAAATCGAGTTTAACTTTCAGCTCAACAGCATTGAACTGGAAGCAGACGGCGATAGTTTCCGCATTCGGTTTCAGGCCTCGGCGGCCCCGGTTATTGAAACAGTGTATCTAGAGGAGCCGCTCCGACTGGTAATGGACCTTCAGGAAACCACATTGATGATCAATTCCTTTGACCGGGTGATTAATCAGGGGCGAATCGCCCGCTTCAGGGTTAGCCAGCATACGTCCTCTGTGACGAGGGTTGTTTTGCAGGTCACGGAGCCCGTGGCTCCACTCCCCTTGGAAAAGTTGGACGACGGAGGTTTTGTCCTTCCTCTGTTTGCTGGAACAGCCCGCGAGGTCCATGCTTATATGGCTGCACAGCATACGCCGTCGACGACGGCTTTGACCGAGGAAATCCCCACCGCGGACGGGGTTTTGACAGGCTTGACCATCGTGGTCGACCCTGGTCATGGAGGGTCTGATCCAGGGACAATAGGCTATCAGGGTACCTTTGAGAAGGATGTCAACTTGGCCATTGCCCTTTTTTTGGGGGAGTTTTTGAGTCAGGCGGGAGCTCGAGTTGTGTATACTAGGAATACAGATGTCTATGTCTCCATTTTCGAACGCCCCGAGATCGCCGCTAAAGCCAATGCCGATCTCTATGTTTCGGTGCATGCCAATGCGAGCTTGAACAAGGGTAGCGTCAGAGGAACCGAGACCCTGTACAGGGCAAAAGATCCTGTTTCGGAAGTCTTTGCCCGGACAGTCCAGGAGGAGTTAGTGAACTCCATTACTTTGGCTAATCGGCGAATTTGGGGCAGGGATGATCTGGCTGTTTTTAACAATACCCGTATGCCTGCCATCATGGTGGAAGTGGGATTCTTGGATCATCCTGATGAAGAGGTGCTTCTTCGGGCTCCGGGTTTTCAAGAGGCAGCTGCTCAGGGCATCTATAACGGGATCAAGCGGTTTTACCTGGAGAACAAGAAGTAGGGGGCGACCGTGATGAGACTAAAGCGCGGCGTAGCCATGTTAAGCGGTGTTCTGCTCCTGGCGCTGGTAGTCGGTGGGGTATTCCATCTTGCCTGGGAAAAGAGGCAGACGCTGCCGGTGTCCGTCGATGTGAAGCAGCCTTTCTATGCCGTGTATTTTGGCTCGCCCGATGGCGATGGTCTCATCCCTGAGTTTCGTCAAGGGGAAGGAACGATTGACGAACGCGTAGCCAGTCTCCTGGAGGGCCCTCGCCTCTCAGGCAGTGTTGGGGTCCTTCCCAAAGATGTGAGGTTTTTGGGGTATAGCCAACGGGACGGGACCTTGTTCCTAAATTTCAGCCATCATCTGATCACCAACCATCCGGGGGGAAGTTCATCTGAGATTTTGACCGTCTATGGCATTGTCAATACTCTTAGTGGAGTCCAAGGCGTGCAGAAGGTGCAGATCTTGGTGGAAAACCGGCTGATCACCACCCTCGCCGGCCATCTCGATCTTAGGGAACCTCTGAGCAAGGACTATGAGCTGATAGGCAGTTCCCATCTATGATGTTGATACTTTTGGGGGAATTTTCTTGGTAATAGGTATCTATGACTCCGGTGTGGGAGGGCTTTCTGTATGGCGTGAGCTGCGGCGGTACACAAACGCACGGCTCCTCTATTTTGGTGACACTTGTCATGTTCCGTATGGTGAAAAGAGTCCAGAACAGTTAGAAACTTACTTCTGGGAAATTGTAGGTTTTTTCCAGACACAGGGATGCCAAAGTGTAGTGGTGGCGTGCAACACATCGAGTGCGCTAGTCCTGCCGCGTGTCAGGGATAGGGTGGGAATCCCTGTTTTTGGCATTATTGAGAGTGCGGTGCAGGCGGCTGTGGCGGTAAGTGGAGGCCGCGTGGGAGTGTTGGCCACGCGTGGAACGGCAGAAAGTGGAGTATATCAAACTATGTTCCGCACGATCTATCCCCAGGGGCAGGTGTTTGTGCAAAGCGCTCCCCGCCTGGTCCCTCTGATTGAGGCAGGCCAGATTACAGCGCAGGTGACCCGAGATGCGTTAAAAGAGTACTTAGCTCCCCTGGTGGGGCGAGGCGTGGATACCCTTGTACTTGGCTGCACACATTATCCGTTTCTGCAGGAGCTCTTAGTCGACTTACTGGGCCCCGATGTGCGGATTGTGGATCCGGCCCCCTCACTGGCACTGCACGTGACGGAGGAGCTCCCTCTTGAGCCGGCGGAGATGGGCCCCAGGGGAGCTGGGACAGGTTTTTGGGTCAGCGGTGATCCGACCACGTTTCAAGAGACCGCAGAGCGCTTGCTCCAAGAAAAATTGCCAACGGTACAATGTCATCCTATGTCGGGAGAGAGGGCCTAATGGACACACAATTTGGGAGGGACTGGTCTGGCAGGCGGGTGGCCGTGATTGGTCTGGGGATCAGCAATGTGGCCCTGATTCGTTTTCTTAAGCGGGCCGGTGCCGAGCTTAGTGGAAGGGATCAAAAACAAGGGCATGAATTCGGTGAGGGCCTGGACGAGTTGGAGTCGCTGGGTATTGAGTTGATCCTGGGTTCCCACTATTTGCAGGGATTGCAGAGTTTTGATACGGTCGTGGTCAGTCCCGGTGTTCCCAAACACCTGCCTGAACTGCAGCAAGCGGCAAGACTCGGTCGATTGGAAAGCGAGATCGGCCTCGTGTTTCGTTACAGCCGCGCCCCAATCTACGGCATCACTGGCAGCAGCGGAAAGACAACGACCACAAGTCTCGTGGCTGAAATGCTCAAACGAAGCGGCCTGTCTACCTATGTGGGAGGCAATATCGGCAGACCGCTGATTTTGGAACTAGAGCAAATTGGCCCACAGGATCATGTGCTGCTCGAGCTGTCCAGTTTTCAGCTGGAGGGCTTGGATCAAAGTCCACATGGTGCATTGATCACCAATATCGCCCAAAATCACTTAGATGTGCACCACACTATGGATAATTACATTAGAGCAAAGCAGAATATCTATCGGCATCAGGGTCAACAGGATTTCTTGGTCCTAAATTACGATGATCCCCTGACCCGAGCCATGGCTGCAGAGGCGAGGGGGAGAGTCTACTTCTTTAGTCTAGTCTCCAAGGTTAATCCAGGCGTTTATCTGGATGGTGATGATCTGATCTATTTGGATCAAGGGAGTCGCTTGGCGTTTGCCAGGCGTTCAGAATTAGTTCTGCCCGGTAGACACAATGCAGCCAACTTTTTGGCCGCTGCCCTGTTCAGCCAGCTATCCGGTGCCAATTGGCAGGCCATAGCTGAGGTGGGCCGCACCTTTGCGGGGGTAGCACATCGTCTAGAGCTCGTGGATGAGGTCCAGGGTGTCCGCTATTACAATGATTCAATCGCCACGACGCCGGATCGCACCATCGCAGCCTTGCAGGCTTTTGAGGCGCCCATCATTCTTATTGCCGGCGGCTCAGACAAAAAGCTATCCTTTACGCAGTTAGGTGAAGTTATTTGCAGCCGAGTCAAGCACCTCATACTCCTGGGGGTGACTGGACCGAAAATACGCCAGGCCGTGGGGGAGGCGGGAGGTGTTCCTTTTACGGTAGTCGAAGACCTAGGAGAAGCCCTGACTGTGGCCCGCGGTAGGGGTGAAGCAGGCGACATCGTCTTGCTGTCACCCGCCAGCGCCAGCTATGATCAGTATGCCAACTTCATGGCCAGGGGCGAGCATTTCCGTGCCTTGGTACAGAATCTCAAGGTAGAGTATGAGCCAGAAGGGAGAAAAAAATGAAGCGAGTTCTTACAACCCCGCTAGAGAATGTGGAGGCTTTGCGTGCCGGCGATGAAGTGGCGATTTCTGGAGTCATTTACACCGCAAGAGATGCTGCACATCAGCGCCTGGTCAAACTGATCGCTGAAGGAAAGCCTTTGCCCTTTGATCCTAAGGGAGCCATCATCTACTATGTGGGACCAAGCCCTGCAAAACCAGGTGAGGCCATTGGCTCAGCGGGACCCACTACGTCCATGCGTATGGATGGTTTGACGATCCCCCTTTTGCAGCAGGGTATCAAGGGGATGATCGGTAAAGGCGGTCGCAGCAGCGTAGTAATTGAAGCAATGAAAGAGCATGGTGCAGTATACTTCGCGGCCATCGGTGGGGCTGCCGCTCTGATTGCACAGAGTATCAAGGAAGTGGAAGCTATAGCCTATCCTGATCTAGGGGCAGAGGCTGTACACCGAATGGTGGTGGAAGATTTCCCCGTGATTGTGGCCATCGATAGTCAAGGAAATAATCTGTACGAACAGGGTGTCGCCAAGTATCGAGATTGGCGAGCGGAAGGAGCGGAATAATGAATTACACCAGGGCTGACGGTCGGCGCCGGGATGAACTGCGGCCAGTTACCATTACGCGCAATATCAATATGTACGCAGAAGGTTCGGTTCTCATGGAAATTGGAAACACCAAGGTGATTTGCACCGCCTCAATAGAGGATAAAGTACCTCCCTTTCTGCGCGGGCAGGGTGAGGGATGGATTACCGGTGAGTACTCCATGTTACCCCGGGCCACCTCGGTTCGCAACCAACGAGAGGCATCCAGGGGCAAGATAGGGGGCCGTACCCATGAGATTCAGCGTCTCATCGGCCGTTCTCTCCGATCAATGGTAGACTTGAAAGCCCTTGGGGAACGTACCATTTGGATCGACTGCGATGTAATCCAGGCCGATGGAGGAACAAGGACCGCTTCCATCACAGGTGCTTGTATTGCGTTGGCGGACGCCCTTCGCAAGCTCGATGGAAATGTGGGAGTGAAGGACTACCTAGCAGCAGTGAGTGTAGGCATCGTCAATGGTGAACCTGTTTTGGACTTGGACTATGCCGAGGATTTCGCGGCGGAAGTGGACTTCAATGTGGTCATGACCCAGAGTGGTAAGATTGTGGAAGTACAAGGTACCGCAGAAGGCGCCCCCTTCACCCGTGAACAAATGGGACAGATGATGGATTTGGCGGAAAAGGGTATCTCGGTGTTGTTGGATAAGCAAAAGAGTCTTCTCATGGAGGACCTGGCCAAGAAGTTCGGTAACAAGTGATGGTCACAAGACGTTTGGTGGTCGCCAGCCACAATCAGCATAAAATTGAGGAAATTAAAGCGATAACAGCCCATCTGAATTTGCAGGTTCTGGGCTTGCCTGAGATGGGAGACTATCCCCCGGTGCTCGAAGACGGCGAGACCTTTCAAGACAATGCGAAGAAAAAGGCGCTGGAAATCGCTGGGCTAACGGGGGAGCTTGTCCTGGCCGATGATTCAGGACTGGAGGTAGATGCCCTCGGGGGAGCGCCAGGGGTATATTCGGCGCGTTTCGCCGGGGAACCGGTGAGCGATGGGCGCAACAATGAGCTGCTCTTGCACAAGCTCGCGGGCCTACCCCTCGCGGAGCGGGGGGCGCAGTTTCGCTGTGTGATTGCTCTAGCCGCACCACAAGGAGAGGTACAGTTTTCAGAGGGGATTTGCCGCGGTGTGATCCTCTTTGAGCCCAGGGGCCGCGGGGGTTTCGGCTATGATCCCCTATTTTTCCTACCGGAGCTGGGGCAGACCATGGCTGAACTTCAACCCGAGGTGAAAAACACGATCAGCCATCGCTACCGCGCCATGCGGGGCATACTCGAACCGATTCGCAGGTTAGTTTGAAATGGGGGTCGTACCCCCCATTTTCTTCCAGGGGGTACGACCCCTTCCCATTCACAGAATTGCAGTTGACACAGATTAGATTTGTATGGTAAGATTGACATTGTCAGTCGGGGCGTGGCGCAGTTTGGCTAGCGCGCCTGCCTTGGGAGCAGGAGGCCGGAGGTTCAAATCCTCTCGCCCCGACCATGTATCGTGCGGGTGTAGCTCAATGGTAGAGCACCGGCCTTCCAAGCCGGCTATGTGAGTTCGATTCTCATCACCCGCTCCATTCCTAGCTAACAAGAGGCGCCTGTAGCTCAGGGGATAGAGCATCGGACTTCTAATCCGAGTGCCGCAGGTTCGATTCCTGCCAGGCGCACCAAGCAAAACGGTGGGTATAGCTCAGTTGGTTAGAGCGCCAGGTTGTGGCCCTGGAGGTCGCCGGTTCGAATCCGGTTACTCACCCCATTTGAAACTGGAGCAGCCGAGGGGCTGCTTTTTTGATCGCCTCCTTTTCTGTTGGCGAAAAAGAGCGGATAGCAGACAATTCCTTTAGGGATTGGCAGGATAAATCGGAGCAGGAATGGAAGAAATGCACGAAGGGGAAATTGTCTCATTTTGGAGGGGTAGCATCTATGTCAAAGACGATGAAGGCTGTGGCCAAAACCGAGGCTGCCGCAGGTTTCAAGCTGATTGAAGCCCCCATACCAACGCCACAGGCGGGCGAAGTGTTGGTGAAAGTGCGGGTTAGCGCAATTTGCGGTACGGATGTGCACATCTACTCTTGGGATCAGTGGGCACAGAACCGTATTACTCCGCCTCTGATTTTCGGCCACGAATTCTGCGGGGATGTAGTAGCGCTGGGGACCGGAGTGAAGGGCGTCAAAGAGGGCGACTTTGTCTCCGTTGAAACCCATTTCACCTGTGGAGTGTGCCGTTTCTGCCGCACTGGCCGGGGACACATTTGTCAGCAAGTCAAGATTGTTGGTGTCGATCGAGACGGTTGTTTTGCCGAATACGTCACCGTTCCGTACGAAAACCTATGGGTGTGGGACTATGATGTCAATCCCGAAGTTGCCGCTATTCAGGATCCTTACGGGAACGCAGTCCATACAGCTTTGGCCTGCGATTTGGTGGGTGCGGAGGTCTTAATTACCGGCGTTGGACCCATTGGTTTGGCGTCTATTCCCATTGCCAAAAAGGCAGGGGCCAAGAGGGTAATCTGCTCGGACGTGAGCGGTTATCGCCTGGATTTGGCCCGACAATTCGGAGCCGATGCAACCATTGATGTTCGTACCGAGGATCTCTGTTCGGAGGTTTTCGCCATCACCAAGGGCGCCGGTATTGACGTTCTTTTGGAGATGTCTGGCAGTGAAACGGCCATCAATGATGCTTTCAAGTGCTTGGCCAATGGAGGAACCGCATCGCTTTTGGGCATTCCATCGAAGCCAATTACGATGGATCTTGCCACCGCTATTGTGTTTAAGGGTGCTACCGTACTTGGCATCAATGGCCGAAAAATGTTTGAAACCTGGTACCAGGGTCAGGCCCTCCTCGAAAGCGGGCTGGACCTCACCCCATTGATCACCCATCGTCTACCCTTCGAACGTATTGGAGAGGGTTTTGAGCTGATGAAGGCTGGTCAGTGCGGAAAGGTTGTCATTTATCCAGATGGGAGTGAATTGTAGTGGATGCACTGCGTTTCTTGGAAGAAGAGCTTCAAAATCTGAAGGATCAAGGTTTGTATCGCCAACCGCGCACCCTCACCGGTGAGCAGAAGCCCCGCTGTGTCTATGATGGAAAATCCGTGGTCAACCTGTCCTCCAATAACTACCTTGGGCTGGCAAATCATCCCCGCTTAATCGAAGCAGCGATTAAAGCGACGGAGAAACTAGGGGTAGGGTCAGGTGCAGTTCGTACCATTGCTGGGCAAATGGATCTACACAAAGAATTTGAACATAAACTGGCCAAGTTCAAGAACGTGGAGGCATGCTTGATCTTCCAATCGGGATTTACTGCAAACTCAGGTACGGTCAGTTGTATTATGGGTCGTGAGGATGTCATCGTTAGCGACGAGCTCAACCATGCCAGCATTATCGATGGTTCTCGCCTCAGCCGCGCCCAGATTAAGGTTTTTCCCCATGCTGACATGGATGGACTGCGAGCTGTTCTCCAAGAAGCGGAAGGACGTCGCACCATCGTAGTGACAGACGGTGTGTTTTCCATGGATGGCGATATCGCACCACTGGATGAACTGGTCAAGTTGGCCAAGGAGTTCGGCGCCATTGTCATGGTGGATGATGCGCATGCCAGTGGGGTTTTAGGCCGGAACGGAAGAGGCACAGTCGATCACTATGATCTCCACGGTCAGGTGGACATTCAAGTGGGTACTTTGTCCAAAGCCATTGGAGTGTTAGGCGGCTATGTGGCCGGGCCCCAGAAGCTCATCGACTATCTGGTTCAAAGGGCAAGACCCGTGCTTTTCAGCACCTCCCTTACACCTGCAGTGACTGCCGCAGGAATGGCCGCCGTTGATCTCCTGATCGAAAAACCAGAGCTTATTGAGGCGCTCTGGAATAATGCCGAGTTTTTCCGTGAGGGGCTAAGTGCCCTTGGATTCGATACCGGAGTGAGTGCAACGCCGATTATCCCAGTGATCGTAGGCGACGAGCGTAAGGCGATGCAGTTGGCCGATGACCTCTTTGAGGGCGGAGTGTTTGCTCAGGGATTGGCCTTCCCCACAGTACCCAGAGGCAAGGCGCGGGTACGTACCATAGTGACCGCAGCGCACAACAAAGATGACCTGCAGTTCGCACTGGATACCTTTGCCAAGGTGGGAAGGAAGTTGGGAATCATCTAGTATAAAAAACCCCAGCCTAAAGAGCTGGGGTTGCTATTGGGATTCGCACCCTTACCGCCTGAGGTACGATCTTGGCATGAAAGGGCCTGGCTGGAAAAATGTCTCCATCAATCATGATGGGCAGGGGATCGCCTTCAATGGTGATCTCCTTTCCTGTTAAGATGGTAACAGCAGGGTGTGTAATGTGCTTCCCTGGATAGATCTTCGGCAGCGTGACGGCGAACTCCATTTTGGAAATCTTTTCGATGAACAGCAGGTGGAAATGGCCGCTGTCATAGCGGGCTTCCGGGGCGAAGTTCATGCCCCCTCCTCCATAGGGCATGTTCAACGCAAAGAGGGCGATCACTTCTTTTTCCAGAACAGTCCCGTCCAAGTTAATTTTCACAGCATATGTGCGCAAATTTCGCAGGGTGGCCACAACCCCCGCCAAGAATGCGGCGGATCCTTTCCAGAACCCATCGCGGTTGTTGTTCACATGTTCCAAGACGTCGGCGGAAAATCCGATGGAGGCCATTTGTCCAAAGACGGTTTCATTTTCTAGTCCTACGTCAAGTGCGACCTCTTGGCCCTGCAGCAAGGCCTCAAGGGCAGGTTCAATCTGTCTGGGCACGCCCAAGCCTCTGGCGTAGTCATTGCCTGTGCCTCCCGGGATAATGCCTAATGTAGCGGAACTGGTCCAGATTCCCTCCAGAACTTCTCTGCAAGTTCCGTCTCCTCCCAAAGCGGCAACCAGTTCGTGGTTCTTGCTGGCCTCGTGTGCCAACTCGATGGCATGTCCGGGGTGTTCTGTGAAGAGTAGCTGAAAATCCACCTTTTGAGCGGTCAGGAGCTCTTTGGTTGCCTGTGCAATTTTTGCGCCCCGACCTCTGCCCGCTAGGGGATTAGCGACGATGGCTACGCTCATTTCCGTGCCTCCTCCATGATGGTCTACACCTGAAATTCGGCATCATAAATCAAAACTCCTTCGTCCATACTAGGGAAGAAGGAGGTGCTCGAAGAAGTGTCGCCAGACAAAAAGAAGAAGAAAAATCCACAGAATCGACCCCACAATCAAAAGGCGGCTGGCTTAGTCAACGCTAACCATTTTTATGAGACTGCCGAAGAGCTGGCGAATCGCCATCTAGAGGTGCACAAAAGACAGCAGCAGCAGGCTCAGCAGCAGAGTGAGCGGGAGAAACGTCAAAGCAAACAGAATCCAGAGAACCCAGAACAGAACTGATAGATTAAAAGGGAGCCGCTGCTCCCTTTTCTTACTCCGCCAGCTGGCCCAGGAGGGCTGTGAGTTTCTGGGCCGCCGCCAGAACGCCCTGCTCATCTTGGCTCCACACATTCAGGTAGAGGTTTTCCATGGCTGCCTCCATGTCCTGCTCCGTTTGGAGATTCGCCGCACCCCGCACAATCAGTCCCCGCCAGTCTTGCTCCAGCTCCCTTGCGGCTCGAGCCGCTTCTGTCCATTGCCCTTGCACAGCCGCTTCCGAAACACGGTCAATAGCGCTTTGCATGGGAGACAAGGGTGAGTTGGACGTACTTAACCTATGGAATGGACCGTATTCCACAAACTGTATCTCCGTCCCTGGAGGATTCTCACTGGGGAGTCTGTCGCTGACCAAAAGCCTCGCACCTAGCACCAAGATACCCACTGCAACAAGGGTGATAAACGTTGCTCGGCGCATCCGATCCCTCCCTTCTATCTGTAGCATGCCCCGTATTGATTCATAAATTTTGCCCAAAATAAATGAGACAAAGGGGGCCGAGTTGATGAAGATAATCTGGGTGGTTCGTCCTGCGGAGGGGGGAATTCTGCATCATCTGAAGCAGCTGCTCAACGGAATTCCCGACCTGGAGATCGTGGTGGTGGCGCCGGCCGCATTACGGGAATGGGCTGGCGACCGGCGGTTTATCTCCCTGGATTTGGCAGATGGTTTGCACCTTCGGCGGGACATCGCGGCCAGCAGGATCCTCAGACGACTCTTAAGACAGGAGCAGGCCAATATTGTGCATGCCCATGGTCTCAAAGCGGCCTTGGTTACCGCCGCAGCCTTAGCGCCCATGCGGCATCCCTGCTTTTTGTTCACCGCTCATAATTCCTTACCCCAAAGTTCATCGCGCCTTGCCCAATGGGGAACCAACCTTGTCCAACGCTGGATGTTTAGGGGTATGAACACCATCATTAGTGTTTCCGATTCGGTTCGTTCGCAGATCACTCCCTTTGTGCCGGAAAATAAAGTTCTCACGATTCATAACGGAATCTCTTCCAAGGAGTTCGGCAACGTTTCTATGGATGCATCACGTTTGCCGTTAGGGCTCGAGCCCGATGATCAGGTGGTTGGAACGGTAGCCCGTCTCATTCCGGGAAAGGGCATAGCCACCCTCCTTGAAGCGGTCTCGTTGATTGCCAAAATCGTGCCCAAACTGCACCTAGTCGTGGTCGGAGATGGTCCCGAGCGCCCTAGACTGGAGCAGTATGCTCAAAGACTGGGGCTGCAAGGCAGGGCCCTGTTTTTGGGGTGGCGCGATGATGTGCCAAGTTTAATGGCCGGTTGGGACTGTTATGCTCTACCGAGTTTGAGCGAGGGGTTTAATGTCAGTGTGCTGGAAGCCATGGCCAGCCGTCTGCCCGTGGTGGCCTCGGACTTACCCGCCCTGCGGGAGGCGGTGGTGCCTGGTCGTGGCGGCATCATGGTGTTGCCAGGAAGCGCCCCGGAATTGGCCGCGGCATTGCTCCATGTACTCAAAGAACCAGAAAAGGCCAGGGCTATGGGCAAATACAACCGGGAGCGCGTCGACGCTTTTTTTGGCGAGGACCGTATGGTTCGCTGCACAAGGGCTCTCTATGAAGGAATGATGACATGAAGTCGCGGCCTCTTGTTGCGCTTCTTTGTCTGACACTTGCCGCCTGCCTTAACCAAGCGGTACCGGTCTTTGGTGCTGAAGGCGTGGACCAAGTCATTTTGCTCTTGTGGCATGGTCTCTCGTGGGAGGACATCCAAGGCATGCAGTTAGATGGCCCTGCGGCGTGGGCATGGCTCAATACTCGCTCCGCTGGCGGGGAGGCCCTAACCGCTGCCTATCTGAGCATAGGAGCTGGTGCCAGAGCAAATGGTCTAGCCGGTGCTGCCGCCTTCTACCAAGGGGAGCCGGGATACCAGCTATTTAGCCGCCATACCGGTCTGGAGCCTAGTTCCATAGTTCAACCTAGGATTGCTGAAATCCGTGCTGTGCAACCTGCTAACTATGTTGTGGAGCCTGGTGCTCTGGGATCGGCCTTGAGCGAGGCGGGCATGGCTGTAAGGGTAATGGGCAACAGCGATGGACTGGACCCCCACGGCTGGGCTGCCTTAGTGGCCATGGATACCTGGGGCAGGGTCTGGCATGGTAGTGTGGGGTCGGAGTTCACCCTCGCCGATTCTGCTTACCCCTATGGTATCCGTACCGACTATGCTCGACTTGGCCGAGAAGTACAGCAGGCTGAGGAACCTTTTGTCGTGGTTGACCTAGGGGATCCTTTCCGCTTCGAGCAGTACCAGGACCAATTGCTTCCCGAACAAAGAACTAGGCTGCGAGAGCGCATGGTTCGAGAGGCCTATGGCTTAGTACAGGGGCTCTTGGCAGGGCGCAGGCCAGGGACAGCGGTCATGGTGGTAAGTGCCTATCCCTCACAGGCTTTGTTGAACCGGGGATATTCGTTGACTCCTGTGCTGTGCTGGGGATTAGAGGAGGGCCTCTTGACCTCTGCCACCACACGCTGGCCGGGCCTGATCTGCAATATGGATCTGGCCCCAACCATTTTGGAGCTTCTGGGGGTGGACCATGACCAGTCCTTTATAGGGCGGCCGGCCTCTGTAGAGCCTCTTGGGCACAAGGAAGCGCAGCTCTGGCTCAGTGAGATGGCGGAGAAAATAGGGTTTCTGGCCCAGTACCGCGGTTTGGTTCTGCGGATGATGGTGATTGCCCAGATTCTGATCTACACCGCAGTGTTGTTATCTTTGGTGGTAGCTTCCTCCTTACCAGCGAAGGCGGTCCGCTTCCTGCAGCTTGGCCTGCTGCTCCTACTGGCTGCACCCTTGTTCCTCCTTTTGTGGAACAGTCATCCTTGGGCTGCCCTGGCCGTGATTGTTGGGGTAGTGATCTTGTCCGTTCGCAGAGTACAGTCACTGGTCTTAGTTGGATTTCTATCTTTAGCTGTCACGGTCACGATCAGCTTTGATGTAGTCTTTGACAGCTGGCTGATGCGTTACTCCTTTCTGGGGTACGACCCCCTGGGCGGTGCTCGCTTTTATGGTCTAGGGAACGAGTTTATGGGGATTCTGGTTGGTTCGGCCATTATGGGTTGGGCGACTTTGGCGGAAAAGGTCGCATGGCCAAGGCATTGGCGGAATGTCCTGGGCCTTTTCTACTTCGGGACTTTGCTGTTTACAATTGCCGTCCCTTCCCTGGGGACAAATGTGGGCGGTGCAATCAGTGCAGTCTTTGGTTTCGGAGCTACCTGGACGGCTTTGACCGAGCGAAGGGTGGGGCTAGGTACCATTTTATGCTTGGTACTGGCAATGGCAGCGGTCTTGAGCCTCTTGATGGTGGTGGACGGCTCCAATGCACAAGGCACGCAGTCCCACATCGGGCAGACGGTCGAGCTTGTACGGCGTGACGGCGCCGCCGCGCTGTGGATGATTATCACACGCAAAGTGGCCATGAACATCAAGCTGCTCCGTTACAGCCAGTGGAGCAATGCCCTCATTGTGGCTTTGGTAGGAGTAGGAGCGAGCTTTATTTGGCCCTCCCGGTTCATTTTTTGGCTAAAAGAAAATCACCCCCTCACTGCGAAAGCCATTGTGGGGGTGGTTATCGGATCCACGGCCGCCTTTTTCTTTAACGACTCTGGGGTCGTGGCCGCAGCCACATGCTTGAGTTTCGGATCGTCTACTATGCTCCTTTTGGCATTGGAGCTAAAACATTATTTTGCTCCTGCGTAGGCCCACATTGAGGATGATGGCCACCGCGATCATACTTGTGAGCATAATGCTTCCCCCGGCGGTGATGAAGGGTAGGGGAAGTCCTGTGATGGGCATAAACCCAAGGGTCATGCCAACATTGATGACCAGGTGGAAGAAGAAAACACTGGTTGCTCCAGTGGCTAAGAGTGTGCCGTAGGTGTCCTTGGCAATGGCGGCGATGCGCAGACCGCGCCAAATTACGATCACAAACAGAGTTAGGACGATCACAGATCCCAAAAAACCGAATTCTTCGGCGATCACGGAAAAAACGAAGTCCGTGTGATTGGCGGGCAAAAAGTGGAGAGAGCTTTGGGTGCCGTTGAGAACGCCCTTCCCTAAGAATCCGCCTGATCCAATGGCAATCATGGACTGAATGATGTTCCAGCCTGCTCCATTGCGGTCGGAATAGGGATCGAGGAAGACCAAAATCCGGGTGAGCTGATAGGGCTTGATGATGCTTAGCCATCCCCGCAGAGAAACAGTGATAGCCCCAAGGGTTCCCGCAACTAGAACTCCACCAGCGATGATAATGTGTTTGGTCTTGGCATTTCCCACGTACCACATGGTGAAGAAGAGTCCTACATAAATGGCCGCGGTGCCCAGATCGGGCTGTTGGAGGATGAGAACCACGGGGAGCAGGACCAGTACCAGGGCTCCCATGAAACTCTTGGGATTCTGCGCATTGTGCTCGTCCTCAAATACCTGGGCGAGTGCAAGAACCAGGGCGACTTTGGCCAACTCGGATGGTTGAAGGTTCATGGGTCCCAGGCGAACCCAGCGCTGGGAGCCGAAGACGGTTTGACCCAGGACAAGTACAGCAGTCAACAAGGCCATCGTGCCCAGATAGATCAATCGAGTCCAGCGTTTCCAGGCTCTATAATCGATGGATACAATGATAATGGCAATGGCCAGTCCAATGCTGAAGGCCACAACTTGGCTGCGAACATAGTGCAAGGGGCTCATGCCCGCCGTAACGAGCTGGGTGTAGGACGCGGAATAGATGACCACTAGACCGATCACGGTTAGGGCCAAGACGGAAAGAATGAGAGGCCAATCCAAATTACGCCAATAACGTCGAGGAATTCTCATGGTTGTTCTCCTTGCACCTTGAAGACTGTTGGGCTCTTCCGTTCCTATTATACAGGTTTTTTCCCCCACGAACTAGTCTAAACTAGTCCAAAAGGAGTTGACCCTCATTTTCCTCTCTGTTATAATCAAGTAGCGTGATTATGATGAGCCATTAGCTCAGTCGGTAGAGCACCGGACTTTTAATCCGGGTGTCCCGCGTTCGAGTCGCGGATGGCTCACCATCTACCATGATGTGCAGGCGTGGCGGAATTGGCAGACGCGCTAGACTTAGGATCTAGTGGGCAACCCCCGTGAGAGTTCGACTCTCTCCGCCTGCACCATTCATTTTCATGTACATAGTCTAGTTACACTCTCAAGTGTACTTTTTTTGCGTTAAGGGAAAGAAAGGAGATTCTATCATATGCAGGTTAAAGTAGAGAAATTGGAGAAGAGCAGGGCCAAGCTGACCGTGGACATAGAGGCGGATGTTTTGGAAAAAGCTATGGAGGAAGCGTATCGGAAGAACGTGAAAAAGATCAACATTCCAGGCTTCCGCAAAGGCAAAGCGCCTCGCAAGATCATCGAGCTGAATTACGGTCCCAATGTCTTCCTGGAAGATGCGGTGGACATTTTGCTGCTCCGGCTATACCAGGATGCTCTGGCAGAAACCGAGATCCAGCCAGTGGCGCAGCCGGATGTGGATGTTGAGCAAATCGACCCTGCAGAGGGCGCCACCTTTACCTATACCGTTGATGTTTATCCACAGCTTGAGCTGGGTCAATACAAGGGTCTCCAGGTGGAGCGAGAGATCGTCAAGATTACCGATGAAAGTGTTGACGACGTTCTTAGGCAGGAACAGGATCGCAACTCTCAACTTGTCGTGGCGGATCGCACCACCGTGCAGGAAGGCGATTTTGCTGTAATTGATTTTGTCGGTTATGTGGACGGAAAGCCCTTTAGCGGTGGCGCTGGGGAGAATCACACCTTGGAAGTTGGCGCCGGAACCTTCATTCCTGGATTTGAAGAGCAGTTAGTGGGTTTTGAAGTGGGTGTGACCGGAGATATCCAGGTCACGTTTCCCGAGGAATATCATGCGGAGCAATTGGCGGGCCAAGAGGCCACCTTTACCGTCACGGTCAAAGAGTTGAAGGAGAAGTCCCTTCCGGAGATTGATGACGAATTTGTCAAGGACATTAGCGAATATGAAACGCTGGATGAATTGAAGGCGGTCATTCGGAAAAACTTAGAGGACGAGGCTACCCGCAGAACCACTGCCAAAGTGGAGAATAGACTATTAGAGCTTATTGCTGAGGATAGTCCTTGTGAGATTCCCCAATCCATGATTGATCATCAAGCAGAGCACATCATGGAGGATTACCTTGCCAGCATGGCCAGGCGCGGGGTTAGTGAAGAGATGTATCTGGAAATGACCGGTCAGAGCCGGGAGGAAATCAGGGCGTCCTTTGAGCCCGTGGCCAAGACCTGGATCATGCATGACCTAATCCTCGAGGCCATCCGGGAACAAGAAGGTATTACTGTCAGTGGTGAAGAAGTGAATGAGAAGATTCAGGAATATCTGAGTCACGGCGGTGAGCTCACCCCTGAAGTAGAGGGAAGAATGCGTGAATACTGGGAAAGCCAACGGGAAGCTATTGAGCATACCATCGGCAGAACAAAGACGATCCAGCTTATCGTTGATCACGCCGAGATTACCGAAGTGGACGCTCCTTCGGAGGCGGCAGAGCAAGAATAAAACTTGGATACGGAAAGGCGGGAGAGGATTGAGTGTTTTAATCCCAATGGTTGTAGAGCAGACAAATAGAGGAGAACGGGCTTTTGACATTTACTCCCGGCTCCTTAAGGATCGCATTATTTTCATTGGCGGTCCCATTGACGATCATGTGGCCAATCTGATCATTGCCCAACTTCTGTTCTTAGAGTCAGAGGATCCTGACAAAGACATTAACCTGTATATCAACAGCCCTGGAGGGGTAATCTATTCGGGATTGGCGATTTACGACACGATGCAGTACATCAAGGCGGATGTCTCCACAATTTGTGTTGGTATGGCCGCTAGTATGGCCGCCTTACTCCTGGCCGCCGGGGCTGAGGGCAAACGCTTTGCGTTGCCCAATTCGCGCATCATGATTCACCAGCCCTTAGGTGGTGCACAGGGGCAGGCCAGCCAAATCGAAATTCAGGCGAAAGAGATCCTGCTCTTGAAAAACAAGGCCAACAAGATCCTGCAACACCATACAGGCCAACCTCTAGAGAGGATCGAACAGGACACAGATCGAGATTATTATATGTCAGCGCAGAGCGCCAGGGAGTACGGGTTGATCGATGGCGTGCTCACGAAGAGCGGGAGCAAAGACGAACAGTCGTAAGCGACGAGTGAGGTGATTGGATGTTCAAATTTGGCGATGAAAAAGGACAGTTGAAATGTTCCTTTTGCGGGAAAATGCAGGAGCAGGTAAAGAAGCTCATCGCCGGACCAGGGGTCTACATTTGTGATGAATGTATAGAGCTCTGCAACGAAATCATCGAGGAAGAGTTCACCGAAGAACATGATATTGAACTGGACAGCGTTCCCAAGCCCAAGGAAATTCGGGAAGCTTTAGATGAGTACGTGATTGGCCAGGACGAGGCCAAAAAGGCCTTGGCTGTGGCCGTCTATAATCACTATAAACGGATCAACAGCAATGAAAAAGCGGATGATGTTGAGCTTCAAAAAAGTAACATCCTCATGCTGGGGCCCACCGGGAGCGGCAAGACCTTCTTGGCGCAGACCTTGGCTCGCATTCTCAACGTACCTTTTGCCATCGCCGATGCCACGAGTCTAACGGAGGCAGGCTATGTGGGAGAAGACGTGGAGAACATTTTGCTGAAGCTGATTCAGGCCGCGGACTATGATGTGGAACGCGCCGAGCGGGGCATCATCTATGTCGATGAGATTGACAAAATCGCCCGCAAATCGGAAAATCCATCCATCACCAGGGACGTATCTGGAGAAGGCGTGCAGCAGGCGCTGCTAAAAATCCTAGAAGGCACAGTGGCCTCTGTTCCCCCTCAGGGTGGACGCAAGCACCCCCATCAAGAATTTATCCAGATCGACACCACGAACATTCTGTTCATTTGCGGTGGTGCCTTTGACGGGTTGGAGAAGATTATTGAGAGAAGAATTGGGCACAAGAACATTGGTTTTGGTGCCGAAGTTCTTACCCGGGAAGAGAAAAAGCTTGGCGACATTTTGCGCCAGACCATGCCGGAAGATCTGCTGCGCTACGGTCTCATCCCGGAGTTCATTGGTCGTGTGCCCGTGGTGTGCACTCTAGATGCCCTAGATGCCGATGCCTTAGTGCGGATTTTGACCGAACCCAAGAACGCTCTGGTCAAGCAATTCCAGAAGCTTTTGCATATGGATGGGGTGGCGCTGGAGTTTGAACCCGAAGCGTTGCGTATGATTGCAGATAAGGCTTTGGAACAAAAGACCGGAGCTCGGGGTCTACGCACGGTTGTGGAGGGAATTATGCTCGATGTGATGTATAATGTACCTACCGAAGAACATGTGTCCAAGTGCGTGATTACCCTGGCCTCGGTGGAGAAAGCAGAACAGCCCTTGATTGTTCGCAGCAAAGCAAAGGGCAAAGGCAAAGAAGAGAGCGCCTAAGGTGCAAACCAAATGGTCAACTTCAGGATAAGTCGGATTTGTTCCGGCTTATCCTTTTTCTTCTCCCCGGGCATAATAGAGTGTGAGTCTCGGAGAGGAGTGAAGTGATCATGGGTATCCTCGGATTGATCAATCTGTTTTTTGCTATCGTCATTGGCCTCTATTTCTGGAATCTCCTACGGCAGCAGCAAGGTACGAAATCTGCTGTTGATCGGGAGTCCAGAAAGGAGATGGATAAGCTGGCAAGGCTGAAGGCCATTCGCCTTACCGAGCCGCTGTCAGAATTAACAAGACCCAGGGATTTTCAGGAGATCATTGGGCAGGACGATGGGCTGAAGGCGTTAAGGGCTGCCTTGTGCGGACCCAATCCCCAGCACGTCATTGTTTACGGCCCTCCAGGTGTGGGCAAGACTGCCGCGGCCCGGGTTGTGCTGGAGGAGGCCAAGTCCAATCCCTTGTCTCCTTTTCAACGTGATGCGGTCTTTGTCGAAGTCGACGCAACAACCGCCCGTTTTGACGAGCGCGGCATCGCAGATCCTCTACTGGGTTCGGTTCATGATCCCATTTACCAGGGGGCAGGCCCCTTAGGGGTGGCCGGAATCCCTCAACCAAAGCCTGGAGCGGTGACCAAGGCCCATGGCGGAGTGCTCTTCATTGATGAAATCGGGGAACTCCATCCCATTCAGCTCAATAAGCTCCTGAAGGTGCTGGAAGATCGCAAAGTGTTCCTGGACAGCGCCTACTACTCCTCGGAAGATCATAATATCCCGGCACACATTCGTGAGATTTTCGAACATGGCTTGCCTGCGGACTTTCGGCTGATAGGTGCCACAACCCGTCTGGCCTCAGATCTTCCGCCAGCACTGCGCTCCCGTTGCCTGGAGGTATTCTTTCGCAATCTAAGTCCCGAAGAGATTGGAGTTATCGCTGACAATGCCGCCAAGAGGATCCAATACCCCCTGGATCCTGAGGCCCTGGGCGAAATCAAGCGTTTTGCCAGCAATGGCCGTGACGCGGTGAACATTGTCCAAATCGCTGCCGGAGTGGTGACCACGGATGGTCGCAGCAGTATTGCCAAAGCCGATATTGAATGGGTACTCAACTGCGGGCAGTATGCGCCTCGACCGCAGAGCGAAATTCGCCAGGATCCCACAGTAGGGGTGGTCAATGGTCTGGCCATGTACGGACCGAATATTGGAACCGTGATCGAGGTAGAAGCCACCGCCATCCTGGTTGGACCAAACCAGGGACGTATGCAGGTGACGGGGGTGATGGAAGAAGAGGAGTTCGGAAGGCAGGGACGCACGATGCGCCGCCGCTCCCAGGCTCGCTGCTCAGTCGACAATGTCTTTACGGTGCTCAAAGCCTGTCTGGGGCTGAATCCCCAAGACTATGACATCCATATTAATTTCCCAGGCGGAGTTCCCGTTGACGGTCCTTCGGCAGGAGTTAGCATGGTCACAGCTGTAACGTCGGCTTTAACCAACCGGCCGGTCACCAGTCATGTGGCCATGACGGGGGAAGTGACGATTCATGGCTGGGTTAAGGCTGTTGGTGGGATTGTACCTAAGGTCAGAGCTGCAGCGGAAGAGGGGATCACCAAGGTGCTCATTCCCGCAGCGAACTGGCAGGACATTTTGGCCACGATACCCGGGATCGAGATTGTGCCCGTGAAGAAGATCTCTGAAGTGCTGGAGCATGCACTTTTGGAGGCCGGCGAGGGGCAAAGTCACGTTCCCTTCACAGCCCTCAACACTCATGGCTTATTGGGAGCGTCTCCTAAAATCTCTTCGGGGATAATTCCCTGATTTTCCAAACTATGATACAATGGACATAGAACGATACTATGGGGGTGTAGAAATGGTACAACCAATTAAGTCCCAAACTTATCCGTTGCTACCTCTCCGTGGAACTCTGGTGTTTCCCTACATGGTAACGCCGCTTGAGGTGGGGCGTGTCCGCTCCATCGAAGCCGTTGAGCAGACTATGCTCAGGGACGGCCGTATTGTTTTGGCGGCTCAGCATCTGGTGGCTACGGAGGATCCGCAGCCTGAAGATATTTATGATGTCGGTACTTTGTGCGAGGTGAAACAGCTGCTCAAAGTGCCAGAAGGTCAGATCCGGGTTTTAGTGGAGGGTATCTCCAGAGTAAACTTGGAGCATATTGATGATGCTGAAGGCTATTACGAGGCCTTTGTAACACCTGTTCCTGAAACAGTCGGAGAGATGGATCGTTACGAGCGCGAGGCGTTAATGCGCATTGTGCGTGAGGAGTTTGAAAAGTATGTGCGCCTTGGCAAGAAAATACCGGCCGAGGTATTATTGACGGTGAGCAGTATTGAGGATGTTCACCGTTTCGCGGATACAATTGCCAGCCAGTTGAACGTAGCTTTCAAGGAGAAACAACGGCTGCTGGAGATATTTCCCGTCGATAAACGGCTGGAGGCTATTTTAGGTTTGCTCTACCGCGAGGGTGAAATCCTGAGCATGGAGAAAAATATTCAGCAGCGCGTGCGTAAACAGATGGAGAAGGCGCAACGGGAGTACTACCTGCGGGAGCAGATCAAAGCCATCCAAATGGAGCTCGGTGAGCGGGACGAACGGGGCTCCACCGAGATTGATGAACTAAAAGATAAATTGGAAAAGGCCAAACTTCCGAAAGAGGCTAAAGCTAAGGTTCTTCATGAGATCCATCGGCTAGAACGTATGGCTCCCATGGCCGCGGAGGCCACTGTTGTCCGCAATTATATCGATTGGATGCTCGCATTGCCCTGGTCCAAACGGACCAAGGATCGATTGGATCTTAATGTCGCGGAGGAACTTCTCGATCGGGATCACTTTGGCTTGGACAAGGTGAAGGAGCGAATCCTGGAGTTTTTGGCTGTTCGGCAACTGACGAAGTCCTCGAAGGGACCGATTCTGTGTCTTGTTGGTCCCCCTGGAGTGGGCAAGACATCGCTGGCCCAGTCTGTGGGCACTGCTTTGAACCGCAATTTCTCCCGTCTGTCATTGGGGGGTGTGCGGGACGAGGCGGAGATCCGAGGGCATCGCCGCACCTACATTGGATCGATGCCTGGTCGAATCATCCAGACTCTGAAGACTGTGGGCAGCCTTAACCCCGTCATTGTCCTGGACGAAGTGGACAAACTGGCATCCGATTTCCGGGGTGATCCTGCCTCCGCCCTCTTAGAGGTGCTTGATCCGGAGCAGAATCATCGCTTCGGCGATCATTATCTCGAGGTTCCCTTTGATCTTTCCGAGATCCTCTTCATCACCACAGCCAATGTCTTGCACTCCATTCCCCCTCCCTTGCGGGACAGAATGGAAGTGATCGAGATTCCCGGTTACACCGAATATGAGAAGTTTGAGATCGCCAGGCGGCATCTCTGGCCTAAACAGCTTAAGAGCAATGGTTTGACACCGGAGCAGCTGCAAATCTCCGATAACACCATTTACAGGATTATTCATGAATACACCAAAGAAGCCGGGGTTCGCACCTTAGAGCGGCGTTTGGGCACTGTATGCCGTAAGGTGGCTACAGAAATTGTGAAGGGACAAACCCAAAGTGCCCGCGTTACTGTGAGCAACGTGCACAAGTACCTGGGCATCCCCCGCTACCATCAGAGCCAAGCCAATACGGAAGACAAGGTGGGAGTCGCCACAGGTCTGGCCTTTACCACGGTGGGTGGGGAGATCCTCTCTATTGAGGTGACAGTGGTCGATGGTAAAGGGAAGTTGACTCTCACCGGAAAACTCGGTGAAGTGATGCGTGAATCGGCCCAGGCCGCCCTGAGCTACCTCAGGTCTAGGGCTGCGGAACTGGGTATCGATCCCAAGTTCCATGAGAGATGTGATATCCACATGCACATTCCTGAGGGTGCTATTCCAAAAGACGGCCCCTCTGCTGGGATCACCATAGCCACAGCCTTAGCCAGCGCGCTCACCAATCGCCCCGTACGACATGAATTGTCCATGACAGGCGAGATCACGCTGCGCGGCAGAGTGCTGCCCATCGGCGGTGTAAAGGAAAAGCTTTTGGCCGCTCACCGCGCGGGCATCACCCATGTTCTGCTTCCTGTGGATAACGAAAAAGACTTGGAAGAAATCCCAAGTTCTGTGTTGGGCAAGTTGCAGATCTCCTTGGTTGAACACATGGATGAGGTCCTCGGTCATGCCTTGTATCCGGTCGCGGAGAGCGAGGGTCCTTTGCCCTTCATGCTACCGAATCTTCCCGCCGGGGGTGAACCGTGGATGGGAGAGAGGACATGAGCTTGAATCTGCATAACGCCGAGTTTCTCACCAGCGCAGTGGACCCTAAGGGCTATCCCGTCCATGATCGCAAGGAAATCGCTCTGGTGGGTCGTTCCAACGTTGGCAAGTCATCTCTCATTAATACTCTCGTTAACAGAAAGAAGTTTGCCCGTACATCCAATCAGCCTGGACGCACCCAGACCTTGAACTTTTACCGGGTGGACACGATTTGTTTGGTCGATCTGCCCGGTTACGGGTTTGCTAAGGTGCCCGAGTCGGTCCGCAAAAAATGGAGACCCATGATTGAGACCTACCTCATGGGCCGCCCCAATTTGGTTGGCGTCTTGCACCTAGTTGATGTGCGACATACGCCCACCGCAGATGATCAGACCATGAGCCAGTGGCTGCAGACCATGGACATGCCCTATGTCCTGATTGCCACGAAGCTGGACAAGATCAGCCGGGGGCAGTATGGACGCCAGACCAAGATCATCCGTGACTCGCTGGGCACAGCACCACTTTTGTTTTCCGCACAAACAGGTCAGGGAAGAGGCGAGATCTTACAGTCAATCCTCCAATTTGTTGATGACTCCTCGCAGAAAAAGCCTTTTTTAACGAAGTAAACCAGATCTGGCAGGACATTGCTGATTAACACAGAAATACCATAATTAGTAAAGCGTTGCCCGGGGGGGTGCTTACTTGGAGCCTAAAGGATCAGAAAGGTTATTTTACGCGGCCATCTATGTGATAGCAGTTATCACCGTTGTTGTGGGGATTGCCTTTTATCAAAACCCGGATTGGGCCAACTGGCCCTTTATGCTTATACTTGGTGCTTTGATGCTCTATCTGCAGACCGTTGTGGTGCGGATAGGAGATCGTATTGAATATTCTTTGAGTACCGCTGCTGTGCTGCCCCTCATGTATTTCTGCGGTCCAACTCCGGCCATGGCCATTTCGGTGCTGGGGGGTATCTATGACGGTGTCAGGCATAAAAAGGAGTGGCAGCGGACGATGTTTAACGCCGCCCAATTTGCCCTGTGCACCTTCTTGGGTTCCATTACCCTTCAACTTTTTAGCAGGACGTTTGGCACGACAGGGTTGGGCTTCGTTCTGGCTCTGTCAGGGGGTATCTTAGCCTATATTTTTGCCAACATAGCCCTAGTCTGCCTCCTGGTTTCCATCTGGAGGGGAGTCACCTGGTTTGACCAGATCCGAGAGCTGGGGTGGCCCAATTTCTACAGCAATTTGAGTAACGCATTCATTGGGGTCATCTTCACGTTTTTTGGCATCAGCTATGGACTTTGGGGTATTTTGGCCTTTTCTCTGTTACTACTGAATCTGTCGGGACTGCTCAAGGCTGCGGCGGAAGTCAGCAGTGAGCGGGCCCGCCGGCAGGAACTGGAGGAAGAACTGGTTGTTGACGAGATGACTGGAGCCTACAATTTCCGCTACTTAACCAGTTGGCTGGGGGAACCGTCCCAGGAGGCGACATCCCTGCTTTTCATTGATGTTGACGATTTTTCTGATTACAACAATACCTATGGGCATTGCGAAGGCGATAAAGTCCTTAAGAAGTTGGTAGAAACAGTTAATAGTAGCATCCGATCGGGTGATAGGGTCATTCGCTACGGCGGTGACGAGTTTGTTGTGCTGCTCAGGGATATGTCCGGTGACGGTGCACAGCGCGTAGCCCAGCGGATCGTGACTAATCTAGAATCCCTCCAGGGGACCGTTTGGACTAAGCCTATTACCGTATCGATCGGTATTTCTTCGGCGCCTCAAGATGCCAAAGATAAGCACCAACTGCTCTTGTTTGCAGACCAGGCCATGTATCAAGCAAAGGAGGCAGGGAAGGATACCATTCGTGTCTGGAGCGCCCTTAACGACCCTGCCTAGGGTCTATCTCTTTGCCGATTCTCATGGGTTCTGTATTGGAGGTAGAGACGTGAGTTCTGTCTTTGACTACAGCGGGCTTTTGAATGAGGTAGTGCAGGAATGCCGCAAGCATGCAGAGCGCGGTCAATTACCCAGCTATATACCGGAGTTGAAGAAGGCTGACCCCCAGATGGCAGGAGTAGCCATGATGACCGCGAGGGGGCTTTTTGAAGCTGGGGATACGCGACAGAATTTTACGCTCCAGAGTATCTCTAAGGTCTTTAGCCTGTTGGTGGCCTTGGAGCGGCGCGGCGTCGAGGTGGTCTTTGCCAAAGTTGGTTCTGAACCAACCGGGGACTCCTTTAACAGCATTGTCAAGCTGGAGACGTCGGAGCAGAAGCCCCTGAATCCCATGATTAACGCGGGGGCGATTGCCGTTTGCTCTCTCATTCCAGGCGCTTCCGTGGAGGAGCGCTTCTCTCTGATTTCTGGGCTCCTGGAAAGCATCCTTGATCGGCCGATAGAAATTGACGAAGCGGTTTATTTGTCAGAAAAGGAGACGGGCCATCGCAATCGTGCGTTAGCCTACTTCCTGAAAGATATCAACGGCCTGGAAGGTGATGTAGAAGAAGTCCTTGATCTGTACTTTCGCCAATGCTCCATTTTAGTAAATTGTGCGGACCTTGCCCGCATAGGCATGTTCTTGGCTGCGAAAGGTATAAATGGAGCCGGTACCCCCATTGTCTCTGCCAATGCCGTTCGTCTAGTGTCTACCTTTATGGTCACTTGCGGTATGTATAATGGGTCCGGGGAGTTCGCCATCCAGGTGGGGATTCCCGCCAAGAGTGGAATTTCCGGTGGGATTTTGGGCGTGGTTCCCGGACAGTACGGCCTGGCCACCTATGGACCTGCCCTGGATCGTAAGGGCAATAGCGTGGTGGGCATCAGCATGTTGCGACGTTTGTCAGACGTTCTCGACTTCAGCATATTTTAGGGGGGAGTGCCTTGGGTAAAGAACGCATAACCTTTTCCACCAGACGATTCTTAGTGGGTAAGGCCGGTCCTTTTCCGCGCCTGGTTTTTCGCGAGGAAGTCATGCTGGCCATCGATCAATTTTCGCATCTCCATTCCCTCGGTGAACACGGCGGGTTTTTGGTTGGAAGAAAGCAAGAGCTCAAGTCAGCTGAGCAATACGAACTCATGGTGGAGCGTTTTGTGCCCATTCCTCAAAAAAGTGATGCTTCGCGCCTGGTGATTAACCAGGATCATTACAGGACTGTGCAAATGGCCTTGAAGGCGGGGGAGGAGATCCTTGGCTGGGTCCATACCCATCCAGGATTCGGCGTCTTCCTGTCCAAGCTCGATCGGGAGCAACACCAACGTTTCTTCCCCAAACCCTGGCAAGTCGCTTATGTCATGGACACGCAGGGAAGTGAAAGGGCGGCCTATCGTGTGGTCGATGGCGAGTGGAGCCGTTTAGACGGCTATTATGTGCTGAGGGATATGGCCGAAAATGAAGTGGGTATTGCCCTGGATCGACCCAGTCCTTGGCTGAGAATGGTCGTGGCGGTGTTGATTGTGTTCTTGCTGATCCTGGGCGGTACAGCAGGCTACTCCATTATTCGGGACATGTACTTCCAGCCGGAACCTCCGCCGCAGCCGCTGACCCAGACCGCCATGGAGCCAGATCCTGTGGTTACCATGCAGCCTGTGCAGCCGGAAAGCGCTCCTCGCAGGGAATCTCCTGCACCAGGAACTGAGGATTCTGAGACCGCAGCCCCAGCGCGGGAAACAACCACCATTGCTCCGCCGCCAACGGTACCTCGCTATGTGGAATATGTTGTGAAGCGCGGGGACAATTTGTGGTCCATTGCGGGAGAGTTGTTGGGGGACCCCAGTCTGTATCGGCTGATTGCCGAGGAGAATGGTATTTCCAATCCTAACAGCCTCCAAGTTGGCGATCTGTTACGTGTTCCCACCGATCCAAGTGTACAATAATACAATTATCAGACATAGTGATAAAAAATTAAAAAAACAAGCAGGATTTTTGAGAACGGCCTAGAATAGTAATGGCACCAGGGAGGGTAAACGGGAGGAAGGTAAATATTCTTCGTTCAGAATCTTCGTATGTCCAGGCATCTTTGGACTTCCTGCAGAAGGCGTGTGAGGGACATCCTCAGTTGAGGGTGAAGATTGCCGTTGACTGCGCGCAAAAGGGATACGCCAACAATGCCCAAATTGCAGAGTTTCTTGGCTTAAGCACTGACCAATGGAGAACATTCTATGGCAATTTCCAGGAAGGCGATCTGGAACGGATACCCCAAGAATTGCGGAGTTTGGTGCCGGAAGGGGATCTGAAGCTGTTGACGGGCTTCACAGATGAGCAATTGGAGTTCTTGGAGCATGTTCGTAAGGTGCCCTTTCTGATGGCTGAAGGGGTTCAGGATCCCCATCCTCTGCTGAAGGATCTGCGGGTGCTGCTGGCACTTGGATTGCTATTGGCCGGCACACATAATGACTTCAGAACCTATTCTCTGAAACACACTTGGTGAGATGAGTAGGCGAAGGGCAGAGTCAATTGGTCATCGGACCAGTGACTCTGCCCTTTACGCTCCTCTTATCAGTCCTGTTTCTTTTGAGCAATCTCTTCCTTAACTCTGTTGATGAACTCAAGGGTGTCCAGCGTTCCTAGATCGCCGCCTCGGCGATGCCGTACAGCTACTTTTTGGGCTTCCTGCTCCTTTTGCCCTACGATGAGCATGTAGGGGATCTGCTGCAGCTGGGCTTCGCGAATCTTCTTGCCTAGTTTTTCCCCTCTGCCGTCTACTTCTACACGTATTCCTTCCTTGAAGAGGATGTTCTCTACTTCATGAGCGTAGTGGAGATAATCATCGCCTACGGGGATCACCTGCACCTGCACGGGAGCAAGCCAAGTGGGGAAAGCCCCTGCTGTGTGCTCCACCAGAATCGCCATGAAGCGTTCCAAAGCACCGTAAAGCACTCGATGGATCATCACAGGGCGTTTGCGCTCGTTGTCCTCATCGATGTAGGTGAGGTCGAAGCGCTCCGGCATGGCAAAGTCCAGTTGAATTGTGGCGCATTGCCAGGTCCGTCCAATGCTGTCTTCAAGATGGAAATCGATCTTCGGTCCATAAAAAGCGCCATCACCTTCATTGACTACATAGTCGAGCCTTTTGGACTCCAGAGACTGTCGCAGGGCTTCGATGGCGGTATCCCACATCTGGTCATCACCAATGGCGTTTTCGGGCTTGGTGGACAGCTCCACGTGGTACTTAAACCCGAAGGCTTTGTAGACCTCATCCACAAAGTCAATCACCCCTTCGATCTCCTCCTGGATTTGGCTGGGGAGCATAAAGATGTGCGCATCATCCTGGGTAAAGGCGCGAACTCGCATCAGACCGTGCAGCGTTCCTGACAACTCGTGGCGGTGCACCAAGCCCATTTCCGCCATTCGAATCGGCAGATCCCGATAGGAGTGCAGCTTACGTTTGTACAGCAACATAGCACCGGGACAGTTCATGGGTTTGATGGCGAATGTCTGCTCGTCAATGGTGGAGAAGTACATATTGTCCTTGTAGTTGTCCCAGTGCCCTGAACGATGCCAGAGATCTTCGTGAAGCATGATGGGAGTCTTGATTTCCACATATCCATGCTTGCGATGTTCCTCACGCCAATACTCCTCGAGACAGTTGCGCAGTACCATTCCCTTGGGGTGGAAGAAGGGGAAACCAGGTCCCTCGTCTTGGATGCTGAACAAATCCAATTGACGTCCCAGCACTCGGTGGTCCCGCTTGGCCGCTTCTTCTAGCATGCGCAGATGGGCCCTGAGGTCCTTGCCGTTCTGGAAGGCCAAACCATAGATCCTCTGCAGCATCGGTCGTTTGGAATCACCGCGCCAATATGCACCGGCCACATTCTGCAGCTTGAAATGCTTGACCTTTGCAGTGGATTCTAGGTGCGGTCCTCGACAGAGATCCACAAACTCGCCCTGGCGGTAGATGCTGATCCCCTCATCCAGTCCCTCCAATAGCTCCAGTTTGTAATCTTGCTTCTGGGCTGCAAACATTTCCACAGCTTCATCCCGGGTGAGCTCTTCTCGGACAATGGGCAGATCTTCTGCAATGATCTTCTCCATTTCCGCTTCAATCGTCTCCAGATCCTCAGGAGAAAACCTGTGTTCTAGGTCAAAGTCATAGTAAAAACCGTTCTTGATCACAGGTCCGATGGCGATTTTCGTCTCGGGCCACAGCCTCAAGACCGCTTGGGCCATAATGTGGGCAGCAGTATGACGCATGACCTCCTCTTTATTTATCATTCCAATGTTTTCATCCACGACTATCGCTCCTTTCTGTTGGGAAATAAAAAAACCTTCATCCACATGGGACGAGGCTGTCGCGGTTCCACCCAAATTGACTGTCTCCGGCCTGATCGCCAAAGACAAGTCCACTCCTTGCTTGCATGTAACGGTGCTCCCGGCCTCGCTTACTTTCAGACGGACTCTGTCCAAGTTCGGCTGGCAACTCCTAGGTGGTTTTCGCCAAAACGCCCCTGGGGGAGCTCTCAGCTTGGCGAAAACAAAGCTTCTGCTTTCACCAACACTCCCTTTTCTGTCAGGTTAATGATGGTTACTCTTCCTATTCATCATCTTTATCTATTGTCCTAAGGATAAAACCCTTTCTCCACTTTGTCAAGGACATTTTGACGCTGGCTGGGCACAAGGGACAGAAAAGGCTTGACAAATGTATGCAGCCGTCCCTTTAATTAGGTGAGGTGATCAAGTTGCTAAAAACGCAAACGATCAGCCGCATAGAGGGGCAGATCACTGTTCCAGGGGATAAATCCATTTCGCATCGAGCCGTGATGCTCCTTTCCATCAGCAAGGGGAAAGGGAGGATTCGCGGCTTTCTGCCCGCTTTGGACTGCCAGAACACCATAGGCTGCTTTCGGCAGTTGGGGGTGGAGATTGAGCACGCAGGGCAGGGCGTGGTCATCAGTGGGCGTGGTCTCAGGGGACTTCGGGCTCCCGAAAAGGTGTTGGACGCGGGGAACTCTGGAACCACGATGCGCTTAATCTGCGGCATATTAGCGGCTCAAGGCTTTTCTTGCACCATTACCGGAGATGCTTCTCTGCAGAGGCGACCCATGGACAGAATCATCGGACCGCTGCGGCAGATGGGTGCTGCTCTATGTGGGGTAGATGGAACCGACCGGCCGCCTCTCACAATTGAGGGAAGGAAACTGCGGGGCATTGATTATACCCTGCCAATTCCAAGTGCTCAGGTGAAGTCCTCCATTCTTCTAGCTGGTCTGTACGCTGAGGGCGAGACCCTTGTTAGGGAAGTGTTTCCTGCGCGCGATCACACAGAGATCATGCTGGCCTCGTTAGGGGCGAGAATCCAGGTGGACGATGGTACGATCCGGTTGGCTTGTTCCGAACTGCAGGCCCAAGAGATACGGGTACCCGGAGATATCTCGTCAGCGGCCTTTTTCCTTTGCGCCGCGGCAGCCATGCCAGGTTCCCATCTGGTTATTCGCAATGTTGGGCTTAATCCCACCCGCACCGGGATCATTGATGTACTAGGGAAGATGGGAGCCGCCATCGCGGTGGAGAACCAAAAGAATTGGGCCGGGGAGAAGGTGGGCGATCTTGTGGTCAGGGGTAGGATGCTTCATGGAACAACCATAACAAGGGAGCTTGTCCCGGTCCTGGTGGACGAAATTCCCATTCTGGCGGTGATTGCAGCAATGGCTGAAGGAACAACCACCATCACTGGGGCCGAGGAGCTGCGAGTGAAGGAATCGAATCGCATCGCTGCACTCGTTGCGGAGCTTGGCAAACTGGGCGTTCGCATCGAAGAACTCCCCGATGGTTTAGTGATCCAAGGACCCAGCAGGATCCGCGGGGGAGTGGAGTTGGCAAGCTATGGTGATCATCGCATGGCCATGGCCTTGGCGGTGGCTGGCTTGTTTGCCCCTAGTTCTGTGCGAATCCAGGACAGTGCCTGCATCGACATTTCTTTTCCAGGGTTTAAGCGGGTGCTGCAGAAGGTTGTTAAATGAGGAAGGTGTTTTCATGCAGACGGTACAAGTCAATTTAGGACCCTCCAGCTATTCCCTGCAGATTACCCCAGGTCTACTAGATGACCTCCAAGACCTTTTGCCCCCAGCGGAGGGTGGGGTCGTAATCACAGACGAGGCGGTGGATGCTCTCTATGGTCGCAGTCCTGCTTGGGACCTGACGATGCACAAAATCGTGATTGCACCGGGTGAAGAAGAAAAAAATCTCCAGACTGCGGCAGCGATTCTTGACAGAATGCAAAAATCCGGGCTGACCAGGCATTCTATTGTGGTGGCTTTAGGCGGAGGTGTGGTAGGCGATCTGGCAGGCTTTTGCGCCTCCGTCTATATGCGGGGCATTCCCTATATCCAGGTGCCCACCACCTTGCTGGCCCAGGTAGACAGTGCAGTAGGCGGAAAAACGGGGGTCAATTTGCCAGGGGGTAAGAATATGGTGGGGAGTTTTTATCAGCCCCAAGGGGTGTTCATTGACCCTAGAACCCTTCAGACCCTGCCCCAACGTCATTTTATCAGTGGTCTCGCTGAAGTGATCAAATATGGACTGGCTTGGGATTACGCCTTCTTCTGTTATCTGCAGGAGCACCTCTCCCAGCTGCTTGCGCTGGAGGAGGAGATCCTCACAGAAGTCATCAAACGCTGCTGTGAAATCAAGGCAGAGGTGGTGGCCCAGGACGAAAAGGAACATGGCGTGCGTAAAGTCCTCAACTGTGGTCACACCATAGGCCATGCTCTGGAAGCAGTAACGTTCTACAAGCAATACACACATGGAGAAGCGGTCTTTGTTGGTCTCTATCTAGAAACCCGTATGGCGGAGGGCCTGGGCTTGATCGATTCAGCCCAGAGCCAGGCGATCCTGACCCTCCTGGGAAGGACAGGCGCTGGGCTGACCCTAAAGGAGGGACTCTGGACGAAGTTGATCCGGGCTATGCTGGCGGATAAGAAGAATCGCAGCGGGAAAATATCTTTTATGCTGCCGGCAGGGCCGGGAAGGGTCACTGAAGTTCTCCTGATCGCCGAGGAAGTGATGGAGCTTTTGGAGACAATCGCCACACAGTGAAGGTCTAGAAACCGAGTTTTTTCGTCTGTTTCTTCCAGTAATGCCGAAAGTAGGGGCTGCCCTTCATGTTCCCTTGATTCCATCGGCTCTCCTCCACCGTGGTCTGCACCAGCTTCTCTTCGACCTGCCAGAACTCTGCCATGATGGCGTTAAGCTTGCCTGGCTCCGCCTCCGCGCCCAGGGAAGCTGCTTGATCCAGGGCTTTGCGTTCCAGATCCGCTCCTTGGCGGAGATGATTGTCTAGGTTGTCCACCTTGTTTTGCAGTACAAGACGATGGAATTCTTCCCTGAATAGCCAATAATGCAGGGCTTCTCCTTGCTCTCGATCAAAGAGGATCTCGTTTTCTGTCATCCAGTAGGGCTTGAAGACGGAAATGCAGGGAGTGGAGCTCCCTGTGACCCAGTAGGTATCCAAGGTGCTGCTTAGGGAGGCGATGTAGCTCCCCGTTGTGTGATCTCCCACCAAGCCTCCCCCGTGCATGCAGACGCTCCCGAGGGAGGAACGACGGAAGGGTCCTTGGTGACCGAGTTTCTGCTCATGGGACCGAAGAATCTCCATCATCGTTTCTACGGTGATCTGTCCCTTTTCCTGGTGTAAACGAAGGGAGCAGGCCCCCTGGCGGCTTTGCGAGCCGCTGAACCTGGTGACAAGATGGTTGGAGTAGCAGCGGGCAAAATCGAAATCATTCGCATTCCGACACCACTTCTTGGAAACGGCATAGTCAACGAGTTCAGGGTGGGCCAGATCGAAGTCACGGCCTATGCTGAGCCGATTGGAGATAGCCCGCACGTCATGAACTTTTTGAGCGGCCCAATAGGGGCCGGCGGTCTCCAAGACCCAAGCGGAGTTGCGATCTGCGATTAAAAAAGAGTTATGGTAAACAAAGCGCTTCTCATATCCGCAGTTCCCTCCCTGACCATGCTTGGCCAAGAGATCGGTCATCAAGTGCAGGGCCTCTGTGCTGGTTTTGCAGCGTTCTAGAGCCAGCCGCACTAAGTCCATTCCCAAAAGGCTGTTAGGGCCTTGTCTGACTTTGGTAAATACGGCCTCGTTGCCGATGTTCAGGCCGAACTCATTGGCTCCCATTTCGGCTCCCCACATCCAGGAGGGTTTAAACAGCAGCACACGATACGTTTCCCTGACCTGATCGACGCTGATGTAGGTACAGTGCACCTGGCTGCCCGGTGCATGCTGCTGACGGGGAATGTCTAGCATGAGCAGGGGCTCATTTGGCTGACGGTCGCTGTTCTTGGCGAAAATAACATGACCATCCTTGGTCGAATTTCCCAAAGCGACCATGGTATCACACATCCGTATTCCTCCTTCGTAGTGGGTCTAGGCCCAGCGAAGTCTCTTTTGGGTGAATTCTCCTTGAGGCGGTGGTCTCCTTCTGCGTATTCGGGTTGCAGAGGATCTGTACCGCTAGCTGGAAGCTTAATTTTGGCGGATGGTAGAGGATTGATCTTGATTAATGTTTCACAAAATAGTATAGTAGTAGCTGTGAGCGGAAGACCAAGGACCCATTTTCTGTGGCCGGACGGTTTGGATGGTGGGTGTTTTTGATCTCATGGATGATCATTTGTGGTAGTGGAGGCTGAAACATGACGTTCTTGATTCTGGCATTGATTCTGGTTCCGATGATTGGTGCAATTTTCTTAAGAAAAACAAATTCCCAGCGGGGTTATTCTGCAGTGGCCATGGGGGCTGCTGCAGCCACTCTCCTAGCTAGCATCGTGACCATGACCTTGGCTCGCAGCGGGGGAGTCTTCACCTTTGGATTCAGCTCCTTTAGTTTGCTGCAATCCATCTTACGAGTGGACTCGGTGTCTGCTTTGTTCAGTCTTTTTTCCGCCTTCGTGTGGTTTACTGCTGGGATTTATATGCACAGTTATATGAAATATGAGGAGCAGAGTAAGGATTTTTACCGTTATTATCTGATCACCTTAGGAGCAACTCAAGGCATATTCTTAGCCGGCAACTTCCTCGTTTTGCTGGTGTTTTTTGAGTTGATGACCATGACCTCACAGGCCTGGGTAACCCATCATCAAGACGATGCTAAAGCCCAGGAGGCCGGTTCCTTATACCATCATCTTGGGTTGGCAGCAGGTGTATTCATCGGGATCGCCATTATCTTACTTTACGTAGCGGGGATAGATTTGCGCATCGGAGTGGCAGCCACAAACACAGCATATCGCCTTGCTTTTACCATGGCCATTCTTCTGCTCATTGGCGGTTTTGGCATCAAAGCCGGCCTGGTGCCCTTGCACATCTGGCTCCCCCAGGCACATCCCGTCGCACCCACCCCTGGCAGTGCCCTGCTATCGGGAATCCTAATTAAGACGGGGGCATACGGACTGATTCGAACGGGCCAGCTTCTGAATTGGGGTCAGACGGACCTTGTTCCCTGGGTGGGCACTCTCTTGGTGGTGATCGGCGTTCTGACCATGCTCGTCGGGGTCTGCCTTGCCTTGCTGCAGGGTAATGCCAAGCGGCTTTTGGCCTATCACAGCATTAGTCAAATGGGTTATATTGTGGTCGGTATCGGGTCCGCCTTAGTGTTAAGACAGAGCGGAGCAGTGGGCATAACAGGTGCCATCTTCCACTCCCTCAACCACGCTTTGTTCAAGTCCGCTCTCTTTTTCGGCGTGGGTATTATCATTCTGGGCACAGGCGAAGTTGATCTGTACAAACTAGGGGGGCTGTGGAACAAATTCCCTTTGACAGCCCTGATGATGTTCGTTGCTGCACTTGGGATCACCGGCACTCCTGGCCTCAACGGCTACATCAGCAAGACTCTACTGCACCACAGCATTTTGGATGCGGCCGCTCTGGGGAGCCCAGTTATGGTTTGGGCGGAGAGACTTTTTGTCCTCGTTGGCGTGGGCACCACAGCTTCCTTTGTGAAGCTCATTGGCTTGACCTTTTTTGGTAAACAGAAAACCCCTGTCCGGGATCAACTCGGAGAAGGACGTCCGCTGGCTGTGGCCATGCTTTTGCTCTCCCTTGCTATGCTCGTTATTGGCCGCAAACCCGAATGGATCCTGGGTCTTCTGGTCAGTCCGGCCGCTCGGAGCTGTGGGATCAGGGGCGTTGAGGTGCTGCGGCATATCGATTTTTGGGAGTGGCCTGCTATTAGGGATATGCTTCTGACCCTTGCCGCGGGCTTTGTCCTGTTCGCAGTGGGCATGAAGACAAACCTCTTTCATTACGAACTTCCGGCCTGGCTCAGCTTTGAGGGAGCCTGGAAGGCTTGGAGGGGCAGAAAGGATGCCAAGCAGAAAGAGGGACAGTGAGATGAGCTAGGAAGAAAAGAGCCGCGTTGGGGCCTGCAGGGACCACCCGGCTTTTTTGTTACGGACAGCCCAAGGCCAGCCAGGGGCGAATTACTATGTGCATCCAGGAATTTGCCACCGGGAAGGGGAAACATTGAATAGACACACCCACTGGGGTATACTGATTATATTAGGGCAAAAAAGGGGACGATCCGATGGCCATAGTTGAACTGGAGAACGTTAAGAAGGTCTATACACTCGGGAAGGCAGAAGTCCATGCCTTGAGGGGTGTAACCTTTGCCATAGACAAGGGAGACTTTGCCTCGATTGTGGGGCCGTCAGGGTCGGGGAAATCGACCATTCTCAATCTTATCGGCTGTATTGACCAGCCCACAGAGGGCGTTGTGCGTATTGATGGCACGATCACCGAGGGCTTGAAGGATAAAGGCCTCACCACGCTGCGCCATGAAACGCTGGGCTTCATTTTCCAATCCTTTAACCTGATTCCTGTGCTCAATGTGTACGAGAATATTGAGTTTCCCCTGCTCTTAGGTAAGAATCGCCCCAGCAAGAAGGAGATCAAAGAGTGGATCGAGTTCTTAGTGGAGGCGGTGGGACTTGCCGACCATATGCACCACAAATCGAACGAACTGTCCGGAGGGCAAAGGCAGAGGGTGGCCATTGCCAGAGCCCTTGCCACCAAACCGGAGATCGTCTTGGCCGATGAGCCCACGGCGAATCTGGACTCCAAGACCGGTCAAAGCATTATCGAACTGATGAAGAAAATGAACGCTGAGCTCAACACGACCTTTATCTTCTCCACCCACGACCGAACCATTATGGAGATCGCCGATCACGTGATTCAGCTCCTCGATGGCCTCGTCGTCGAGGACAGTAAGACTGGGGCTAAGGCAGGGAACCTATTATGAGAATCATCCTCACCATTGCCTGGCGTAATATTCGCGAACACAAGGTTAAGACGACCATCATCGGTGTGATCATGGTGATTGGCATCATGGTCTTGGTGGTGGGCAACTCCTTTATGGATTCCGCGGCCGCGGGCATCGAACGCTATTATATCAAGAATTACACAGGACACCTCATGATCACAGGGCAAAGTCGGGGTAATCTGACTCTATTTGGATACCAGGACGTTACCGCCATCGAACAGGCCGTCCCTAGAATTCCCGACTATGCAGAGATTGTAGAGTTTGCCAATTCACTTCCCTATGTAGAGTACATCAATCCCCAGGTGTCAGGGGCAGCGATGATCTCCAGGGGGGAGACCATGCTCGGCGCGACGCAGCTCTTTGGCGTCATTCCTGGGCAGTACCAAGCTATGTTTCCCGACAATGTAGAACTCTTGGAAGGAGAGTTCTGGCAGCCAGGTGAGCAGGGAGTCCTCCTAAACAAGACGGTAGCCGAACTCTTGGAGAGGCGCGTTGGTTTTACGTTCCGACCAGGAGATAAGCTTTTGTTTACTTCAGCGAGCACCCTCACGGGGATGCGAATTCGTGAAGTGCAGATCACCGGGATCTTTCAGTTCAAGCAATCCAATGTGCAGCTGGACATGGTTTCCTTGATGGACATTTCCAATGTGAGAGCCCTGGCCGGAATGGTGGTGGGTCACACCACAGCGGTAGACCTGAACGAGGATGAACGTGCTTTTCTTGGAACGATTGATGAAGACGACATTTTTGCTTCCTTTGATTCCCTTTTTGCCCCGGTCGAGGTGGAAGAGGGGAACGTTGGAGATGATTACTGGTTCTCCCTGCTCGGCGATACCACGGGCAGGGACGAATCCAATGTGGAGGATCTGGGAGCCTGGCAGTACCTCTTGGTTCGTTTGACTGACGAGCGCTACCTAAGGCAGGCAGAGGCAGACTTCGCCAGGTTCTTTGCTGATCAAGGCATTGCGGCCCAGACTAGAACGTGGCTGCAGGGAGCCGGGGCCATGGCCGAGCTGTCCTATGGTATCAAGAGCATTTTTAACGGTGTTGTCTTTGTCATCGCCATCGTGGCCATTATCATTATCATGAATACCTTAGTCATCTCGGTGACGGAACGCATGGCAGAAATCGGGACGATGCGGGCCATCGGTGCCCAGAAGCGCTTCGTACGACGCATGGTTGTCTGGGAAACTTTACTCCTTTCAGGAGTTGCAGGTACAATCGGCGTGCTTTGTGGAGCTCTGGTACTCTTTATCCTTAATCGGGTGGGGCTAAAGGCCAGCAATGTCTTTTTTGAGATCATCTACGGCGGCCCGGTGCTTCGTCCCGTTTTATCGCTGTCGTCGGTGATCATGTCCTTCGTGGTGATCCTTATCGTGGGTGTTGTCGCCAGCACCTATCCCACCGCTATTGTCATGAGAACGTCGCCTTTGAAGGCCATGGAAAGTTCGAGGTGATCTGGATGTTCCTAACGATGAAGGTAGCGTTTCGCAATATCTCTCGACAGAAAAAGCGCAGTTTCCTCCTGGCCGGAGCCATCGCCTTCGGCATGTTGGTGATCACCCTGATTAACGCGCTCACCGGTGGCGTGGTGGGCAATATTCGTGACAATTTTTCCCATGCCTTGGGCGGTCACGTCTTTATTATGGGGCGGGAGTGGACGGATGCTGGGCAGATGATCATGAAAATTCGCCCCGATGGGCGTTTAGATCGCCTGCTAGAAGAAAATGCAGCGCAGATTGAGGGCTTCACCCGTCGCAGCCAGGCCATGCCCTCCTTGATTTTTGGTTCCAAACAAACCATGCACCTTCTCTATGGTGTTGACTTTGAGGAAGAAGATAAACTCCTCGGCAGCCTCGCTGTTACGGAGGGTTCTCTGAACGAGGTTCTTACCCAGGATGACGTGATTATCCTGCCCCAACCGGTGGCGGAACGATTGGGGGTCTTGGTGGGCGAGACCCTCCTGATCCGCTTGGAGACCCTCACAGGTCAACAAAACGTGGGAGAGGTCAAGGTGGCGGCATTGATTGAGGATCAAGAGCAGCTCGGTCTGTCAGCCTCGTATATCAGTCGCTCCTATCTGAATGCCCTCTTGGGCATGGATCCCCATGAGTACCAGCTGTTGAATATGTTTGTCACCGATTTGGACGGGGTAGAGATCTTCGCCCGCACCTTCAGAGAGGCTCTCAGAAATCCCGACGAGCAAGAAGAAGTCGAAGCAGAAGCGGAGCCCGAGGTGTCCGTAACGGTGGGAGGCATGCCCATTGATCCCCTGCCCCAGCAGGAAGAAGTCACACGCTGGGAAGGTACAAGGTATCAGGTCATGAATATTAACCAGATTATGGAGGCTGTAGAACTGGTCGTGGGTGTTTTGAATCGCGTCGGTTTGGTGATCTTTCTGATTCTGCTCGTGGTGACCATGGTTGGGATCACCAACACATTTAGGATGATGATGATTGAACGGACGAAGGAAATTGGTACTATGCGTGCCTTTGGCATGCACCAGAAGCAAGTTAAGCATATTTTCCTCTGGGAAGCCGTCTTCCTTGGCCTATTGGGCTGCCTGGCCGGGCTGGTGCTTTCAGCCGTTGTTACCTTAGTGGTGGGGAGCATCCGCTTTAATGCTGCACCGTCCATGCAGTTTTTCCTGGATGACGGGAGGATCAGCTTCGCTTTATCTCTGCCAGAGACGATTCTGAACACAGCCTTAGTCGTTTTCACTAGTCTGATTGCGGCCTACTGGCCAGCAAGGGCCGCCGCCAAATTGTCTCCGATGAAGGCACTCAGTTCCCATACTTAGGAGGGTTTTCGATGAAGAAAATCACACGCATTTTTGTGCTGTTGCTCCTTGTCCTAGCCGCAGCGTTGGCCGTTGGGGCGCAAGATAAAGATTTTACTCACATTGAGGCCATTCTCAAACGCCTTGATGAACAATCCCGCTTTGATCGTACCGACTTTTCCGCCTTACTGACCATGATTGTGGAGAATCCCGAATCCGGGATCGAAAAAATGGTGGTACGGCAGTTTCGACGGGATGATGGTGAGCGCTTTTTGCTCCTCATTCAGGAACCCATAACCGAAAAGGGGCAGGGGTATCTCTTGGAAGGTGACAATCTGTGGTTCTATGATCCCTCCAGCCGCCAGTTTGCCCACACCTCCCTGAAAGAAACCTTCCAGGGTTCCGACGCCAGGAACGCAGACTTCGGCTCTACGAGCTACTCCGACTCCTATGAGGTGGAGGGGTACATGGAAGGCGTTCTGGGTAGTTTTGACGTGTACATCATTGATCTTAAGGCGGTGGATGATACCGTTCCCTTTCCCTATGCCAAGATCTGGGTGACCAAGGACAGTGAGTTAGTGCTGAAGGCTGAAGAGTACAGCTTGACCTATCGACTGATGCGTACAAGTCTCTTCCCCAAGTACACTAAGGTGGGTGACGTGTTCATTCCGGTACAGCTGATCTTCCTTGACGAGCTGGTGGAAGGGCAGAAGACACAGATCAGTGTAAGCGAGATCTCAGTCAGCGACATACCTGATCATGTTTTTACCAAAGCATATATTGAGAGAGTGAACCGTTAGGAGGGAAGAACATGCGCAATAAGGTAATCCTCCTGGCTGTACTGTTTTTTTCCCTAGGTGTAAGGGGTACAGCCTGGGCCACAGATTTCGATGACCTTTTTGGCGGCGATTTATTTGTGGAACTCGAGGAAGAGCAAGGGACTCTGCCGCCGGAGGAAGCCCTTTTAGTCCAGGACGGCTGGGATTACGGGGGAAACTACCGGTTTTCGGCCAATGCTTCCAGAACCTTGGTGGAAGGGGCTGATCCCTTGGATAATCTGGGGGTATCCTTGGGCGGTCAACTCTACCTCGATGCGAGGCCCGATCCTAACTTTAGAGTCTTTGGCAAGCTGGGCCTCAGCTCTGCAGTTAACAAGCAGCGCGGCGGAAGAGCAAACGCCCAGGATCCACTGGAGATCAGCCTCCAAGAGCTATTCTCCGATTTTAACTATGAGAACAAAGTGTTCTTCCGGGCTGGAAAGCAAAACGTGAAATGGGGCGTGGGCTATTTCTTTAGTCCAGCCGATGTGATCAATATCGGGCGCCTTGATCCCCTCGACCCAGGAGCAGAACGGGAAGGTCCCGTGGCTTTGAAAGTGCACTACCCCAGAGGCAGCACCAACTATTACCTCTACACCCTCTTGGACGACGTGGATGTCATATCCAAGGTGGCCCTCGCTCCCAAGATGGAATTTGTGGTAGGGGGGACCGAGATCGGCCTGGGTGGTTTTTACCAAAAGGACAAGGCTCCCCGGGGTATGCTGACGTTCTCGTCTTCCCTGGGTGATTTTGCCATCTTCGGGGAAGCGGTTCTGAGTAAGGGCTCGGACAAGGCCTTCGCCGGAGATCTGCCCTTCCACTATCCGGTTTACAAAAAGGATCAGCTTTTCTTCCATACCACGGTTGGGGCCAGGTATAGTCATGATGACCCCGAAGGGCTGTTTAATTTGACTGCAGCAGCGCAGTATTACTTCAATGGTGAAGGGTACCGAAAACAGGAGGAGGTGCAGAATCTCCGTAAGTACTATGGCTTGCTGCTGATCACAAATCCTGCGGAAGCGGCCAAAATCCGGCTAACTGATCTGGGTTCCACCGGCAGGCATTACCTCGGGGCCATGGTGGGATGGAACAAACTGCTGAACACGAAGCTGTCCGTTTCTATCTTTCTCAATAGCAACTTGTCGGATCAATCGGGCACTGTGAGCGCAACCTTGAGCCTTCCCCCCATCAGCAAAATTTCGCCCAGCATAGGGGTGGCCTTCAATTATGGTGGGGAAGCAACAGAGTTTGGAGGCTTGGCCAAGAGTACCACGGTCTTTGCCAGCGTAACGTTGGGCAGTGGGTCCTTTTAAGCAAAGAAAATCATACAGATGGAGGTTGGCGCAGTGGATTATGTGCGGACGGCAGGGCTGATATTTGGAGTTGTGGCCATGGTTATTGCTGCAGCAAATCCCGCTCATGCGGAGGATGCGCAGGCGAAAAACCCTGTGGTTACAGTAGACTGTGGTGAACTTGGGGTGATGGAAATTGAACTGTTCCCCGAGGTTGCCCCTAACACCGTGCACAACTTTATTTCTCTGGTACAAAAGGGATATTATGATGGACTGATCTTTCACCGTATCATTCCAGGTTTCATGATCCAGGGTGGAGATCCAACAGGTACAGGCACAGGCGGTCCCGGCTATAGCATTAAGGGAGAATTTGAACAGAATGGTTTTGCCAATACCCTCCAGCACCAGCGGGGCGTTATTTCCATGGCCCGCACAAACAGGCCCGATTCAGCAGGCTCCCAGTTTTTCCTGATGGTGGCTGATGCTCCCCATCTAGACGGTGCCTACGCGGCCTTTGGCCAGGTGGTGAAGGGCATGGACGTGGCCGATGCCATTGTATCGGCACCCCGGGATAGAATGGATAAACCCCTTGCGGAGCAGCGCATGGAGAAGCTTACGGTAGAAACGTTCGGAGTTGAGTATCCCGAGCCCGATACGATCTAGCAGAAAGCATCAAGGAGGATGACCATGAGTGTAAGGATCGTTGGTGAGAGACTTCCCCATATTCCCTGGGAGGAGCGGCCGGCTGGAAGTAGTGATGTTTTATGGCGCTTTTCTCAAAACCCGGTGATTCCCCGGGATCTAATCCCCTGCGCCAACAGCATATTTAACAGCGCTGTGGTACCTTTCGGTGAAGAATTTCGCGGTGTATTTCGGGTGGACAATAGAGCCCGAGAGATGCGCATCCATTCTGGACGCAGTAAGGATGCCCTGAACTGGACCATTGAGCATGACCCCATCTCCTTTGTCTGTTATGATCCAGACATTGGAGATTTTGTCTACGGTTATGATCCCCGAGTGGTCCGGATCGAGGACCGCTACTACATCACCTGGTGCAATGGCTACCACGGCCCAACTATTGGTGTGGCCTATACGAAGGATTTTGCGACATTTTATCAGTTGGAGAACGCCTTTTTGCCCTTTAACCGCAATGGGGTGCTCTTCCCGCGCAAGATTAAGGGCAACTTCGCCATGCTCTCTCGGCCGAGCGACAATGGACACACTCCCTTCGGGGACATTTTTTACAGTGAGAGCCCTGACCTGACCTATTGGGGCCGGCATCGCCATGTCATGGGCACCACCCTTGGGTGGCAGTCTACGAAAATCGGGGCAGGTCCCATCCCCATTGAAACGTCCGAAGGCTGGCTCCTGATCTACCATGGTGTCCTCACATCCTGTAACGGTTTCGTCTACAGTGTCGGTGCTGCCCTGCTGGATCTTGATCAGCCTTGGAAAGTGCTTGCCCGGACCCATCCCTATATCTTATCACCGCAAACGTACTATGAGTGCGTCGGTGATGTTCCCAATGTGGCTTTCCCCTGTGCCGCTCTGGTGGATAGTGCAACGGGGCGCATGGCTTTGTACTATGGAGGCGCGGATACAGTAACTGCGATTGCTTTTGGCTATGTGCAGGAATTGGTTCAGTTCACGAAGGATAATTCTATGATCTCTTAATCAGGAGGAGGAAGAGTATGCTTGACTTTACGTATTCTAACATCACAAAGATTGTCTTCGGACGGGGAGCGGAGGAACACGCAGGTAAAGAGGCGGCAGCATGGGGTAAGAAGGTTTTGCTACACTATGGCGGCGGGCACATTGTACGTACGGGTCTCAAGGACCGGGTGACAGCCTCGCTCCAAGAGGCAGGTTTGGAGATCGTGGAGCTCGGCGGTGTTCAGCCCAATCCGCGGTTGAGCCTTGTTCGTCAAGGCATTGCGTTGGCACGTGAGGAGCGGGTGGATCTGATCTTGGCCGTGGGCGGGGGAAGTGTGATCGATTCCGCCAAATCCATCGCCATCGGCGTTCCGTATGAGGGAGATGTCTGGGATTTTTATGCAGGAAAGGCCAAAGCGAGGGAGACCTTACCCGTGGGTGTGGTCTTGACCATTCCTGCCGCGGGGAGCGAATCCAGTACCAGTGCTGTTGTGACCAACGAGGATGGTTGGCGGAAAGTCGGATATGGTTCTGTTCTCATGCGTCCGAAATTCGCCTTGATGAATCCGGAACTCACCTACACCTTGCCTGCGTATCAGACCGCCTGCGGCGTGGCTGATATGTTTGCCCATATCTTAGAACGCTATTTCACCAGGGAAGACCATGTGGGTTTGGGCGATCATCTCTGCGAGGGAGCCATGCGCAGCATTATCCAGGAAGCTCCTCAGGCGATTGCCGAACCGGAGAATTACGGGGCAAGGGCGAATATTATGTGGGCTGGAACGGTGGCCCATAACGGTCTGTTGGGTGTGGGCCGCAGCGAGGACTGGGCTTCCCATGCCATTGAGCATGAGCTGAGCGCAATGTATGATCTGGCCCATGGTGCGGGATTAGCCATTGTGTTTCCTGCTTGGATGAAGTATGTATACCGACAGGATCCAGAGCGTTTTGTGCAGTTTGCGGTCCGCGTCTTCGGTGTGGAACAGAATTTCCATCATCCAGAACAGACAATTCTGGAAGGAATCCGGCGTCTAGAGGACTTTTTCCGCCGTATTGGCCTGCCCACAACCTTGTCTGACGCCAACATCCCCGCTGATCGGCTGGAGGACATGGCCGAAATGGCTACAGCGGGCGATACGAAAAGACTCGGCAGTTTCCTGCCCCTCGGGCAAAGTGATGTCTTGGGCATCTACCGCCTCTGTCAGGGTTAAAGACGTCGTAAAATGGTGATGGGGCGGATGATTTCGGTCCGTCCTTCCCCGAGGGGCCTTTTCCAGTTCCAGTCATTCCACCAACCGAGAAGCTCAAAGTGGTGTAGTTTGGTTGTGGCCAGCACGAACTCTTGGGGAAAGATCGCTCTCCTGGATCCCCTATGTGCCAATGTCTTTTGGATACCGTGATCCTTAACCGTAAAGAGGATATTCTCTTCGTAGAGCTGTTCTGCGGCATGGAAGAGGCGGGTCGTATAAAGGGTGGTGACCGTGATGCCATCTTTGCGCATCACCCAGCTGTCTTGGGTGTTATCCAGGGGAGAGAAGTCAATGCACCAGTCCAGAAAATAGAGCCCACCGGGCTTGAGGGCTTGCTCCACCGCACTGAAGTGGCTCAGGAGCTCCTCGGTGTTATTGACATAGAGCGAACCGAGCATAATGTAGATAAAGTCCACCGGTTCCTTGAGGCGAAAATCAACAAAGTTGGCCAGGTAAAACTGGACGTCGAGGTTTTCGTTTTTGGCCTTCTCTTTGGCAAACTCGACCATAGTTGGGCTCAAATCCAGTCCAGAGTATTGATAACCCCGGGAAGAGAACTCCAGCATATGGGGGCTGTTGCCGCAGGCCAACTCCAACACGTTGTGGACGGGAATTTTCGAGTACCTGCGGATAGCCTCTTCCATCACATCCACTTCAGAGGCGATATCCCGGTACGAAAACGCAATTTCATAGTATTGAGGAAACCCGTATATGGATTCCAAGTGATCACCTTTTCTTACGATGAATTTGGAGGGACGAGACCTATGGATCAAGCGAGGGCCACCTTTGGTGGAGGCTGTTTTTGGTGTTTAGAAGCCATTTTCAGTGATTTGGCCGGCGTTGTAAAGGTTGTTTCAGGTTACAGCGGAGGACATGTAGAAAATCCAAGTTATCAACAGGTATGCACCGGCGAGACGGGTCATGCCGAGGTGGTGCAGATCACCTATGATCGGAGTATTATCAGTTACAAGCAGCTCTTGCAGGTCTTTTTCAGCACCCATGACCCCACAACGCTGAATCGGCAGGGGGCCGATGTCGGAAGCCAATACCGTTCCGTGATCTTCTATGAAGACCCGTCCGAGAGAGACGCGGCTCAAGAGGTAATGGCTGCCATGGCTGAACTGTGGGACGATCCCATCGTTACGGAAGTCACAGAGCTGCAGGCCTTTTATCCCGCAGAGCCCTATCATCGCAATTATTTCGCCCAAAACCCCGAGCAGGCTTACTGCCAAATGGTCATCGCCCCTAAGGTGGCCAAATTCCGCAAACAGTTCCAGGATAGGCTACGTTCTAGATGAGGGTATGGGCAGCTCTAGGGTGGCAAAATAGTCTGCGGGAGTCTCAGCGCGGCGAATAAGCTTGGTGCTTCCGTCCATTCTCAGCAGCACTTCTGCTGAACGTAGCTTGCCATTGTAATTATAGCCCATGGAAAAACCATGGGCGCCCGTATCGTGGATAACCACCAGGTCTCCTTGCTCAATTCGGGGCAGATGCCTGTTGATAGCGAATTTATCGTTGTTTTCGCAGAGGCCGCCCACAACATCGTAGATGTGATCGCAGGGATGGTCTTCTTTCCCTGCCACCGTAATGTGGTGGTAGGATCCATACATGGCCGGGCGCATGAGGTTAGCCGCACATGCATCCAGACCAATGTAGTTCTTATGGATGTTTTTGTGGCGGATCGCCGTGGCGATCAGATGCCCGTAAGGAGCGAGCATAAAGCGGCCCAGCTCAGTCATGATGGCCAGATGGCCCAGACCTTCAGGAACGAGGATGTCCTGGAAGGCTTGCTCCACACCGGCTCCAATTCTGGAAATGTCCGCTGGCTCCTGGCCGGGAAGATAAGGCACGCCGATTCCGCCAGAGAGGTTCACAAAGGTAAACCTTGCTCCCGTTTCGGCCTGGAGATCGCGGACGACCTCGAAGAGCATTTTCGCTAGGGTGGGATAGTAGTCGTTGCTCGTCACATTGCTGGCTAAGAAAGCGTGAAGGCCGAATTTTCCCACCCCGAGCTGAAGCAATTGGGTCACGGCTTCAGTGAGTTGGGTTCTGGTCAAGCCATACTTGGCCTCGCCAGGGGTGTCCATGATCTCGTTGGTCAATCGGAAATTCCCCCCCGGGTTATACCGTAAACAGACCGTCTCGGGGATACTAGGGAGCCTTTGAAAATACTCCACATCGGTGAGATCGTCAAGGTTAATGATGGCCCCAAGTTTATGCGCTAACTGGAAGTCCTCAAAGGGTGTCATGTTCGATGAAAACATGATTTCATGCCCTGCAAATCCTACGGCCTCAGCCAGCATAAGCTCGGTCAGTGTGGCGCAGTCTACTCCGCAGCCTTCCTCCCGCAGGATTTCCAAAATCGCAGGATTGGGCGTGGCTTTGACCGCAAAATACTCCTTGAATCCTGGGTTCCAGGCAAAGGCTTGGTGCAGTCGGCGGGCGTTTTCACGGATACCCCGCTCATCATAGAGGTGGAAAGGTGTGGGATATTCAGAAGCAATGCTGCGCAATGTCTGGGCATCTACGAATGGTCTTTTCATGGGAACCTCCAAAAGTACCTAAAATAACCCAACCCAAGGGGGTTGGGTTTGCTGTTGCTGCGCCCTTTACAGGCTGATGGCCAACTCTAGGGCGATTTCCATCATCTTGGTAAAACTCACCTGGCGATCATGGGCCGGCAGTTCCTGGCCGCTGTGGATTTCATCGGAAATGGTCAGCATGCACAGGGCGTTTTTCTTGGCCTTTGCTGCGTTTAGGTACAGGGCTGCCGCTTCCATTTCCACAGCTAGCACACCCATCTCTTTCCATGGTCCGTGGCCAAGTGGGTTGTAGAAAATGTCGGCGGAAAGGACATTGCCTACAAAGTATTTCTGTTCCTTTTCTTTGGCAATCTCCACCGCTTTCTCCAAGAGGTCATAGGTGGCAATGGGAGCGTAGGTCCCGGGCATGCCGTACTGATAGGCGTAATTCGAATCGGTGCAGGCGCCCATGCCCAAGACTAGGTCCATGATCTTGACGTCCTCACGAATGGCTCCGGCGGAACCGATCCGGATGATGTTGTCCACATCATACATATTATACAGTTCGTACGTATAAATTCCAATGGAAGGCATTCCCATACCGTGACCCTGCACGGATACGGGTTTACCTTGGTAGAGCCCTGTAAAGCCATACATCCCCCGGACCTCATTATAACATTTTACATCGGAAAGATAGGTCTCGGCCACAAATTTGGCCCTGAGCGGATCGCCCGGCATCAAAACGGTCTTGGCGATATCACCGGGCTTAGCAGCATTATGCGGTGTAGTCATGGTTGTCCTCCTTTAAGTATCCTTCTGTCTATCCCTAATTTGACAGGGAGACCTATTCTTCCTTCTAGGTCATGGGAGCTGTCGCCGGGAAGGGCATGTTTGCATAGCTTATCGTTAGAGACAATTCTAAAGGAAAGGGGGGAGCGCTGTGGCCCTCATCCATGTGGTGCAGCCCGGTGATACCTTATGGGCTCTGGCCAAGAGGTATAGCGTTCGTCTTGAGGATCTGTTAGCGGTCAATCCCAGCGCCGGTGATCGCATTGTGCCGGGTCAAGAGTTGCTGATTCCTGTAGCATCGGAGAAGGAGGCAGGGGAGAAGGAAGAACCGGTTCTAAGCACACCAATTCTACCTTCCCTGGAGGGCGGATTTGTCCTGCCGGAGGATTATTACTCCCAGGAGGATCTGGACGATATTGGTCTTTTGGCTCGTTTGGTGTATGCTGAGGCCAGAGGTGAACCGTTTACCGGGCAGATTGCTGTTGCCGCTGTCTTGCTCAACCGCCTTCAACACCCTGGATTTCCCGATAGCGTTAGGGCGGCCGTCTATCAACCTCGCCAGTTTGAAGTGGTGTCCAATGGAACCATCAACCAAACACCCAACAATCTAGCCTATTTGGCTGTATTGGAAGCGCGCAAAGGGGTGGATCCCACCCATGGTTCCGTTTTCTTCTGGAATCCTCGCAAAGTTGCCCCGTCCAGTTGGGTATGGACCCAGACTGTACGGCTGCAGATTGGCAACCATGTCTTTGCCTAAAGGAAAAAGCAGCCCCTGAGGGCTGCTTCGCTTTTTCGAACAGATGGACCTAAGCTTGAGCCAGACGTTTGTAGCCTTCGTAGCGACGTCTTACATCGGCTTCCGCTTGGGCAAAGAGTTCTTCTGCCAACTCGGGGAATTGACGAACCAGGCGGGAATAACGCACTTGACTCTTCAGGTAGGCCTGGAACTTCTCGTAATCAGGCTCTTTGGAGTCGAGGGTGAAGGGATTCTCTCCTGCGTCCTCTTTGCGGGGATCAAAGCGGTAGAGATTCCAGTAGCCGCACTCCACGGCCTGTTTGCTTTCTTCCACGCTCCGACTCATGTCAATACCATGGTTGATACAAGGCGAGTAGGCAATAATCAACGATGGCCCGTCATAGCTTTCTGCCTCGATCATGGCTCGGATCAGCTGGTTACGGTTGGCACCCATGGCCACCGTGGCTACATACACATAGCCATAGGACATGGCCATCATACCGAGGTCCTTTTTGCGGGTGCGTTTACCTGCACTGGCGAATTTGGCAACCGCCCCAGTTGGTGTCGATTTCGATGCCTGGCCGCCAGTGTTGGAGTACACTTCGGTATCGAGCACTAGGACATTCACGTCAGCACCGGAGGCAAGGACATGGTCGAGACCGCCGTAGCCAATATCATAGGCCCAGCCGTCGCCGCCAATAATCCAGATGGACTTTTTCACCAGAATGTCGCTATTGGCCAGGATGGCCTGGAGCACATCCCTTAAATCGCCTGAGGTCTGGGCAATGGCCGCTGGCAGGAGTTCCTTAATGGTAGCGGCGGCCGTCTTGGTCACTTCTGCGTCATTGAGATTATCCAACCAAAGCTGCAAGGCTTCTTTCAGCTCTGCCGGGATCTCCTGGTCGAGGAGATCAGCCATCATCTGAGCCAATTGGCTTCTGCGGGCCTCTTGGGCCAGATTCATACCGAATCCGAACTCTGCATTGTCTTCAAAGAGAGAGTTGGCCCAGCTTGGACCGTGTCCGAACTCGTTCATCGTGTAAGGACAGGTGGGAGCGCTTCCGCCATAGATGGAGGAACAGCCCGTGGCATTGGCCACTAGCATGCGGTCTCCAAAGAGCTGTGTTGCCAATTTGATATAAGCGGTTTCTCCGCAGCCGGCACAGGCACCGGAAAATTCAAAGAGCGGCTGTCGGAATTGGCTGCCCTTCACGTTGTTCGGAGCAATGTGCGCACCGCGGTTGGGCAGGCTCATGGCAAAATTCCAGTTTTGATCCTGCACTTGGACATGGTCCGCAAGGGGCTCCATGACCAGGGCTTTTTCTTTAGCCGGACAAACTTGAGCACAGTTGCCGCAGCCCGTGCAGTCCAGGGGAGAAATCTGGATACGATAGCGCAGGTCGGCCACATCCCGCCCGACGCCCTTGAGGGTCTCAAAGGCTGCAGGGGCATCCGCTACGTCTTCCTCGGTAGCCAAGAAAGGACGAATGACCGCATGGGGACAGACAAAGGAGCACTGGTTACACTGGATGCAGTTTTCTGCAATCCACTTGGGTACATTAATGGCAATACCGCGTTTCTCATAGGCGGTGGTGCCGGTGGGCATGAGTCCATCAGGAGCAAAGGCACTCACTGGCAGGCTGTTACCCTTGAGGGATTGCACCGGGCGCACCACATTGTCCACAAAGGGTGTTGTGGGCTCAGCCGCGGCGGCAGCTTCAGTGGCATTAGCCCAGCTGGCTGGGTAGTTGATCTCCACTAAGTGGGATGTCGCGCTATCGACCGCAGCATAGTTCATGTTAACAACTTTTTCGCCCTTATCGCCGTAGCTCTTGAGGATCGCTTCTTTGATATAACCTAGGGCGTCAGCTGGAGGAATTACATTGGCAATCTGGAAGAAGGAGGCCTGTAAAATGGTGTTAACCCGGCCGCCCAAGCCAATTTCTGCAGCAATTTTTACAGCATCAATGTTGTAGAAACGCAATTTCTTCTCGGCAATCGTCCTCTTGAGGGAAGCGGGAAGCTCTGTTTCCATCTCTTCCAGACTCCAAGGGGAGTTCAGAAGGAAGACGCCGCCTTCCTTGATGCCGTCCAAGAGATCATAACGGGTTACATAGGAAGGATTGTGGCAAGCGACAAGATTGGGCTGGCTCACCAGGTAAGGGGCCTTAATGGGTGTATGTCCAAAGCGAAGGTGCGAAATGGTAATGCCGCCCGACTTTTTGGAGTCATACTCAAAATAGCCTTGGGCGTACATATCTGTTTCATCACCAATGATCCTGATGCTGTTTTGGTTGGCGCCAACGGTACCGTCGGAACCAAGACCAAAGAATTTTGCACTAAAGAGTCCTTCCGGTGCAATGTCTAAGTTCTCCTGCACATCCAGGGATGTCTGGGTGACATCGTCAACAATTCCTACTGTAAAGTGGTTCTTAGGATTGGTTGTGGTGAGATTGTCAAAGACAGCCTTCACCATAGCAGGAGTAAACTCCTTGGAGCTGAGGCCGTAACGTCCGCCGACAACATGGATGGAGTTGCGCCCTTGCTCAACCAAGGCGGCCTGTACATCAAGGTAGAGAGGTTCTCCTAGTGCACCAGGTTCTTTGCAGCGGTCTAAGACTGCAATTCCCTTCACGGTGGAAGGAAGCACGTCTACGAAGTACTCGGCAGCGAAAGGACGATAGAGACGAACTTGGACCAAACCTAGTTTGGCACCCTGGGCGTTCAGGAAGTGGACCGTCTCTTCAATTGTATCGTTGCTAGAACCCATGGACACAATGACATACTCGGCATTGGGGTCTCCCACATAATCAAAGGGCTTGTAGGAGCGGCCCGTTAGTTCGGCCACTTGTTTCATGCACTCAACAACAATCTCAGGCGTGGCCAAGTAATAGGGGTTGGCCGCTTCACGGCCTTGGAAATAAATGTCTGGGTTTTGTGCCGTTCCCCTCAGTTCAGGATGCTCAGGATTCATACCGCGGGCCTTAAATGCAGCCACTGCATCCTTGTCCACCAGACTGGCCATTTCGTCATAATCAAGAACATCAATCTTTTGAACCTCATGGGAGGTTCTAAAACCGTCAAAGAAATGGACGAAAGGCACGCGGCTCTTGAGTGTGGCCAGGTGAGCAACGAGGGCCAAGTCCATAGCCTCTTGGACAGATGCCGAGGCCAGCATGGCAAATCCTGTTTGACGGGCTGCCATTACGTCGGAATGATCACCGAAAATGGAGAGGGCATGGGCTGCCACAGAGCGGGCTGACACGTGGAAAACGGTGGGTAGAAGCTCCCCGGAAATTTTGTACATGTTGGGGATCATCAAAAGGAGTCCTTGGGAAGCAGTAAAAGTAGAGGTAAAGGCCCCACCGACTAAGGAGCCATGAACTGCTCCAGCGGCACCTGCTTCCGATTGCATCTCTGCCATACGTACAGGCCGTCCGAAAATGTTCTTTTGTCCGTGGGCGGCCCATTCATCACAGTACTCACCCATGTCGGACGATGGAGTAATGGGGTAAATCGCGGCTACGTCGCTAAAGGCATAGGCAACATGGGCAGCTGCGAAGTTTCCATTAACAGTCATCTTGCGCATAAGTTCACTATTCCTCCTTGGATAAATTGAAATAAAGCCTGACATCAAAATAGACCGCCACTATAGATCGGCCCTGGCCAAAGAACGAACAAATAGTGACTGGCGTCACAAGGACAGGCATTTTTTCCATGGAACTCATTTCTCGATTCGCTCATGGATTCCTTCCCAATTATATATCTTTCTATAGGCTTGCGTCAAATATTTAACGGAATGACAAGGTCCAAAGGAAAAGGCCCCCTTCGCCAAGTCTATCCCTCAGATCAAAGAGGCCATGGCAGTGACAATCAGGCAGAGGCAAGTGCCCAGAGCTGTTGGTAAGAAGGCGGATAGGAGTGTCCAGCGCAGGCTTCCTGTCTCTTTTCTTATGGTTAAGAGGGTGGTGGCGCAGGGCCAGTGAAACAGGGTAAAGATCAAGAAATTTAGGGCGGTGAGCCAGGTCCACCCATTGGCCACCAAGATGTGTTCAATTGTGGCGAGTCCTTGAACTTCCATCAGGGCTCCTTCGGACAGGTAACCCATGAAGATGATGGGAATAACAATTTCATTGGCGGGCAGTCCAAGCAGGAAGGCCAGGAGGATCATTCCGTCAAGACCCATGGCCCTCCCGAGAGGCTGCAGCCACTTAGCTAAGTGGACCAGCAAGGTGCTGTCGGCCAGAGTGGTGTTGGCAAGAATCCAGATTAAGAGACCGCAGGGGGCTGCCACGATCAGGGCCCGCCAGAGCACAGCTAAGGTCCGATCGAGAAAGGAGCGGATCAGTACGGTACCGATCTGGGGACGACGGTAAGGGGGGAGTTCCAAGATGAAGAAGGACGATTCGCCCCTGAGAATGGTGGAGGTGAGGAGTTTGGAGACCGCCAGTGTTACCAGGACACTGATGATCAGGGCGATCAGAACCACGAGCGTTGCCAAGAATCCATCACCTTGGATATTCGCCACCGAAGCCGCCATAATCGTTCCCATGACAATGAGCATGGGGAAGCGTCCATTACAGGGGACGAGATTGTTTGTGAGGATAGCGACCAGGCGCTCGCGAGGCGAATCAATAATCCGGGCCGCGGTCACACCGGCCGCGTTACAGCCTAGGCCCATGGCCATGGTCAGTGACTGTTTTCCATGGGCCCCCGCCCTATGAAAGAGGCCATCTAAGTTGAAGGCCAGGCGGGGAAGATAACCGAAGTCCTCCAGCAGGGTAAACAGGGGGAAGAAGATGGCCATGGGAGGCAGCATTACAGCCACGACCCAGGCTAAGCCGCGATACATCCCTAAGATGAGGGCACCATGGAGCCAGGCCGGACTGCCTAGTCTGAGAAAGAGCAGGGTTAAGACGTCTTCCAGCCAGGAGAAAATCTGAGCTAGAAGTTCAGAAGGATGATTGGCTCCTACAATTGTGAGCCAAAGAATGAGAGCTAATAGATTCAGCATCAAGGGAACGCCCCAGTGGGGAGACGTAACCAGCTTATCTAGGCGCTCGGTGCGATCGGGACCTGGCCTAGAACTTTTGATCACCTGTTGCGTGATCTTCTCAGCGTGGGAATAGAGGGAGGCAGCAGGGTGTTTTGGATCGAGCTCCAATGACTTGGGCTGCGGTCTTAACTCTCTTTTGATCATCCGGGCAATGGTTTCCTTTAGTGTTGTCAGACCGGCTCCTGTCGTGGCGGTGGTGGGTACGACGGGCACGCCCAGTTCTGCTTGTAGTCGATTAAGATCAAGCGTTATATTTTGGCGCTCCGCTTCGTCCATGAGGTTGAGGCAGACGATTACGTCCTCGGTGAGCTGTGTAATCTGCAGCACCAGGTTCAGGTTGCGCTCCAGGGCCGTGGCATCCACCACAACCACTGTGACTTGGGGCTGCCCAGAACAGATAAAATCCCGAGCTACCTCCTCCTCTGGCGACGAGGCAAGAAGGGAGTAGGTACCGGGAAGATCTGTGATATCATAGGTTTGTCCCCTATAGGTGTAGCTTCCTCGGGCCAAGAGAACAGTTTTCCCGGGCCAGTTGCCCGTGTGCTGCTTCAGTCCGGTAAGTTTGTTAAACAAAGTGCTCTTCCCCGTGTTGGGATTACCTGCCAGGGCGATTAGGTTTCGTGGGGACACAGAGCCGACCCTCCTAGATAACGAATGATGATTTTGTCAGCTGTAGAGCGTCGCAGGGCTAAAACCGTGCCGCGCACCCGGTAGGCGATGGGATCCCCCCGGCGGCTGCTGAAGCAGACCTGAATCAAAGTTCCGGGTACAAAACCCAAATCCAAGAGCCGACGCAGTAAGAGGTCTTCGGCTTTGATACTCTGGATGATCCCTGATTCACCAGGCTTTAGATCAGCCAAGACCATGAAGGAGCACTTCCTTTCAAGGGATTCATCGTACTAGACTATGTAAGAGGCAGCGATTGGTGCCGTTGACTTAGAATTTCGACAGGGTTTGGGGCTGGAGGTGCGAATAGCTAGAACAGACTGATGTGAAGGAGCAAAGGTATATGGATTTCGTTATGCTGAAGGAAAAAGCCTGGGAAAGCATGGGTAAGAGGCAGTCACATCCAGACCGTGAGCCCGGCTATGCTTATTACCATGGACAAAGGGTTGGCCAAATTGCCCTACGGCTTCGAGAAAAAATTTTGCCAGATCAGGACAGCTACGATCCGATCATCCTCTTAGGTGCTTGGTTTCATGACGTGGGAAAGGGCATTGAACCGCACTGGGAGTATGGAGCACTCATTTGCCGAGAACTCTTGCGTGATCATGTACCCCCATGCAAACTGGATTTGATTGTGGAGATCGTGGGCGCACATACTCTCCGTAAGACCCGAGAGTACCCCGACTATGTGCGGCTTGTGCAGGATGCGGACATTCTTGACCACTTCGGTAGCCAGGAGATTTGGCTCAACTTCTGGCACAGCGCTTATCGCAGAGAAACCGTGGAGCATTCACTGCAGTTTTACCGAGACCATTACGTCGAACAGGCGCAAAGGGTTCGGAAACTCCTAAATTACAGAGAGTCGCTGGAGTTTTTTGACGAGAAAGACCGCTTTGTTCAGGATTTTGTCGAGCGTTTCCGTAGGGAAAGTGCAGGAGAACTTTTCGGATAACGAGAAAAAACCAAGGGATGGGCCCTTGGTTTTTTGTGGGAGGTAACCGAAAGAACAGTCCTAGTGTGAACCGACCCTCTTGTTGTCGATGGTTACTTCAACATTTGCGGTTAGGACGTCTGCATAAGTATAGGAGCGTCGGCGTACCGCTGTTTCATCTAGGTCAACGACGAAGAGTTTTGGATAGGTTTCTACGAGTGTACCTTCGGACTCTAGGAATCGACGGCGGCCTTTGCTGGCGCGAATGAACACCTTCTTACCCAGATTGGATTCTAGATGGTGTTTGATGTCTTCGATGGTAGTTTGCTTTTCTACAGCCATTGATCTTCAACCCCTTCTAGTTAGTTCTCGTCTATCGGAGCGGGATTTGATCCCGGGGACAAAAAAAGCGCTAGTCGCTGAGACCTCAGTCTCAGTGATCGCGCTTGGCATACTCCTACGAGGTTAGCTGACGGATTAGGGCATCCAAGTTGCCCTTCCTGCCGAAGCAAGATTCACCCCACAAAATTGGTTCCCCCGCTGTCATTTTGCTTGCTCTGCAAGCTGTGCCATATGGCCGGCACTGATGTCTCACATTGTGAAACATCCATATCCATGATATTCGGAGATCGTAGCATCGCAATACGAACGCTTAGGCGCACTGCAATGGTGTATCTATAGTATAGCATATTACTTTGGATTCTGTCAAGTAAAAGGGTTGACAAGGAGAAGTGTTGGTAAAACGCTTTTAAGCATGGATGATGGAGTTTTTTGAGTCCGTAAGGCAGGAATCAGATCCTGTCTTCGAAGGATGTGATCGATACCTTAAGATTGAAACGTGAGGAGAGACATTATGAAAAAGTCTGTGCTGGCAGCTGTAGTTATTCTCCTTGTTGCAGGAGCTGTAGGAGGGTTTGTGGTCTGGTATTATTTGCAAAAGGATCCGGCTGATACGGCGGAAGCGTTTCTGGAGCAGATTGTGGCAGAAGACCTTGATGGCCTAGAGCTGTACTACCAAGGGGAGCCCTATCCCGCAGGCGAGTTGGGACAGGCCTATCGTCAGTTTGGTCAAGCCTTCGGCCTGTCGTCGATGGAACTGAGCGATTTTGCGCTCCTTTCCAAGGAGAACACAGATGCCGTCTATACCTTCGCGCTGCGCTATGAAAGCCGTTATTTTGAACCCATGGTGGTAACGGCCAACCTGCACCTGAAACGGCAGACCATCTTCGATCAGTGGAAGGTGCAGTGGGAGAACAACCTGCCCTTACCTGCCTATGGACTTCAAGCCGACTACATGAGGGAACGCCTCGAGCCAAAACGCGGACAGATTCTGGATCGCGATGGCCAAATCCTGGCTGGGGAGGGAAGTCTTGTAGCCGTGGGTGTCCAACCTGATCGCATTACGGATCCCGACAGGCTGTTGGCAGCTTTACAGACTGAACTAGGTCTTGATCCTGACTATGTACAGAGACAGTACCAAGCACCCGGCGTACAGGGGCACTGGTTTGTCCCCCTGATTCGCATCAGGGAGGCAGAGTATCATCGGGTCGATCCCGTATTGCGGCCCATTCCAGGCATCTTTTTCCGAAGAGTCGAGGCCCGAAGCTACCCACAGGGCGCCTACGCCACCCATATTACTGGCTATCCTGGTGAGGTGACCGCCGCTATGTTGGACGCCTATCCCGAGCGGGAATACATGAGTGGAGAGATCGTGGGACGTTCAGGCTTGGAACAGAGTCAAGACGATCAGCTGCGGGGACGCCCTGGTTACCGTTTCCATGTAATAACGGGAGATTCCCGCACCCTTCTGGCGGAAAAACCGGTGCTGGATGGGGAAGATGTGGTAACCACCATCGACAGCCGCCTGCAAGGGCTGGCGCATGACACTTTAGGCGATCGCATTGGAGCCTTCGTGGTCTTGGACGCCCAAACCGGAGCCATTTTGGCCCTGGCCTCTACGCCAAGCTACGATGGCAATGACTTCGTGGGCGGGATCAGTACCGAGCGCTGGCAGGAGCTCAGTGGTGATTTGCGCCGCCCCATGTTTAACCGGGCTGTGCAGGGACTGTACCCGCCGGGTTCTGTCTTTAAGGTGGTAACGGTGGCTGCAGCTTTGGACCAGGGGCTCTATGAACCGGAAAGCAGTTTCACCGATTCTGGGGAACTGGTGGTGGAGGGTAACATCGTACGCAATTATCAAAGACAGGTCTTTGGCGAACATAATCTGCATCTAGCGGTGGTAGAGTCGATTAATACCACCGTGGCCCAGGTGGGCTTGAATCTGGGTGCGGCCAAATTGCAAGAATATTTTTCCCGCCTCGGTTTGGATCAAAGCTTTCAGCTCGGGCTGCCCATGGTTCCAGGACAGGTGGGTACGCCGCAGCGCAGCCGAGTGGCCCTAGCCTGGTCCTCCATTGGCCAGGACCAGGTCTTGCTAACCCCGTTGCACCTTGCTCAGATCTTTAGCGTGTTCGCCAATGACGGGCATGTCCCCCCGGTTCATCTCATCAGCGGCAGAGAGCTGGATCCGCCCAGTGCTGCCTTGAAGCCAGAAACGGTGGTTCAAATGAATGGAATGCTGCAAGATGTGGTCTTGACGGGCACAGGGACGATCTTAAGAGATGCTGGTCTTAGTGTCTTTGGAAAGACGGGGACGGCTGAAGTGGTGGGTGGAGGAATGCATGCCTGGTTTGCCGGACATACGGAGCTACCTAGTGGTCAAAGGATCGCCTTTGCGGTTCTGGTGGAAGAAGGTGGAGTTGGAGGTCAAACCGCAGCTCCCCTAGCCCGAGACTTCCTGCGAGCCTTGATGCAATAACCAATATGCTTTGGCTCGGAAGGAGACGGGGACATCTCTGGCGAAGACAGAATTTACCAGGAGAAGGCGGGGTTGTTCTGTGGGTAGAAAATGGTTAAGTGTCTGTTTGGTGACTCTGCTCTTAGTGAGTGCAGTCGCAGGCACTTCTCTGGCGCTACAAGAAATGCAGGTATTTTATCTCGACGTAGGTCAGGCGGAGTCCACTCTGCTTAGGGGGCCCGGGTTTACTATCCTGATCGATGCAGGGAACAGGGACAGCCGCGATGTGCTGGACTTTCTGCATGATCTTGGTGTGGAGACCATCGACCTCTTCATCATCACCCATCCCCACGCCGATCATATCGGCCAGGCACCGGAGGTTCTGCGCACCTTTGAGGTCTCGGAAGTCTGGATGTCCGGTTATGAGCATAGTACCATGCTGTTTGAGGATGTCGTTGATGCGATTTTGGAAAGTGACGCCTACTATTACGAACCCCGTGCCGGGGAGCTCTTTCAGTTCGGTCCACTCACGTTGGAAGTGCTGAATCCGGCAGAAGTTGGCACCAACCTCCATGACTCGAATATTGTGGTGCGTGCTGTATACGGCCAGATCGCATTGCTCTTTACCGGTGACGCCGAACGGAGGGCAGAGACTCGCATGCTCCAAGGAAGTCAACCCCTCAAGGCGCAAATTTTGCAGCTCGGTCACCACGGTTCACGTACCTCATCATCGTTAGAGTTCTTGTTGGCTGTTCGTCCCGAGGCGGCCATCTATTCGGCGGGCCGGCAAAACAGTTTTGGCCACCCCCATGAGGAGGTTGTCAATCGCCTGAAGATCCTAGGCGTGTACCTTTATGGCACGGACCAAAACGGGACCATAGTCGTGTCAACCAATGGAACCAGTTATGACCTTGTCTCGTTTGCCAGCGGCGAGTCGCCTCTTCCCCTCGGCAGTGGCTATCAAAAGGATATGGACACCCAGGGGCGTGTGGAGCTGAATACAGCCTCCTTCCTGGATTTGCAGCGCATCGTGCACATAGGGCCGGCGCGGGCCCGGGAGATTCTGGCCCTGCGGGAGTCCTTTCCCCTTCGGAGTGTCGATGACTTAAAGTGGGTCTCTGGATTAGGGCCCCAGAGGATAGAAGAGATTAAGCAGCAGGGTCTGGCCTACATTAAAGGAGTGGAGGAGGATTAAGAACGAACAGTTCGTTTCGGCTGTTATCGATCGTTTCGTGGATAATATCACAGCGGTACTTCTCGTGGAAGGGGAGCAGCAAACCCAGCTTCAGGTCCCCCTCAGCAGTCTGCCAGTTGGAAGTGGAGAGGGCGTCTGGCTTCTGGTGCGGGTAGAGGGGGGCGAACTGATGGAAGCCCATCTGGATTTGGAGCAAACGGAGCAGGTTCAGGAGCGAATTAGGCAGAAACGTGCCCTCTTGCTTGAGCGCATGGCTCGCGGCAGGAGGAAGGATTAGCCGTAGGTAGGTTAAAGGCCGTCAGATATCTGACGGCCTTCTTAAGATGAGCCACTCCCCGGTGAGGTCCCGCGTCGCCCCTATGGTTAGAAAACCAGTTGATGCGTAGAGGCGGCGGCCTGGGAGATTATCCATACGGACATTCAAGCCTATGCTGTGCGGTCTTAGTTCTTTTATGGCGTGACGCAAGAGCCTAGTGCCAAGGCCCTGTCCTTGAAAAACTGGGGAAATGGCCACAGACAATATCTGTGCCTGGGGTTTAGGTGTCTTTTCTGTGCGCCGAGCAGCTGCAGCCATGACAAGCTGGTTATAAAGGAGTCTCGCCGCTTCGCACAGGGTGATTTTCCTGGCCATTTGGCCTAGCGTTCTAAGCAGCTGGCCCCATCTTGGCCCCTCGGGTTTATCGGTAGAGTTCAGGTAAAAGCAGTATCCGATGATTCCACTTTCTTCGTCCTTGAGTAAGGCGGCTTGTCCTCCTCGGTGGAAAATTGCCAGGAAGGTCAGCTCCAAGAGTTCAAGGAGTTGCTCCTCTGGTTTTTTTGGAAAGAAAAAGCGGACGCTGTCTGGAAAGGCCTCTCGATACACCTTGGCAATGGCCCGAGCGTCTTGCGGGGATGCCGTCTCGATGTACATCATTCTCCCTCCTTACTCCGGACGATCGATTTGGGGGAAGGTCTCAGCTGGCGCGCTATGAAGCAGCTCACCTAAGGGGACGATCTCCAGCCCCTTGCTCCGTATGATGGCGATCACATTGGCCAGGGACAGGACAGTAGCTCTGCGGTCTCCTCCTTCGCTCCTGATTAAGGAGCCGCTGTCATGGAAGAGGATTATATCCCCGCCTCGAACTTTGCTCTCCACAAGGCGCTCAATGTAGGAGGCTGTCACCCCATAGCGCCAATCTCGAGTGGAAATAGACCACAGTACGATCTCTTGGCCTAAGAGCGTGGCCAGGCGGCGAAAACGGTCATCATACATGCCCCGGGGCGGTCGCACATAGGTGGGGTACACTCCAGTTATCTCCGTGATGATCGCTGTTGCTTCCACGATCTCCTTCTGGAGCTCGCCTGTGGACAGCGTGGGTAGGTTTCGGTGGTTCTGGGTATGATTGCCAATTGCGTGTCCGTCTTCCACGATCCTTTGGGCCACGTGGGGATATTTCTCCACATGTTTGCCCACCATGAAAAACGTGGCCGGAACGTCCAGCTCCTTGAGGATATCTAGGATCGGTATGGTGAATTCCTCGCTTGGCCCATCGTCAAAGGTGATGGCTACCTTATTCGATCCTCGGTCGCCTACGCGGTAAATATCAGGTTGGTAGCCAAATCCATGGTATACCCAGACCGTAAAGAGCAGGAACATGGTGGCCCCGCCCAAAAGGGTGGAAACAATGGTCAGCCAGACTCTGGGGCTCCTCATTTTGAGGAAACGAAAGACACGGTTTCCTAAGCGCCAGTAGAAAAGGGAGATTAGGCCTGTGACTCCTAGCAGTATAACAACTCTTAGGGCAAATTCTGGATTGATCATGGCACCTCCTCCTTTTCTTGGATTCATTGTACAGAAAATGGATCCCCGCCGCAATACAATCCTATCTCTTTCCAGGCCCAATCCTTGCTTGTTCTTGGTGTAAATAGTAGAGTAGAGGTATGAGGTTTGCGCCACAATCTGGCCCGGCGCGAGATATGGGGGTCTTATTCGTTGAAAAACTATCATACGCATACATTTCGCTGCAAGCACGCCGATGGTGACGTATCGGATTATGCTCAGGCTGCTGTGGATAAAGGACTTACTGTCTTGGGCATTACCGATCATACACCCTTGCCTGACAATCGCTGGCTCTCGATTCGCATGGGGGTGTCGGCACTTCCAGCCTATGCCGGAGCCATCGATGAAGTGCAGGCAAGGGAACCTGGCCTGACTATTCTCAAGGGTGCGGAATGTGAGTGGGCCCCGGAGTATCACGGTTTTTTCCGCGATGTGCTGCTGGGAGAATACCGTTTTGATTACCTGATCCTGGGATGCCATTTCTATCCCCTCCGTGGCAGGTGGAGGAGTAGTCATGGCGATCTTACGGATCCCGGACACCTGGCGGCCTACACCAAGCATCTCACCGCGTCAATGCAATCGGGTTTGTTCGCCTTTGTGGCCCACCCAGACTTGTTTGGACTCTCCTATCCGCGCTGGGATCAGCACACACTTGCTGCATCCAGGGAGATTCTGCAGGCAGCACAGGATCTGGATCTGCCTCTGGAGATGAATGGATATGGACTGATGAAGCGTGTGAGCAAGACCCATAGGGGGGTGCGGACAGCCTATCCGTGGCGTCCCTTCTGGGAATTAGCCAGGGAATATGAGATCAAGGTGGTTGTAAACTCCGATGCTCACCGCCCAGACTATGTTGATCTGGGGATTGTGGAAGGCGAAGCAATGGCTAAGGAACTGGGATTGTCCCTGGCCAATTTGGATCATCTTGAAAGGAGGTAGCAATGTTTACGCTTTTTAAGGAAGGGGAGCAGCTCGTGCCGATCAAGGTCTGGCTGCCGAGCCCGGCGGACCTTGATACAGAATGCCTGCGGCAGGCCGTGAATTTGTCCAATCTTCCCTTCGCTTTTCAGCATGTTGCGTTAATGCCAGACGCCCATACAGGCTATGGTATGCCCATTGGCGGGGTCTTGGCCACACAAGATGTGATCATTCCCAATGCAGTGGGTGTAGATATTGGCTGCGGAATGGGTTTTGTGCATACAAACGTGCCGGCTGGGCTCCTGAGGGATGTCAAGACACCAAACGGCACCTTGGCACAACACCTCGTTGGCCAGATTATGCGGGATGTTCCCCAAGGATTTGAGCATCATCGCCACCGGCAGGAATCGGAGTTTTTGGATCGCTTCCCCGTGGGCACACTCTATCATTACGGAAACGAGAAGTTGCCCACTCTCGATGAAGCCTACCTGCAGCTGGGGACCTTAGGCGGCGGCAATCACTTCATCGAACTGCAGGAAGATGAACAAGGTTACTTGGGGATCATGGTGCACACCGGTTCCAGGAACGTCGGTTTCAAAGTGGCCAATTACTTTAATCGATTGGCCAAAGGATTAAATCGTGCCATGGCATCGCCGGTCCCCCCTGAGTATGACCTAGCCTACTTGCCCCTGGATACGAAGGAAGCCGCTGGCTATCTGGACTGGATGGGCTTCGCTCTGGAGTTTGCCCGTCATAACCGGGAACGAATCATGGAGCGAGTTAAAGACCTGGTCCTGTCCGGTCTGAAGCGCTATGGGGGCGTAGGAGACATTCGGATCTCCAAACAAGTGAATGCCCACCACAACTATGCCGTCCAGGAACGCCACTTTGGCCAGGAGGTTTGGGTGCATCGGAAGGGGGCCATTCGGGCCCGCCGGGGTGAACTGGCCATCATCCCAGGCGCGATGGGGTCCTATTCCTTTATTGTAGAAGGGCTTGGGAATCCAGAATCCTTCCATTCAGCGAGTCATGGCGCCGGCCGGGTCATGGGACGGAAGGAAGCGGTGCGCACATTCAGTGTGGACGAAGTGCTCGCTGATTTCCAGGCAAAGCAGGTGGTATTGGGCAAAAGGCGCAAACGTGACACCGCGGAAGAGTTCTACCAAGCCTACAAGAACATCGAGGATGTCATGGCCGATCAAACCGATCTGGTCCAGCCTGTCTTGAAGCTGAAGACTGTGGCTGTGGTCAAAGGGTAATGTAGAATAATTCCGGGGGATCATTCCACGCCCTCGGAAGGATTTAGGGATGTCATGAAGAAAGTAAGATAGTGCATCAAATAGAAAACAGGGGGTATTAAATCATGCGTAAAAGACTTGGGTTTATTTTCGTAATGGTTCTCTTAGTTGGATTAGTGATCAGTCCGGCCTATGCCCAAACGCCGCGCATTGGCCTTATTTTTGCTGAAGGCGGTTTAGGGGATCAATCCTTTAATGATGCAGCGTTTCGCGGCCTGATGCAGGCCCAAGATGAGCTTGGTGTGGACGTGACCTATGTTGAGCCAGCAGATATCGCGGAAATGGAAGAGCATCAGCGCGCCTATGCAGATTTGGACCTTGACTTGGTGATTGTAATTGGCTTTATCCACCAGAGCGCCTTGGTTGAGGTTTCCGCAGATTATCCCAACATCCATTTCGCCATTGTCGATGACGTGGTGGACAGCCCGAATGTAACCTCCTTGGTCTTTGAGGAGCATGAAGGGTCCTTTTTGGTAGGTGTCCTGGCCGGTCTGATGACCGAAACCAACACGGTAGGTTTTGTAGGCGGTATGGAAGTACCCCTCATCCGCAAGTTTGAAGTGGGCTTTGTAGAAGGTGCACAGTATGCCAATCCAGATGTTTCCGTGATCGTGAACTATGCAGGCAGCTTCGGCGACCCAGGGCGTGGCCGTGAGTTAGCGGTAAGCCAGAACGAACGCGGCGCCGACATCGTATACCATGCCGCCGGTGGAACCGGAAGCGGCGTGATCGATGCTGCAGTGGCCAATGGTTTTTATGCCATCGGTGTGGACTCTGACCAGGACTACATGGCTCCAGGTACTGTTCTAACATCCATGGTCAAACGGGTGGATAAGGCTGTGTTTGAGGTTATCAAGGCCGTTGTAGACGGCACCCTCGAAGGAGGCGTGTGGAGCTTCGGTATCCAAGACGGTGCTGTAGGCACATCGGAGTTCACCTATACCAAGGACCAAATTCCCCAGTCCGTCTTTGATGCCATCGACGAGGCAAGGGAGAAGATTATGTCTGGAGAGATCGTAGTCTCGAATCCTCTCCAGTAGGTCAGGTTGCATTGGAGGGAGGCACTCCGCCGCCGTACGGTTGGCGGTGCCTCCTTTTTTGAGTAGGGAGGAAGCTGTTCATGGATAAAGTATTGGAGATGCATGCAATTACCAAGCAATTTCCTCGCGTCTTAGCCAATGACCAGGTCGACTTCGATCTTGAATACGGTGAGATTCATGCCTTGGTGGGGGAGAATGGCTCGGGGAAATCCACGTTAATGAACATCCTCTATGGTCTCTACCAGCAAGACGCTGGGGAGATCGTTGTTCGAGGCCGGCCTGTGCAAATCAACGAACCCCGTGTGGCCATTGATTTGAAGATCGGCATGGTTTTTCAGCACTTTATGCTCGTTGAGCCTCTGACTGTGGCCGAGAATATTGTCCTCGGAGCGGAGCTCAAAAAAGGGCTGTTTTTCGATTCAAAGCGCGCTGTGCAGGAAGTGGAGAATCTTTCGCGCCAATATGGCCTGACCATTGACCCCCGGGCCAAAATTGCGGATCTGTCAGTGGGGCTGCAGCAAAGGGTGGAGATCCTCAAAGCCTTGTATCGCGGAGCTGAGATTCTCATTTTGGATGAACCCACCGCCGTTTTAACGCCGCAAGAGGTGGAGGATTTGTTTAAGGTCCTGCGCACATTGAAGGCCAAGGGCACCAGCATCGTGTTTATTACCCATAAAATCAAGGAAGTGTTAGCCCTGTCCGATCGCGTCAGCGTTCTGAGGCGAGGTAGAAAAGTGGGTACCAAAGCCACCGCGGAAACAGACGAGCAGAATCTAGCGGAGATGATGGTGGGGCGGGTGGTGCTGTTTAATGTGGATAAGAAGCCAGCCCAGCCAGGACCGGAAGTCTTGAGGATGGAGCAGCTCACCGTGGAGGATCAGTTCGGTCAAGTTAAGGTAGACCAAGTCGACCTCAGTGTGCGTAAAGGCGAGGTGCTGGGGATTGCCGGTGTAGAAGGCAATGGCCAGTCCGAACTGGTGGAAGCCATTGCGGGACTAAGGAAAGCGGCCAGCGGCAGGATTTTCCTAGGCGACCGGGAGATTACCAACTCGTCCCCCTTAAAAGTCAGGGAGGCAGGTTTTGGCTATGTACCCGAAGACCGCCATAGGCGGGGCCTAGTCTTGGATTATACCGTGGCGGACAACCTGATCCTGGGCATCCATGGCAAGAAGCCCTTTGTTAAGGGGTGTATGATCCGCGACGATCAAGCGGTTTATGAGAACGCAGAACAGATCATCGAACAATACGATATTCGCCCTCCCGTAGCCAAACAGCTGGCTCGGAGCCTTTCCGGAGGTAATCAGCAGAAAATTGTGGTGGGCCGGGAGTTCACCCAAAACCCGGACTTACTGATCTGCGCCCAGCCAACCAGGGGCGTGGACGTTGGAGCCATTGAATTCATTCACCAGCAAGTGATCGCCCAAAGGGACCAAGGTGCAGCCGTGCTCTTGGTTTCAGCCGAGCTCGATGAGATCCTTTCTCTCAGCGACCGTGTAGCTGTCATGTATAATGGGAAAATCGTTAGTGTGATGTCGGCCGACGAGGTGACAGAGCATAAACTCGGCTTTTTGATGCTCGGTGGACGACTCGAGGACTATGGAGCAAATGAGGTGAATGGCCATGCTAAGTAGGGCTAAGGCAATCCGCTGGCAAGAAATTGTCACGCCCCTTGCGGCTGTGGTTTTGGCCTTGATTATCGGGTCAGGTTTTATACTCTTTGTCGGTGAAAATCCCTTAACTGCCTATAGGATCCTGTTTGTGGAATCCTTTGGTAGCATCCGGAATCTTGCCACCACGCTGCAAAGGGCGACTCCTCTGATGTTTACTGGTTTAGCCGTGGCCTTTGCCTATCGGGCCGGCCTGTTTAATATCGGTGCCGAAGGGCAAGTGTACATGGGAGCTTTTGCCGCCGCCTGGGTTGGCTTTACCTTCACCGGGCTGCCTCGTTTCATTCATCTACCCTTGGCTATTTTGGCCGGCATGGCAGGCGGGGCCATTTGGGGGTCTATACCCGGTTACCTCAAAGCGAAACTGGGAATCCACGAAGTGATCAACGCCATCATGCTCAACTTCATCGCGCTGTACTTAACAGACTGGCTGGCCACGGGTCCTTTTCACGGCGGCTCCTGGGTGCCTGAGACGGCGCGGATTAGCCCCAGTGCTGCTCTGACCCGTTTGTACCCTCCTACTCGTCTCAGTGGGGGCATCTTTCTAGCCCTTGCCGCGGCGGTCGTGGCCTATTTCATATTGTGGAAAACCCGGCAAGGTTATGAACTCCGGGCTGTGGGTCTGAATCCGCAGGCGGCAGAGTACGGCGGTATCAATGTGGCCAAGAACACGGTTATTGCCATGGCCGTCGCCGGTGCTATCGCGGGACTTGCAGGTACAGAACAGATTCTGGGCCTCCACAACCGGTTTATTGTGCGCTTTTCTGCAGACCTGGGCTTTATGGGTATTGCCGTTGCGCTGCTGGGGAAAAACCATCCCGTTGGTGTTCTGTTCGCAGCGATTTTGTTTGGAGCACTTCAGACGGGGTCCGCTGCGATGGATCGGTTGACCTCGGTGCCCCGTGAGCTGATCACCATTATTCAGGCCCTGATCATTTTCTTCGTGGCCGCAGAGTATCTAATCCGGCGCATTCTGCGCATGAGGGAGGAAGCATAATGGGCGAGGTTCTGGCTTTGTTGTTTAATACTGCAGTGTTTGCCGCCGCCTTAAGAATGGCGACTCCTTTGATTTTCGCCGCCTTAGGCGGAATCTTTTCGGAACGCAGCGGCGTGGTGAACATTGCCTTAGAAGGAATGATGTTGATCGGAGCCTTCACAGCCATGTTTGTCTCTCACCAAACTGGCTTGCCGTGGTTGGGTGTGGTCGGCGCTGTGCTCGCAGGGATTGTCATCGGTCTTTTGCACGCCTTTTTTTGCATTCACTACCGGGCCAACCAGGTCGTGGTGGGGACGGCCATTAACATCTTCGCGGGGGGGTTAACTGTTTTTCTGCTGCGTTATTACTTCGGTGCAGCAGGCACATCGCCCAGTGTGCCCACGATTCCCGACATTACCATCCCTGTTTTGAGCCAGATCCCTTGGATCGGAAGAATTATCGGCCGGCAGAATCCCTTGGTGTATCTGGCATTACTTGCAGTTGTCGTGGCCCATCTTGTGGTCTATCGAACGCCGTGGGGATTGAGGCTTAGGGCGGTCGGGGAGCATCCCAGGGCCGCCGATACGGTTGGAGTCCATGTTTTCCGCATGCGCTATCTGGCTGTGGCCCTCAGCGGAGCGCTGGCCGGTTTGGGAGGCACTTATCTTTCCATCGCCCATCTCAGCCGCTTTAGCGAAGGCATGACCGCAGGGCGAGGCTTTATTGCCCTGGCTGCCGTCATTTTTGGCAAATGGACTCCCTACGGGGCTCTTGGCGCCTGCTTGTTCTTTGGCTATGCCGATGCGCTGCAAATGCGTCTGCAGGATGTGGGGGTCCCAACTCAGTTCATGAACATGCTGCCCTATGTATTAACCATGGTTGCTCTAGCCGGTTTCATCGGGAAATCTGTGGGACCTAAGGCTTCTGGGGAGCCCTACATTAAAGGATAGATAAGTGAGGTCGTGTGGCATTAATGGGTAATCTGAAACGATTTATTGCTTACTACAAGCCGGAGCGCCGGCTTCTTGTGATGGATTTGGTTGCGGCCAGCGTCATTGCTTTGCTGGACCTCTTGTTCCCCGTCATTACCAGAACGTTTATGAAAGATTTTATCCCCGACCAAAATGTCCGGGCCGTTCTACTTTGGACCGGGGCACTGGTGTTCTTGTACGTAATCCGCCTCGGCTGCCAGTATTTTGTAGACTATTACGGCCATGTGGTGGGGGTCAATATGGAGTACCAGATGCGGACAGATTTGTTCACTCATTTGCAGACCCTTGACTTCAGGTTCTTCGACGACACCAAGGTCGGACATCTGATGAGCCGCATCGTCAATGACTTGCGGGACATCTCGGAGCTGGCCCACCATGGTCCAGAGGACCTTTTCATCGCCAGTTTGATGCTGATTGGGTCGTTTTCCTACTTGCTGACGATCAATGTGCCCCTTACCTTGATTACCTTCGCCTTTATCCCCGTTATTGGCTGGTATGCCTATACTCGGCGCACCGCCATGAACCGCGCTTTCACGGAGGAACGCAAGCGGATTGCTGATGTGAACGCAGATCTGGAGAACAGTCTTTCCGGGATCCGAGTTGCCCAAAGCTTTGTCAACGAGGATTACGAAAGGCGCCGCTTTGATACGGCCAACTCTGCTTTCAAACGATCCAGGCGCCAAGCGTTTAGGGCCATGGCCATCTATTCTTCGGGGCTGAGTTTCCTGACAGACGTCTTGAATCTGGCCGTGCTCTGCGTAGGCTCTTTGTTTATGTTCCGTGGATACATTGATTTGGCCGACCTCACCGCATACTTGCTGTTTATCGGATATTTTCTGCAGCCGATCCGCCGTCTTATTTCCTTTACGCAGCAGTACCAACAGGGAATGACAGGCTTTAGCCGCTTTGCGGAGCTGATGGATGTCTCCCCGGGGGTAACCGACCGCGAGGGTGCCCGGGACTTGCCGCCTGTTCGCGGCGACATTGTCATGGATACAGTGTCCTTCCAATACACCAAACATGCGGAGGTGCTGCAGCAGGTGTCCCTGCACATTCCGGCAGGGAACACCGTGGCCTTTGTGGGCCCCTCTGGGGGCGGCAAGACCACGCTTTGCCACTTGATTCCCCGTTTCTATGATGTGACAGGGGGAACCATCACCATCGACGGTCATGATATTCGGGAGGTGACCCTGGCTTCACTTCGTCACCAAATCGGTTTTGTGCAGCAGGACGTTTTCTTGTTTACCGGCACGATCAGGGAAAACATTCTCTATGGCTATCCGCAGGCCAGCGAAGAGGAAATGATTGATGCCGCCAAGAAAGCCCAGATCCATTCCTTTATTCTTTCCCTGCCCAACGGGTATGACACCTATGTGGGAGAGAGGGGAGTGAAGCTCTCTGGAGGCCAGAAACAGAGGATCTCTATTGCCAGAGTATTCCTGAAGAATCCTCCCATTCTCATCCTCGATGAGGCAACATCAGCACTGGATACTGCGACAGAGCAGGAGATCCAGGAAGCCTTGCTAGAGTTGGCCAAGGATAGGACAACTCTGGTGATTGCCCATCGCCTGTCCACGATTCGCCACGCCGACCAGATTGTTGTCCTCACGGATGGTCAGATTCGGGAGATGGGTACCCATCAGGAGCTGTTGGAGCGCCAGGGGATTTACGCCGGGCTGCACAACAGCCAAAACGCAGTTTAGTTTTTGGCAGCGCGACATCGCTGCCAGCTGTTTTCTCCTTTACCAAGCTTTACCGCGCTGATTTTTACTCTTTCTTTGATCCTTGGGGAGGAAATGCGCGTAATTCGTAGAATACTTGAGGATATCATGTGGGAGTAAGGACCCCGAAAAAGAGACAAAGGAGAGAGCAGAGTGAAGAGAAGTCTGAGTTTGGTTTTGGTTTTGGTCTTAGTTTTAGGCGTCATTGGCATTGCTCAAGCAGCTGAATTGCCCTTTAAGATTGGGGTTGTCACCGGAACAGTGTCCCAAGGTGAAGAGGAGTATCAAGCAGCTCTGAAGATGGTTGCTCGTTATCCCGGTTCGGTTGAGCACGTTACCTATCCTGACAACTTCATGCAAGAGCAAGAAACTGTGATCGGCCAGATTCTGCAATTTGCTATGGATCCACAGGTTAAGGCCATCGTTGTGTGCCAGTCTGTTCCAGGTACCACAGCCGCTTTCAATACGATTCGCGAGATGCGCGATGACATCGTCTTGATTATGGGGCTGCCCCACGAAGACCCCGACATGATTGCCGGAGTGGTGGATTTCGCCATGGAGACAGACCAGATTCGCCGTGGTGCGAATATTGCCCAATTGGCCCAGCGTATGGGTGCCAAGAAGATTCTCCACTATTCTTTCCCGCGTCACATGTCCATGGAGCTCCTTGCTGTTCGCTACAACAATATGAAGGCAGAAGCGGAAAGGCTAGGGCTTGAAGTGGTTGACGTTACTGCTCCAGACCCCATGGGAGATGCAGGTATTCCTGGAACCCAGCAATTTGTTCTAGAGGATATTCCTCGTCAAGCCGAGATCCACGGCAAGGACATTGCCTTCTTTGGAACGAACTGTGCCATGATGGAACCCGCCATTCGGGCATCGATGGATGCCGGGATTATTTTCCCAGAACAGTGCTGCCCCAGCCCGTTCCACGGCTATCCAGGTGCTTTAGGCATTGAGATCAGCGAGGATCGCAAGGGTGATGTAGATTTCGTCCTCGAGCAGATCAGCGCCAAGGTCGCCGAACAAGGAAACTCTGGCCGTATGGCCACTTGGGTTGCTCCCATCAACATGATTTTTGTGGAGGCCGGCGTAGAGCTAGCTATCCAGCATATTCAAAACGGGCTAGACTTCTCCGACATGGAAGCTGTTGAAGAAGCCGTCTTTGAGGCGACCGGTATGAGAATCTCCCTCAATCGCTATAAGGATGGAGCCAACTTCTACCTGGTTATCGCTGATTCGATTATCTTCTAAGAGTGTTACAATTGAAGTGTAGAAATGCGGAGCTCTCGCCCTCTCCGAGGGCGGGTCTCCGCACTTTTCTTGAGTGGTAGAAAGTGGGAGGTGTGCATATGAGTGTTCCTGTGTTGGAGATGAAGAAGATCTCCAAGTCATTCTATGGGACGCAGGTTCTCAAAGATATTGACCTCAGGGTAAATGCAGGCGAAATCCACTGTTTGGTTGGGGAAAACGGTGCCGGCAAATCAACCCTCATGAACATTCTTTTTGGCATGTCTGTTATTACTGACACAGGGGGATATGAAGGGGACCTTCTGGTCAATGGCGATCATGTTGCCTTCGACTCACCGAAGGCCGCCATCGGGGCAGGAATCGGCATGGTTCATCAGGAGTTCATGCTTCTGCCTGGCTTCACCGTTACGGAGAATATCAAACTCAACAGGGAATCCACGAAGCCAAATCTCTTCAGCAGAGTCCTGGGAAAGAAACTGGAGACATTAGATCGAAAACAAATGGCAGCGGACGCCAAAGCTGCCTTGGATAAACTGGGCATGAATATTGAAGAATGGGTTACCGTGGCGGGTTTACCCGTTGGTTACCTGCAGTTTGTGGAAATTGCCCGGGAAATTGACAAGCAGAATCTGCAGCTGCTCGTGCTCGATGAGCCCACGGCGGTGTTGACAGAAAGCGAGGCAGAGCAATTTCTGGACGTCGTTCGACGTCTGGCCAAGTCGGGCATTAGTATTCTCTTTATTACCCATCGCCTCGATGAAGTCATGGCTGTGGCCGATGCGATCACGATTCTGAAAGACGGCGAACTGGTTCAATCGGGACCGACGCAGGAGTTTACGATTGCGCAGATTGCCGAGCTCATGGTGGGGCGTAAGGTGGACACATCTGCGCGGCTCGGAGCAGAGCAAGCGCGAGAGGGCAAGAAGAAAGTTTTGGAGATTCGCGATTTGCGGGTGGATATGCCCGGTGAGCGCCTGCGCGGGATTGACCTTGATGTCTATGAGGGAGAGATACTCGGTATTGGAGGCTTGGCCGGTCACGGCAAAATCGCTTTAGCCAACGGGATTATGGGCCTCTATCCCAGCCGCGGACAAGTTCGTTACGAAGGTACGGAGGTTCCCCTGAACAATCCGAGAAAAGCGCTGGATCTGGGCTTAGCCTTTGTATCGGAAGACCGGCGCGGTGTTGGACTTGTACTAGAGGATAGTATTGCCAATAATATCGTGCTTACGAGCATGCAGACCCAAGACAAGTTTCTCAAACCTGGCCCTCTCAAGCTAAAGGACCAAAAGCAGATTACTGCCCATGCTTTGGAGTCCATTAAGAGGTTCGATATTCGCTGTACTGGGCCGGATCAAATTGTGCGCCGACTGAGCGGCGGTAATCAGCAAAAGGTCTGTCTTGCCCGGGCGTTCACACAGAACCCTCGCTTGTTTTTTGTCTCGGAGCCAACACGGGGAATTGACGTGGGAGCCAAGAGTCGAGTTCTGGAGCTGATCGTGGAGTTGAACCGCATGGGAGTGACCGTTGTGATCACCTCCAGTGAGTTGGCTGAACTGCGCAGCATCAGTGACCGCATTGCCATTATCTACGAAGGCAGGCTATCCGGTATTCTGCCGCCTGATGCACCTGATGTGGAGTATGGTCTGTTGATGGCCGGAAAATCCCTGGAGGAGGTGGAAATCGGTGAAAGACCGAGTAAGTAAAGTATACCATGGCTTTGGATTGCCCCGCCTGATCATCTCGGCTTTCCTGCTGACGCTGATCATTGTGGCTGCAGGAACAGAGCTCAGTGTCCCTGGCTTACTCAGTGACGCCCTGGTGAGGATTGGGCAGAACGGCATATATGTTCTGGCCATGGTACCGTCCATTCAGGCAGGGGCCGGATTGAACTTTGGTTTGCCCTTGGGTGTGATTGCGGGAATGGTGGGCGTACTGGTGTCCATGGAGAACTCTCTGCTGGGTTTGGGAGGTTTCGCCGTGGCACTCTTGGTAGCCATACCTCTTGGGGTTGTGGCTGGCTATTTATACTCCCTATTGCTCAATCGTGTGGCTGGACAGGAGATGATGGTCGGAACCTATGTGGGGTTTTCGATTGTCGCTGGAATGTGCATTTTCTGGCTGATGGCACCCTTTAAAAACCCAGCCCTAATCTGGCCCGTCGGCGGCCAGGGCTTGCGCGTTACGCTGACATTGGCTGACACCTTTGGGGGGACGCTGAACAACTTCTTGAATGTAAAGCTGTTCGGTCTGACGATTCCCACAGGTCTGCTCTTGTTCTACGCTCTATTGGCCTTTCTGTTGTGGTTGTTCCTGCGGAGCAAACCAGGGGTGGCTATGGAAGTGGTGGGACGCAATCCTCGTTTTGCCGTTGCTTCTGGCCTTAATATCAATGCCTATCGCAGTGTGGGAATTACCCTGTCCACTGTTTTGGCGGCCGTCGGTTATGTGGTGTACGCCCAGAGTTTCGGATTTGCCCAGCTGTACAACGGACCTCTGATGACTGCCTTTCCCGCCGTGGCTGCGGTATTGATTGGCGGGGCTTCCACCAGGGAAGCAAAGGTACGCCATGCCGTAATTGGCGTTGTGTTATTCCAGACGCTGCTTACAGTGGCCATGCCGGTAACCAATCAGCTCATTGAGGGTAATATCTCAGAGATCGCCCGCGTCATCGTCAGTAATGGCATGATCCTCTATGCCTTAACTCGAGTAACAGGAGGTGAGCAGGCGTGAGTAAAGTGAAAAGGATTCTATCGAGAAACGCTGTTCCCATACTGTTTGCCATCGTCTGTTTGCTCGGCGTCTTTTATGCTAATAGGCCATTCCAGTTCCTACTGATGGAGATAGTAAAAAGGATGGCTCGCAACTCATTCTTGGTACTCTCCTTGATCATTCCTGTGGTTGCAGGGATGGGACTGAACTTCGGGATTGTCCTGGGCGCGCTGGCCGGTCAGATCGCCCTCATTCTCTCCACCCACTGGGAGTGGGCTGGCATTGGCGGTTTGGCCCTAACAGCTCTTCTGGCAACTCCTTTGGCTGTGCTTTTTGGAACCCTGGCGGGTCTGGTTCTCAACAAGGCCAAGGGTCGGGAGATGATCACCAGTATGGTCATGGGCTTTTTTGCCAATGGTGTGTATCAGTTTATCTTTCTGTTCTTGGTGGGTACTCTCATTCCCTTTGATAACCCCGCTTTGAGGATCTCCACCAGTCCCGGTTTGAGAAACACGGTGGACCTGACGCGGGTGAGGGGAGTTTTGGACAATATTTGGACTGTGCAATACGGGTTTACCAAGATCCCCATTGTCACCTTTTTGGTCATTGCTCTGCTGGCGGTCGCCATCTGGGCCTTCTTCAAAACCAAGCTCGGTCAGGATTTCCGAGCTGTAGGTCAAGATCGCCATATCGCGAGCGTCGCCGGGATTCAGACCGATCGGAATCGTGTCCTGGCCATCGTTTTCTCTACGGTGCTTGCAGCCTGGGGACAGATTATCTTCCTGCAGAACATCGGTACCCTCAACACCTACAACAGCCACGAACAGGTGGGTACCTTTGCTATTGCCGCTCTACTGATTGGGGGCGCTTCCGTGACCAGGGCCACCATCGGTCAGGCCCTGATGGGTACCTTCTTGTTCCATGTTCTTTTTGTGGTTTCGCCTTCTGCCGGTCAGACCATCTTCGGCAGTGCCCAGGTCGGTGAGTATTTCCGGGTGTTCGTGGCCTACGGAATTATCGCCATCAGCCTTGCACTCCATGCCTGGCGGGGAAAATCTCTGGGTAAGGCCAGCATGGAAGAGGATGTCTCAGCTTAGGATCAGCAAAGAACTAAGGCAAAAAAAGCTCCGTCTACAGTGTTCTGTAAACGGAGCTTTCTTTTTGGACTCTTTAGAACCAAAACGTCATCTTCACTACTGCCCTAACTTCAACCTCTCCGGGGGTGATACTGGTTCCGGCGTCCCCAAAGCCTTGGGCCATTTTCTGTACCGATTCATTGAACGGCGCATACGTTCCATACTCTTCTTCCATGCCCGAGATTCCTCCAAGGGAAACCCCTGCACTCTCCGCCATCGCCCTGGCCTTGCCCATAGCCTGTTTAGTGGCGGCATCTAGGGCTTCAAGCTGCAGAAGCTCTTTGTCTGCGAGATCAAAGCTTACGCTTTGTATCTGATTTGCCCCGGCTTGCACCGCTGCATCCACAATTCTGCCCACTTCGTCCCGCCTGTCGGTGGTGACAGTGACTTTGTTCTGCACATTGTAGATCGTCTGCTCCTGGGCTCCATCGACCGTACTGCCTTGATAGATATCTCTGTAGCTGTAAATCGTATAACCGCTGGTAGCCACGTGGGAGTTAGGAATACCTAGGTCCTTCAGGGCCTCCAGCACCGTCGCCATACGTTCGGCATTGGCCGAGGTTGCGGCGTTCACGGAGGTACTGGTGGTTTCTACGCCTAAAATAATACGGGCTGTATCGGGGGCTGTTGTGATGACTGCCTGTCCTGTCACCTCAAGTCGACCAGGAGCTTCGGGAGCCGTGTTTGCTGTTGCAGTACCCAGAGCTAGGATCAAGATTAGGACAAGGTTAAGGCTGATCGTTTTCAGAAATTGCATCTTCTTCTTTCCCTTCCACACGAATTGTCTGTTCGGCAGCTAGCGTCATACGTTCTCCTTCTGTCAGGAGTGTTCCTTCCACAACGAAGCGGTACAGGCCGGGTTCGGTGGGACTTATCACCCACAGGACGCTTTGACCCAGGATCTCGTCCTCTTCCAATAAGCGCTCCTCGACGAGAACCTCCTCAGAATGGAGGCTTCTCCAGATAACCAGGCGCAGATCCCGATCGTCATCTCCTTCTGGAGTAAAATAGCTTCCCAAAGCTATTTGCACTTCCTCACCAGGCAGCACCGTCTGGATTTCCTCCGGCACCATAAACAGGGAGAAGGCCTCCGGGCTCGCCAGTCTGGAAAACTGGGGATCAGGTGGATCGGGAGGAAGGGGCGTGAGCATTGTGTGTATCATGAAAGCCAGGAAGATGGTGGCCGCTGTAGCCATTCCAACCCAAAGCCGCTTCCGCCTCCATTTGGATCTTGGTTGATCCAGATCGCTGGAAATTCTTCCCCAGAGTGCATCGGCGGAACCAGGCCACTCACTCTTAGCCCGTAGGGTCTCCGTGATCTGCTCGTCAAATCTTTGCATCGCCGCCACCCCCTTTTAGCTTCGTAATGTGTTTTTTCAGGCGCTGCCTGGCTACATAGAGACGGGATTTTACCCGGGAGGGGGGGATACCCAAAGCCTCGGCTATCTCCGCCTCCGTCAACCCCGAGATATACTTGAGCAAGAGGGGTAGTCGATGGTTCTCATCAAGACGATTGATGGCTGAAAATAGAGTGTCTACGCCTTCTTTATCGAGCGCGTGTTCCTCTGGAGAGAAGATCCGGTGCGGATTGACCTCTTCCTGATCATAGGGGAGATGACCCCGATCCAGCCGATCTTTGGTGCGTTTAGCCTTGTTGACTACAATCCTGGTAAACCAGGGTTTGAACGGTCGGTCGTCCTGAAAGGAATGGAGGGACCGAAAGGCCTGCAGAAAGGCTTCTTGCACAGCGTCTTCCGCGGTCGCCCAGTTGCGGGTGATCAGATAAGCCAGGCGGATCGCGCTGTCCAAATGGTGCCTGAAGATTTGCTCCAGGGCATCGTGTTCACCTTCTTTGGCGCGCTTGAGCAGTTCCTGTTCTGTGATATCCAAGGCGTTCCTCCCCTCTAGCCTTCACTTGATCTATCCAGCGCCAGTAGACAAAGTTGATCGCTATTTGTAAATAAAAAATAAAATTACTGGGCAGGGTTCCAAGGCGATTTATAGAAAACAGCATGAACGGGCATGGGCTTAGGTTCAATACAGTTCCGTTTCCTCTTGGCGTAAATTCTCCTGCCAGATCGATTGGAGTTCGGCGATATCGTCACGGAAATCTTGCTGGTCTTCAGTATAGGCCAGTTCATCAACGATCTCCACTTCAAAATTCTCTGGGCCCAAGTCATTCCAGTCCCTTTGCAGTTCCTTGTTGGGGTGACCGCCCCATTTCAGCTGGAAGAGGGTACGGTTGATGGCGCTCTTTAGGTCGATGGCACCCTCTAGATAGCATTTGCCCGAGAGTCTGGATCGAACGGCAAGGACGCCCATGGCGGGTTTGATCTGTCGGTATTCGGCTTTTAGCTCCTTTTTTCGGTCCATCTCAATACCCCATCTCTTTGAGCAGTCTCGCTAGGGTGTGGAGTCTTTCGCCAATCAACTCACCGTCATCGGCCAGCGCTTGTCGAAAGAGGCAAATGTCTTCATCGATCATGGCATTCTCGGTACATACCGCCACCGTCATGGCATCACCTTGCAGTCCCACGCGATCGATGACGGGATTGTCCGGATCATAGAGTTGTTCGAAACGATAGGCCTGATCGAAGTAGAGCTTTGAGCGGCAAACCAAGATGGCTAGATCCAGCACTCTGTGCAAGGGCAGTTCTTCGGATTGGCGGGACCAACGTTCTCCCGTATGACGCCATACTTTAGCCGAAATGTCCACTTTGCCCCGGTCGTTCCACTGGGCCAAACCCAAGGACAGACCCTTCGCATCGGACTGGTAGGCCTGGCGTCCATCAACATTGCCGTAGTCTTCCGATATGATCACAGGCTTGTGTTTTAGGGTTGTTGGGATTTTCATGTTCATTCTCCTCTACAGTAAATTACTAATCGAGTAATTCAATAAATTACTGATCCAATGATAGATCCTAGTGATTCTGTTGTCAAGTGTAGGAAGTATACTTCCTATCTAGAATAAATAGGAAAGGGAATGAGAGGGAGGTACAGCGAGATGAAAAAAATCGCAATTGTCAGTTTCCGAGGTGAGACCCCCTGCTTTGTCCACGCTTTGCTCAATGTGTGGAATTATTACCAAAGGGGCTATGAGGTGGCCCTGATTGTGGAAGGCGCATCGGCGGCAAGAATTGCCGACATTTCCAAGACGCCCCAGGGAAGACTGTGGGACAAAATTAAGGAGGCGGGCTTAGTTCGTTCTGTCTGCAAGGCCTGTGCTGCGCAGATGGGTTCCTTAGCTGAAGCTGAGGCCCAGGGACTCCCCATTGATGCGGCCCTGTCAGGCCATTCTGACCTGGAAGTCTTCACCGCTGCCGGTTTTGAGATCATTTTGTTTTAGGAGATGGTGACAGATGTCCACTGATGCCAGAGAGATTCAAAGGGCACGCCAAGCAGCAGAGGAGGTTCTGACCATGCTGGGAGAGGTGGAAAGATATTTGAAGAGTGCCCGCAATTGGGGATTCTACGATCTGCTCGGTGCCGGCCTTTTCTCCAGCATCATTAAGCACAGAAAGATCCAGAGGGCCGAGAGTGTGCTGGGGCAGGTAAACTCGAAACTGCACTCCCTGCAGAAGGAGTTACGTGATTTGGCCACTGGGACGGCTCCACAACTGAATATCTCCAGTTTCGAACGGTTTGCCGATATCGCCTTCGATAATATTATCTCGGACTGGATGGTGCAGAGCAAGGTCCAGAAAAGCCTAGAGGAAGTAGCTCAACTGAAAATGGATATCGAAGGGGTGTTGGAGACCTTAGACCGCATCGAGAACGGATGAAGCAGGAGGACAGAGTATGTACTTGGACATGTTGGCCGATGTGAAGGAGCTCACCAAGGAGCTGGTGGGGATTCCCAGTGTAGTGACGACAAAGGGCGAGGCCGCCTGCGCCCAAAGGATCCATGCGTTCTACAGCAAATTGCCGTACTTCCAGGAACACCCTGAATATCTGCTCTTGCAGCAGACAGAAGATGATGCCATCGAGAGGTACAATGTGTTGGCCATGGTGAAAGGGACAAAAGGACGCTCGGAAAGGACAGTACTGCTCCTGGGCCATCTGGACACGGTTGGAGTGGATGATTTTGGCCCCCTGAAGGGCCATGCTTTTGATCCTGACACACTCCCTAAGCTCCTGCGAGAATTGCCCTTGGGAGAGGAGATTACCCGCGATTTGGACTCCGGTCAGTACATGTTTGGCCGGGGAGCCTTGGATATGAAGTCTGGCGTGGCGGGACATATGTGCCTCCTTCGTCATTTTTCCGAGCATCCTGAAGAACTGGACGGCAACATCATCGCCATCTCCGAATGCGATGAGGAGGATAATGCACACGGCGTTGTCTCCGCCCTGAAGGTTCTGAGGGAGTGGAAGGAGAGATATGATCTCCAGTATATTGCGGCCATAAACGCGGACTATTCCACACCGTACCATCCGAAGGACGAAAACAGATATGTCTACTTTGGTACCATTGGCAAGCTCCTACCTGCATTCTATGCGGTGGGAAAGGAAACGCATGTGGGTCAAGCCTTTGGAGGATTGGACCCCAATTTGCTCGTGGCCGAACTGACCAGACGGATTGACCTAAACCCTGACCTGTGTGACGAGGCCCAAGGTGAAGTCACCGTTCCGCCCATTTCCCTCAAACAAACGGACTGTAAAGATAGTTATACGGTGCAGACCGCCCTTGCAGCCTACGCCTATTACAATGTTTTTACCCACAGCATGAGCCCGAAGGATGTTATGGCGAAGATGAAGCAGGTGGCGGTGGAGGCCTTTGACGAGGTTTTGCTGTACATCAATCAATCGTACCAGAGATTCTGCCAGAAGACAGGTGATCTCTATGCCGAACTCCCTTGGCAAACGAGGGTGTACACCTGGGAAGAGTTCTATGACCAATTGGCGAAGGAGCATGGCGCAGAGTTTGAGCAACGCTTGGCCAGTTTTGCCAGGGACATGCATCGCTCCAACCCGGCCATGGACTTAAGGGATTTCAATCTGCGCATGGTGGAAGAAGCCTGGAAGTGGGCGCCAGACAAGAGTCCTGCCATCATTGTCTTCTATGCTTCGACCATGTATTCCAATTTGGAGATGACGGGAAGAGCGGAAAACGAGAAGCGGCTCTTAGATAGTGTAAAGCGATCGGTGCAGGCTCTCCAGGAGTACTCTGAGAAACCGGTTGTGACCAAAATGTTCTACCCTTACATTTCGGACTCAAGCTTTCTGTCCTTAAGTGGTGACGAGGCCGATTTTGGCGCACTGGAGAAGAACACTCCGGCCTGGGGTGTGAAGTATAAGCACCCCATCGAGGATATTGCAGAAATTGACGTTCCTGTGGTAAACATAGGCGCCTACGGCAAGGATGGGCACAAGATCACCGAAAGGGTGCACATGAAACACACTTTTGAGTACATTCCCAATCTGACCTATCAAACCATCACGAGGCTCTTGGGGTAGACTATCGGACGTCTTGTCTTGGCGAGATGACCCAGATGAGGGGGGCTGGCATGAGGGTCTTTATACGAAGAATATACGTCCTAGGAGTCGTCTTTATACTGATCGGAGCCTTGACAACAGGGCTTGGTTTGCGCAGTCTTGAAGACCTGCTTGGCCAGGCCATTGAAAGCAGAATTACCCTCAAACTGGAGAGCGTGATGCGTGAGATTAGCGCAGAGATGCTCACCGTGGACAGAGTCATTTCGGCGGCCCAGACCGCGATTGAACTGGAATCTGATCAGGAAACGATCCTTCGGTTTTTCCATGAAGCGCTGGCCCATAATCCGTCCGTTTTCGCTATATACCTGGGTATCCAGGAAGGCCATGTACTCTATGCCAATCGAGAGATGGCCTGGGAGCCCAGTGATCCCACCATCAGACCTTGGTACCTCGCAGCCACACAGGCCGGAACGGCCGTTTACACTCCCCCCTATGTGGATCAGGCGACCAAGCGGCCCATCGTCACCAGGGCGAAACCCCTCTATGATCAGGCAGGTCAGTTACTGGGCGTACTGGGAGTGGATACTTCCCTGGAAAAAGTGCTGAGCATCTTGGAGGCTGCTAAGCCTTCCCAAAATGGCCTGGCCTTTGCTTTGGACCAGGTCACACAAAGACTAATCGGCTCAGAGCAGCTGGATCTAGAGCAGGAAATGAGGGGACAGTTGCTGACAGAGGCCGAGGGTATTCTTTATACCGATTTTCAAGGACAAGAAGGTTATCTCCGGTGGCAAACAGCAGGCGATTCGCGTATCGTTTT
>DUPN01000049.1 GCA_012838305.1 Bacillota bacterium | reverse complement strand
CCCGCCTCCATTCGCCGAAAGAGGGGCATGAAATCTCTCAGCGTTATTGAGGATATTGGGGAAACCGAGGTCATATCCAGGGGATTATTCTCGGCGCCAATTTCAGACCAAGGGAGCGGACTTTTTGCTAAGCTGGAGCCAAAAGCCCTGCTTAGACCACTCAAAATCTTGAGATCACCCCCGTTCCATCTGAACCTATCATCGCATCGTGATCGGCAAGCTAGTTTACTTAACGCTACTGCTGACCAAAAAAACGCTAACCTGCCTCCAAACACAGAAAGGCCTGAAGACTACCTTCGGGCCTTGTTACGTTGCGGGACATATCATAGAATCTGCTCAGTCTTACGAAGCCTTTTCGCTCCCTCAAGCCGATTGATCCCAACCTTTTTCGTAGATATAGCACTTAACAGAACGCCCGTCCACCTCATAATAGTCAGGCTCACGGATTCGGCAGAGTTCTTTAACATGGGGGCATCTCCCCGCGAACTTGCAGCCCTTTTGGACATACTCTTTTGCTTCCATGTCACTTAAGGCAATGTCACTGGTCCACTTTTCAGCCGGGTCCGGTACCGGCACCGAACTCTTGAGCAATTGGGTGTATGGATGCAGGGGCTCGTCTAGCACCTTCTTGACGGATCCAATCTCCACAATCTGACCCCTGAGCATGATGGCGATTCGATCACTCACATAGTACGCGGTGGCCAGATCATGGGTGATGTAAAGGATGCTAACCCCCTGTTCCTCCTGGAATTTCTTAAACAGGTTGATCACGGACATCCTAAGCGAAGCATCGATCATGGAGACCGGTTCATCCACAATCAGCAAAGACGGATTAGTGATCAGGGCCCTGGCAATGGACGCCCGCTGAAGCTGTCCTCCCGACATTTCGCTAGGATACTTCCCCCCGATCTCGTCCATGGAGAGGCCCACGAGTTCCAAACACTTTTTGGCTGCACCGGGCCGGGCGAAGTTCTTTTCCGTTTCCAAGAAGTACGATTCCACCTTCTTTAAGGGGTTAAAGGTCTCAAAGGGGTTTTGGAACACGGGCTGCACATCCTGCATAAATTGCTTTTTGCCTCGCAGGGTGGATAGTTCTTGACCTTTGTACAGTATTTGACCGGCAGTGGGAATCTCAAACCCCAGGATGAGTTTGGCCACAGTGGATTTTCCACTGCCACTTTCTCCGGCCACCGTAAAGATCTCAGCCCGATCACGCTGCAGCGAGAAGGAGACATTGTTCACCGCAAGTATGGTCGACTTCACCAGCCCCTGTCCCTTGGTGAATACCTTGGTCAAGCCTTTTACCTCCAGCAGCTTCTGGCCTGGAACCTTAGAATTTATGCTACCTGGCGTCGAATTCCTGGACGTTCTCATCTACTATACCCTCCTGCAGAAAACAAGCCACTCGATGACCGATTTCCACTTCAATTAGATTAGGGGCTTCTAGCTTGCATCGCTCCATCGCTTGCGGACAGCGGGGATGGAACCTACATCCAGACGGGGGATGAACCAGCGAAGGTGGAGCCCCAGGCGCGCTTTCGCGGGTGGTGCGGTCCCCCACAATGGGTAGAGAGTCTAACAGCATCTCGGTATAAGGATGTTTTGGATCTGCGAACAGTGCCTCAGCATCTGCCTCCTCCACGATCTTTCCAGCGTACATAATGGCTAGACGGTCGCATAGATTGGCATGGATGGCCAAATCGTGGGTGACGATAACCAAGGTATTCTGCTGTTCCTTTTTGATCGTTTTGATCAGTTGAACCACCCCGCGCTGCACCACTACGTCCAGCGCGGTTGTGGGCTCATCGGCGAAAATGACATCGGGCCTCAAGATGGTGGCCAGAGCAATGGTAATTCGCTGCCGCATACCCCCGGATAATTGATGGGGAAAGGAATGCATGACATTCCAATCCAGCCCCAAGGCTTCGATGTGCTTTCGAACCATGTCTTCAAACTCTCGTTTATCCTTGATGCCTAAATGTGCCCCGATGATGTCTTCAAACGACTTTCTTATTCTGCGCACAGGGTTCAAGACGCTCATCGAACCCTGTGGAATATGGGAAATACGGACGCCGCGTATCTCTCGTCTCTCCTGTTCGCCACGTAAGGTCAAAAGATCGAGGTCCCGATCATCGAACTGGTACTGAACCTGCCCTTCTACCACTTCCAAAGGCGGCTTAATCAAACCGCTCACAGCCTTCAAGAGCGTGGATTTGCCGCAGCCGGACTCTCCGGCAATACCATAGATCTCATTCTTGTTGATCTGAAAGGAGACGCCGTCCACAGCCAAGACACGGGTGACCTTGCGGTGTTTCCTGGTAACATAATGGGCTTTGAGGTTCTCAACACGTAGAATCGACATGGCTTTACCTCGCTTTCGTCATCTGCAGACGCGTCCTGGGATCGAGATACTCGCTGATACTTGTGGACAGCATATACAGGGCGAGAATTAAGACTACACAGATGATAATGGGTGTTAGGATCCAGTTCCACATTTCCAGGAATATGGCTTGGTATTGAAGGGCCCAGTAGATCATGGTGCCGATGGTGGGCGTGTTGAGATTGGACAGACCTAACATGGACAAGGTGACTTCCATGCCGATTACCCAGATGACGTTATTGATGGTAGCGGACATGACCAAAGGTACAATATAAGGGAAGTGTTCTGTGGCAATCACCTTATACGTCTTGAGTCCTGACAGTATGGCCGTCTTGGTAAATTCCCTTTCCTTGAGACTCAAAATCTGCGATCGAAAAAGCCTCGCATCCCAGGCCCAGCCAAACAAGCCTATGATTAGGCCAAGGACGGGGATGCTCAAAGACGAACGCAGAATCGTGGCGATCAAAATCAAAATGGGAAAGAGGGGGATGATAATGAAACTGTCGTTCACGATCATCACCACACGGTCAAAGAGGCCCCCCTTGTAACCGCTGAGCAAACCCACGACAATGGCGATCACCCTGGAGATAGAAGCTGCAACCAAACCCAGCACCAGAGAGTTTTTCGTGGCGGTCAGGGCTACCCAGAAGATGTCTTGGCCAATGGAATTGGTACCAAGCAGGTGCTTGGAACTGGGTTCAAGGTTGCGGGGAACGGTGTTCCAGGCCCTCGTGTTGTAAGGTGAAAACAGGGAGACAACTGCGATCAGGACAAAGATCAGCAGAACCGTAAACCCAAAAGCAAATCGCTTGTCATACCTGTACATATCCGCTATTGCTGCGAACATCGCTTTTCCTCCCCTCACTGGTACCGAACTCGTGGATCGAGTAACGGATAGAGCAGATCAATGATCAACATCGCGGTGGAAACACCCACAATGGAGAAAATGTTGATACCCATGATCAGATTATAGTCACCTGCGATGATGGCTGAATAGAGCAGTGTTCCCATTCCAGGATAGGAAAAGACCATTTCAGTGATTAAAGCACCGCCGAAGACGAAGCCCAAGTTCAAACCGAACCCTGTTATCTGCGGAACGATGGCATTGCGCATGATGTAACTGAACACGATCTTGGACTTGGGTAGCCCAGAAGCCTCCGCATAGACCACATAGTCTTCCTCCACCAAGTTGGAAGCCACATTTCTCATTTGTAGAAACCAGCCGCCGATCTCCAGAACGACCATGGACAGGATGGGCAGGAAGGAATGGCGGAGTAAGTCCTTAATAAATCTAGCGTTAAATCCGACCTTGGATCCCACACTGTATCCACCAGCCATGGGGAACACCGGGAATAAAAAGGCAAAGAGAATCAGCAGAACAAGGGCCATAATGTAATAGGGAATGGGTCGTATCCCCATGGCCAAAAGCTCTGTGGCTTTAGAAAAGGGAGAGTTAGGAAAACTCACCTTAATCCCGCCCAGGACTGTTCCAATCATCCAGGAGAGACTGAGAGAGGCTAGCAAAAGCCCTAACGTCCATGGCAAAGACATACGGATCAAAGCAATCACCGGAGTGGGAAACTGCGTAAAGGATGGACCGAGGTCGCCTGTGAAGAGGCGTTTCCAGTAAGAGAAATATTGCTGCAGCATACCGCCTTTTAGGCCGTACAGTTCCTGCAGCGTCTCTCTCATCTCCTCCACAGCAGCAGGATCTAAGTACTGTCCCTGGGACGTCATTCTATGGAGCTGCGTAGAAACGGGATCAGAAGGCAATAGTCGGGGGATCACAAACACCAAGGTAATACCAATAAATAAGACCGTAAAGTACTGGATCATACGTGGAATGAAAAACTTCTTGAACACTCTTAGCCCTCCACCATCAAATTTGTGCACAAGTTTCTAGTAGAAGCCTCCCTGCCAGGGGAGGCTTCTGATCACGAGTTATTCCCTTCCAGTCGGCTCTAAGAATGGCAACACAAATTTCAGGTTGGGCCAATGGTACCAAGGAACGGCGTAGGGATTCTCTCCACTGGGGTAGTTCGTCCAGTAGTAGGTGTCGAGACCCATGAAACCAGGGAACGAAGCGAGGGAAACGCCTGGCTGACCGTCAATGAGCCTCTTGATGACTTCAATTCCCAGTTCTATGTTCTTAGGATCATTGTAGTCCGTCAGCTCCATCTGGGCAATATACCCATCGATCTCTTCATCGATCCACCGGGATTGATGACCGACTCGTTCTTCACCTAGGGGCTTAAAGAACGCGGACTTGAAGACGTTGATTCCTCGATAGAGGTCGATCCCTGCGCCAAAGGGTTCAGCCGCCGGCTGTCCGCCCACAACCTGGTAGTCACCCATGTCGGTGAGGTGTTCGACCTGCTCGTTGGGGACAGCTTCGCAATCAATGCCGAACTCGGACCACTGGTTGGCGATGGAGAAGGCCCACTTAAAGGAGGGATTGGTCGATGTTGTCAGGCAGACAATTTCAATTTTCCATGGAGTTCCATCGGGCAGGAGCCACTTGCCGTCTCTTCCTCGACTAAAGCCGTTTTTGATCAGCAGTTTCTCGGCAATCTCTGGTGAATGCTTCCACCAGCCGTAGCCGAACATGATCCGAATCTCTTTCTCCGTATCGGGCACAGTGTACCCTTTTCTCCTGGCTTCTTCCGCCATCTCAAAGGGCAGATTGGAGTTATAGGGCTGATAGAGTTCACCGTCGACCTCGATGGTATAATCCTCTAGGTAGGGTTGCAGTTCTTCATAGTAATACTCGTAGTAGGGGAGCAAAGCGGGAATATAAGCGGGTGAAAAGGCTACAGCTCCATCATAGGCCGTGAGTGCCAGACCCTTGGCATCCAAAGCTAAATTCAGGGCCCAACGCACCTCTGGATTATCAAAAGGCTCCACAAGTGTGTTGAAGGCCGCACCGGTAACGGCAGGGTGCAGCAATTCTGCCCAGGGGAAGTCTTCATAGAATCCACGGGCATACTCATTTCTGCTCAACACAACCTGCAAGGATTCGGGGGTCAAGTCGGCCATATCCAACTCGTGGCTGATCTGAGCCATGGCCTTCTTGGAAGCATCACCGTAATGGATAAACTTCACATACTTCGGCGCGGGTTTGCCGTAAACCATTCCCGTCACCGTTCGATCCCAGTCTTCCCGCAGTTCATACAAGAACCAATAGCCGCCTAAATCATACTCTACAAGCTTGTAGGGGCCTGTTCCAATCGGTGGATTGAACTGGAAGCTCAATGGGTCTTCAGCCGTTTCGAAGATATGTTTCGGCAGGATCCGGCAGGCTCCCCACCGATCGAGGAATTGATAATGGAATCGCGAGTTCGGTTCTTTCAATTCGAAGACCACTGTGTAGGGGTCCACTTTGACCACTTCTGCAATATTCTGGTTAAACTGCGTGTGGTAGCCCAGTCCCGGAGTGGCCATACTGAGTGTTACCGTGTAAACCACATCATCGGCCGTAAACTCCACTCCATCGTTCCAATAGACTCCTTCTCGCAACTTCACAGTGAGTGTTGTGAAGTCATCATTGTAAATAGGGTTCTCTGCGGCCAGAACATTGATGATTTCCCCGGTAACATAATCTGCCATCCAGAGGGGATCAATCACCAACTGTTGAAGTCCTTTATCGTTGCCCACCCAGGTAGCCCAGAAATTGAAGTTCCCGGGGTTTCCCACTTTTCCGGTGAGGATGTCTGCAATTAGTGTTTCGTTGCGTGGGGGTTCAACAGCCAATACCCAGCTTGACAAGGACAAACATGCAACTGCTACCAGCACAAGAAAAACTGCACTCTTCAGTTTCATTTGTTTCCTCCTCCACATGTAATCAACGCTCAGACAATTGCCATCCATCAGACCATACCGCTCCATCAGGACCCTTCGCCATCGATCCCCCCCTTTCCACCAAACTTGAGTCAACCTCCTAGTTAACTTAGGATCACATTTGTAAACTCTACACTCGAAACCAACAATTTCCTGCATTAGATTGTTTCTGCCCTTAACTTCGACATATCATCTGGCAAATCCTTCCTTTTAATTTAAGGCAGAATACTTCCCATGGACAAGCAGAAGGGATAGATAGGTATTGAGGGCCATCAGGATCGTGGGCACCAACACCCAGAGTCGGGGAAAGAAAAGGATAAGTGCTAGGGAGAGGGCCAAAAGCAGCACGATCAGCAGAGAGTGGAACAGAAATCCTAAGGAGAACAAGACAGCATACTTGAGAGTGTGCAGTGCAGATAAATCAGGAAAATATATACAGACTGGGCCAATCTGCGTTAAGCTTAAGCAATAAACTGTGACCAGGAACAAGGATACAAAGAGCCCGCAGCCGTGCAACAGGGAGGGCTGCTTCGAGTAGCTCCCGTAGAAATAATGGAGATCAACGGCTAAGACGGATCCGGCCAGAATGACGCTGAAGAATACCTTTTGACTCTTCCAATACTCTCTTTTTAAGACCCCAAAAAAACCCTGCACTGTGGGTGCAGCAGAACCCCGCATGTGGCGGTAAAGCAACGTATACATGGCAATCGTGGCAGGGGCCAAGGTGAAAATGCCTAGGCCCAGGGCGCTCACAAAAAACCACAGCAGGTTGACTAGAATCAATTGGGCTAAAAACTCTAGCAGGGTGCGCAGATTGCCGCTCCGATCCGCATCAAAGGACATGGTCACACCTCAAATCTCGATTTCGGGCATCTAGAGTGACGATAGGCGAAAGCCCGCGAACGAATCGCGAGCTTTCGGCGACTACCTCAGCCGCAATCGATCACCTCTCGATTGCGTCATTCCATTCAATTAGTAGCCTTCCGGGACCAGAATTTCCACCCAAATCTCCAACATTGCTCCATTTCCTGCATAGTCCTGCACCTCAAATTCGACGGGGTACAGTCCTGGAGTGGATACATCCAGCTGCGACAGATCGGTAGTGAGCTTCGAGTTGAGATCGAAGGTTAGCTCCGTTCCGTCCTCATCGGTCAAGGCTGATCCATCCAGCAGAATAATGGTGTCATAAGCCTGAACATAACTGGTCCAATCCACGGAACTGATGTTGTAATCGAGAGTAAATGCAATGTCGTCTGCGGCCACCAATTCAATCACGGGTGCCACGTCTTCCTCAGGATTGTGGAAGATCACGGCGTGGCTTGCGCTCGTTTCGTTGCCGAACTTGTCGCTGGCACGTAGATTCAGCTTTGATGAGTTGTTGGCATCCGCGCTCAGCACTTGGTCATACTCAAAGACTACATCCTGGATGGAGAACGCTTTGTCCTGACCGATGTCATAGGCCTCGAAGTATTCTGACCAGTCCAGTGCCACCAGGTCCGTACCCACTGCAAAGACCAGTTCTTTGCCATCCAGCAAGTTCACTACCGGTGCTTGGTTATCCACAATGGCGTCCCCGGCCAGGGTGGTTCGCAAGCCTGCAATGGACTGTTCGTACCTTTGCATTTCTTCATCAATTCTGGCCCGCGCATTGCTGGACGGATTGGCAATCAGTTGGGCCACGGTATCGTGGAGCGGAGCCACAACCCCGAGCATTTCACCGGAATCAAACACGAAGTTGTTGACCCAGTCACCATAAGCCGTCACCAAGGACTCGCCATAGCGTTCTTCGGCCACGGGGAAGTACTTGGTCGCGGTGAGTTTGTTCTGTGCATCGATATAATCTTGGGTGTCCTTATACCCCAGATTCCTGTATGTTTCAGCATTGTACATGGCCCAGGTTTGAATGGCCAGTTTCGCTGTCTCTGGGTCGATCCCCTTGGGAATACCCAGGGTATCGCCGCCTGTGAAGGGAACATGATAGGGATTCTGACTCGGATTCTCTTTGGCCTTGGGCCCCACAGGGAAGGGCACCGTGCCAATTTCTTCACCGCGATCAGTGAAGCTGGACACAGCGGAGTCCATGAGCCAGCCCGGCATGGATGTGAAGACGGTCTCACCCGAGGAGAAGTTGTTTCCATTCCAGGTCCAGCCCGGCGTATAGCCATCGTCATAGGTTTCAGCCCACATAATGCCTTCACGCATGAGGTCCTGTAGAAACTCGATGGTTTGAATTCCTGCTTCACTGTTTACGCCCAGGGTTCCATCGGGACGTACAATAAACTCTCCATTGGCACCGAGCAGGTAGTTGTACGCTTGACGATAGTCTTCCTCATAGGCGTGGATCACACGGTCACGATCCCCGCCGATCTTGCCCTGATCATAGGTGGATGCCTTCACCTTGGCCAGATAATCCTTAAAGGTATCCCAGTCCCAGCGCCCAGCTTCCCACAGCTGTGACGGTAGAAGAATGTTTCCGTCCTGATCCAGATAGCCGTCCTCCAGGGCGGTACAGTCTTTTAGGTAGTCGATGTTGTACAGTAAAGGCCAGGCCGGGAAGCCGGCGACTGGATACAGAGAAAATCCTAAGACCTTACCATACAGATTCATGGCGCCAACCATCCAGTGCTCTTCCTCGCCGAAGGCATCAAGATAGGGCGTCAAATCCTGCAGCACGTTCTGGTTCAGAATGACTCCCTGAACCCCTCCCCACATGCCCACAATCTCAGCAATGGGATCCCCGGCCAGTACCGTTTGGAGGATCTGCTGCTGCAGCTCCATGGAGTATTGCACAAACTCCATTTCCACATTCAGCTTCTCCTTCACCGTTTCCATGGCCGCGAGTCGTGCGTCCCGCAAAGCAGTGGGCATCGTGCTAGGATACTCACCTGTGGCCGGATCCCGATAGGAAGGATCGTCCCCCTCCACCCACCACAGTGCAATCCGAATCTTGGTTGGCGGTTCAGCCGCTCGAACCGTATTCACGCTCAAGAGCAAAGCAACAACTAGCAACAGGAACACAAAATGCTTCTTCTTCATGCTTTTAACCTCCATGCTGTAATATTTTCCGCCAGTCAACGAGCGGAGATGCTCAGACCCTTGGTATCACTCCTTTCCCTGACAATGGTCAAATACTGTACCAACTGGCTTAACCAACAATACCGGAACGTTCGAAGTTCTCCACAAAGCGCCGCTGGATCAGAAAATACAGAGCTAGAAGCGGAGTGAGATAGGTAATCAAGGCCGCTTGCTTAATGGCGTCAAAGGTGAAGGTATTGAAGCTCAGAATATCAAACCTATTCCAAGCTAGGCTCTTAATGAAGTCAAACTGCGTTTCTTGAAAGGTACGATCCAAGATAATGCTCAGGTAGGGACCATCGGGATGGAAGTAGTTGACATAGTAGTTGTCCCCATAATTCCAGACGAAGGAGAACACCATCACGGTCATCATGGCGGGAATGGCATTGGGAATCATCACTCGAAAGTAGGTGCCGTAAAAGCCGCATCCATCGATCAGGGCAGCCTCTTCCAGCTCCTTGGGTATTCCGTAAAAGAATTGCCGGAAGATGAAGATAAACAGGCTTTGCTTGAGGCCAAAGCCAAAGATGGCCAGCAAATAAAGGGACATGGGCCGATTAATCAGATCCACCGATCGACCGTTTAGCCAGCGCAGAATGCCCAGCACATCGAAATCCTTAAAACGCAGATACTGGGAAATCAAGGTCGCCTGGGGCGGTATCACAAAGGTCAGAAGAACCAAGGCAAAGACAAGCTGACGCCCCCTAAAATCCACGCGAGCCAATGAGTATCCGGTCATGGCACTCATGGCGGTTTGAATCAAGGCGATGGTCAGGGCATAGAGCAAAGACTTGACCATAACGAGACTATCCTTACTGAACAGGAGATACTGGGCCACCTGGAAAGACTGGGTGGAAAACCTGCGGGGGATCCAAATGATATCGGGAGTACCCACATCCTTGAGGTGGTTAAACACCAAGGGCAGCAGGCGCAAGAAAGGATAGAGGATCACAAAGGACAGTCCGCAAATCATGACAAATAGAGCGATCCTTCCAGCGAGACGCACCATTCTCTGCTTCATGGTGTAGAGAGCGAGGTTGCGATACGCCAGGTTCTCTTGTTCGGTACGCAAGTTATAGTCATGGGTATTCGATTTAGGATCAATCATTTTTATACACCACCCGGGAGAATAGGAAGGCCACAAGGCCTACGATCAACAGTACGAACAACAAGTAAACGATGGAAAGGGCGGAGCCAATTCCGATTTTGTTTCGCAAGATGGTAAATGTATAGATCTCATTGGTCAGGGCAGAAGCTAGGAACATGTCCACCAGCGTATAAACGGTCACAAACATAGTGAGCGGCGATACCATGGGTAAGGTGATTTTCCAAAAGGTTTCATACTTGTTGGCCCCTTCAATATCCGCCACCTCATAGAGGGCCTGATCGATAGATTGCAGCCCAGCCAGGTAGGTCAGGATTTGCACACCAGACTTGGCCATCATTTCAAACACCTGGGCCACTGCATCAGATAGAAACTGAATAAAACCCCGGGGTAAGCCCGAACTAAAGAGCACCCTTTGAATCAAATCAGCCTGCAAAAACGCGCTGCTTTGCACTTGGGAGTCAATATAGGTGGCGCCTGTGGACATCAACATCAGTCCTAAGACCACATCTAAACCTAGGACGATGGGTAAAAAGAAGATGACCCGAACCAAGCCTCTCCCTTTAAACTCAATATTCAACAAGATGGCGGCAAAAAGGCTAAAGATCACGATCAGCGGGGTGTTGACGAGAATTGTGGTAAACTCCTCATAGAACATGCGATAAATCTGGGTCTGGTTATCACTGGCCAACTCGACCTGGAAGAGGTCAATGAAGTTCTGCAGCCCGGCGAAGACCAGGGAGCGTCCTCCCTGTTCCGCCACTCCCACCACGTTGAAGCTGAAGATCAGGGTGTTCACAATGGGAATCAGAAAGAACAGCACAAAACCGATCAGCCAGGGCAGAACAAAAAGGAAACCCTTTAACCGCCGGGACTGTTTGTACGTCAATGCTTTCATCGTTCTCCCCCTCCCACAATTGTATAGCTGAGAGCCCCAAGGGCCCCCTCGTCAGTTTCCACAGCGTAGTCATTGTAGTTCACAATGACCTTCGTTCCACCCTTATAGGTGGTTTGATACACGGCGGGAGCCAGCATTTGGTGGTGCACGATTTCATTCGTTCCAATTCTTTGGAATGCTTCTGCAATTTCCCCATAGATGGCACGGATGTGGTCCACCCAAAGACGGTAATTTGTAGAATAGAACGAATTGAACTCTGTGTCCTTGAGTAAAGACGAATCCTTGTAGCTTAAAGTAAACTTGGGATGACTTCCCAGCTCCAAGGCCTGGAGCAAATAGTACTCTTGGGGTTGATCGGTTCCGATATTGATACTCTCTGTACAATACTCAACCAGGCCGTTTAGTACCAGCTGCTTAAAGGGAATGCTGCTGGAAAAGAGGATAAAATCGCTGCTCCTGCGGCCGATGTTTTGGACATAGTCAGCATAAGGAATATTCTTTATAAAGGGGTCATCCAAGATGAGGTTATAGCCGGACAATTGCTCCAGACTAGCTTGTTCTATAAGCCCGGCCTGAAGAGGTGTGACCGCATTTTGCCTACGATAGTCCACCATGTAGATACTGCCTAAATCAGCCAGGCTGATGGCATCAAACCAGGCGTTTTTCTGAACAAACCGCTCCAGCAGATCCGGGAGGTAAGAGGGACTGAGGATCTGATAATAGGAGGAACTGTAATCGAAACGCTTGTTGGTCAAATTAAACCGGGTCAAGCGCAGGGGTTTGCTGTCCAGCGCGTACATACCCATCTTAGGTCGAAAGCCATTTTTCTGGGTGTAGACCTTGAGCAGACTGATCTGAACAAAAAGCTGATCACCTTGGTCTGCAATCCTGTGTTGTAACTGCTCAAATTGGGAGACACTGCCGTTGGCCGCTGCAAACTCCACCCGGCTTAAGAGCGATTGATTGATTCCCTGGTTGATCACCCCGCAATAGTTGACCACCTTGTCTACCCCTGCCAGCTCATCTAGGATCTCCCCGGCCTCCTGAAAGGTGGTCATGGAGAGATGGGATTGATAGGGAATTCCCAAAAAGTGTTTTTTGATGCTCACATTCCCCAGGAGATCCAAAAAGACCTTGGGTCGATACGGGATCAATTGCTCCTCTAAGCCATACTGCTCCATCAGGTAGTCTCGATACACTTGAGCCAAATCGTAATAATCCAGTGTTTCGCCTACCAGTAATTTGTAGCGGACGACAGCATTGTAATCATAGTTCACAGAACGGGCCAGATTGGATGTGGTATCTTGGGCATAGGGGCCAAAAAGTCTCACATTGGACACTTGCAGCAAATCAAAGACTGCATTGACCTGATTCGCCGCTGACCTGCTGGCCCTGTTGGCGGCGCTCGCCCGAATATGGGCCAACTCCGCTCCCCGCTCAATCAGGCCCAAAAAGCCTTTCCAATGGTCTTCCTGGTTCAGATACATACCAAAGACGGGGAGAACTAGATCCTCCGCCCGGTCCTGGGCATAGTAGTATTGATCGTAAATATCGTTCTTGTAGACCGCTCTGTCGTAGATGGGCTGGTTCTGATTATAGTTGTTGAGCTGGATTAAGGCCCCCGAGCCGTCCGGAACAAAAATGAAGCCAGGATTCTCTTTGGGAACAGCCTCTGTATGGACATTGCCAAAGAAGGGGTAGACCGAAATGGAGCGAATTTTGTCAAAATCACTGTTGCTTTTGGCGTACGCGGTAGGTATTTTGACCACCAAGTCATCGCCGTCTAGCATGGTCTCGATCGTCACAGTAAATGTGGTCCGGAGTTCAAAAACGGTGCTTTCCCCAAATTGCTGGTTATCATAGATCAACTGCTCTTGATCGTAGCCCGCCAGATCCAACACTCTGATCATCAGGCGGATGGACGATGCCGGGGGCAGGGAGCCCACGGAATACACATAGAAGCCGCCATCTTGGTTTTTGCTGTAGAAGGCATCCCAAAACATGGTGAAATTGTTGTAATCCCGCTCCGAGATCAATCCTGCGGCAAAAGCATTCTCCACCGGGGCAGCAATGAACTCTTCGTAGCGGTTGAAGTAAATCCGCCGGGGCAAGTGCTCAAACACCCGGATCGCTTTGTCCTGCAGTTCATAGGTGATTTGAACCCCCTTTTCCAGCTGGTTCAGGACAAACTGTCCATCTCTAATGCTATAATTATAGGCATTCATGGAACGATGGACACCATCATCGTCCACGCAGTGGATTTCAAAGGGAGAAACGAAGCGGCTGTAGGCTTCACTAACCAAGCCGTCGCTCCCGACGACGGCGGCCCCCGTGGCCAAGGTCTCCCACTCGGTCCCCGTTTGTTTGTCCACAATCCGAATATTCGTAGTTTCTGTATCCAGGTACATTTCCTTGGAGGCATTTTCATAGACAAGCACTTCCCCGTTGTTCTTGGCAATTGTACCTATTGGCCTTTCTAAGAAGCTTGTTTCCGCCTCCACCTTGTGCGGAGCCAAGCGGGGGGAGAGAAGGCGCGAGGCAGCGAAAAGCGCCAAGACTGCAGCGAAACCAAGGAGTAGAACCTTGTATCTCTGGTCTAGCAGCCGCTTTTCTGCTTTCATAATAACCACCCCTCCAGCCTGACCAGGGCTTCTCTGGTAAACAACTGGACAAAGGCGACCAATTCCTGAATTAGGGAATAGGCTAAGAGGATCAAAAACAAAATCACTCCGATGGCAAAACCGGTGACGGCTAAGGTCACAAGGTTCTTCAAGAACCCGTAATCATGGATGGTATTTAGACCGGTGAAAACTAGAAATACAAACCATAATCCCCCGGCAGCAAGGAGCAGGCTGTAAATGGGGACCTCATCGGCGGTAATAAACTGACTGAGAACAATGGCCATCACTTGCGTGGCGATCACGGGCACCAGGGCATAGCCCAGCACGATGTAAATCTCCCGCATCGTCCCTTTCCCTTCAAAGAGTGTTGTGGTGGAGTAGTTGCCCACAACAAAGATCAGATAGGGCAGGACACTGTAAAACACGATCAACAGGCTGTTCATGTGTTTCGGGTTGGCGTGATTGACCACAAAGCCGCTATACTGAGTGGCAACGACGGCCAAGAGCCCGTTGACCAGGAGGAACAGGGTGGCGATGGAGGCGTCTCCCCGATCCCGGAATTTGATCTCATAAAAGCCGTCAAAGGGATGGAAAATGACATATCGGGAGTAGATCAGTTTTTCCCAGAACTGTTTCATCGTTCTCCACCCTTCTTGTGATATCGGTATTCGGAATAAACCACCAGCCCCAGCAGGAGCAAAACCGGCGTGATGAAGAAGGCGAAGTGGTCACTGAGAAACTCGGCACGATATTTGTTGTAGGCCATGGAATAATGGGAGCGGGCATTTCCTAATTTAAAGTACTGCATAGCCTGTTCATATTGATCCTGCATATAAAGCATCTTGCCATAGCCCACATAGGCCATGTCGTAATTGGCATTGTAGTTTAGGGCCAAGAGCCACCTCTCCCCGGCCTGATCCCAGTCGCCCACGTAGTACGCCTTGGTGGCGTCAATCACCGCCTGCCCAAACTGGGTTGGCGTGTAAACCGCAATCGTCCCTTTGTTTTTGTCGGAAGCGATCAAATCATCACCCAGCCAAGACAGATCATTAGGTGACAGAAACTCTCCCCTGGCCCGCCCCTTGTTTCCCAGTACGAAGAGGAGTTCGCCGTCGAAATTGTAGACGAAGATGCGGCCTTTGCCGGCGTCCAAGATGGCATACATGCCGTAGTCATTCACTGTGACCGCAATGATCTCAGACTGTTCGTCCGTGAGGGGATCCCGGAGATCACCATAGGGCGGAAGATAGCCCTCCTTGCGGATGATGTTCTCCCCGCTGGGGTTGATCCTGGCCACCTTATCAATGGACTGGGGATCGGAATTTGTGGCGTAAATAAAGCCGTTCTCGTCAAGATCAATATTGTTAAAGGGCGGTGCAAAGGTCAGGGCCATTTGGGCCAACTGTTCTTCGGTGGCCAGGCTCTTCCAGAAATACTCGATGGGGCTGTAGCGAATGCGGTTCGTGCCAAAGTAGTGGGAAAAGGAGCCATCGGCGTTGAGGACAACAATGCCCTCGCTTCCCCCCGGTACCACGCCGTAGATGCGATAGGCGCTGTCCACCACTAATTTGGAGGGAATGAACTGGGTGCGCCCTACAAAGTTGTCGGGTTTTTCTATGATCCCTTGCACATAGTAAAAGACATTGCCCCTAGCATCGAGGGCCTCAGAGAAGATGGCAATCCGGGCCTCGCCATATTTCGCATCCCGGTATCCCGAGTCTGCAATGTATAAATCGCCGTTTTCGGCCTCAAAGGCACCTTCAGGCAGCGTCAGCCGCATTTGTTGACCGCCTTCGGTCATAATGCGATTGTCCTCATTCTTGAAAAGCGTGATCCGGGTAATAAACTCAAAGTCATGATCGGTGACAATCACTTGGCTCCCGATGCGATCCACAATAAAGACCCTGTGGGCACCGACGTGGATATCCGCCAATTCTCCGAAATTATACACTCCTGGGATGCCTGCAACATTGATTTCGTCCTTCAAACGATAGGCGGGCGCGCTGGGAACAGTCTCCAGCCAATAATTATAGGTATAACTGTCCGCTCCCTGGGCGGTCCAGCTGGCCAAGAAAAGCACAACCATCAGGCAGAAAAACGTACCCCTTACAAGAAACGTCCTGTTCACAGCATCCACCACCTTATTCTTTGATGCCGGAAGTGGCCATGGTCTCAATCACATTACTTTGGGAAATGACAAAGACCGTGAGTGGAACAATGAGCATAAACAAGCTTACCGCCGCCGCCACGCCCGTTCGTGCCACTCCGCCCTCGACAATTTGGGAAAGAGCGTAGCTGAGCGGCTTCAGTTTTTCGCTGTAAATATAGGTTCCGCCCGTTGCCCCCCACAATGCCTGGAACTGCAGGATAACCAGGGTCAACCAGGCCGGACGAGCCAGGGGCATCACAATCGTCCAGTAAATCTTGAGATCACTGGCCCCGTCCATCTTGGCCGATTCAATGAGGGCATCGGGTATTTGCACGATAAAATTCTGCATCAAGTAGAGGCCCAGTGTTGTCCCGAATGTGGGCAGCAGAATCGCACCGTAACTGTCCAAGAGTCCCAGTCTGGAAATCACCAAGTAACTGGGTATGCCTGTTACCGCCGCACTGAACATCAGGGAGTAGACAATCATTTTAGACATGATGGTCGATCCGGGAAAACGAAACTTGGCCAGGGGAAAAGCGGCTAAGGAACTGATAAAGACACTGCCCACCGTACCCAGAAGAGTAATATAGAGCGTATTGAACACATAGCGGGAAAAAGGCACCCAGGAATTGCTCATCAGGCTGATCAGATCCCGATAATTGTTGAGAGTGGGATTTCTCACCAACAGCCGCGGGGGAAACAAGAGGATCTCATTTAAAGGCTTAAAGGCGTTATTGACGATGAAGATCAAAGGCCAGGCACTGAAGAGGCCGAAAAGTGCTAAGAAGAAAAACAAGACAAGATCGCCTCCAAGGGAGCGATTCAAGCGCTTGGACCGGTGTTTTTTTACGGCCATTATTGTCCCACCCTTCGGATCAGTTTCTGAATCACCAGGTTGGCAAAGATCATGGTCAGAAACAATAAGGTAGCAATGGACGAGGCGTAGCCCATCTCAAAGCGGATCGTACCATAGTCCATCAGATGGGTTATCACCGTGCGCCCAGCATAGGATACGGAGGGAAAGCCCGCCAACTGCATGGACACATCGCCCACGGAAAAGGAGGCCGTAATCTGAATAACGGCACCGAAGAGAAGCTGAGGCTTCATGGATGGCAGGGTGATATGCCATAGTTCCTGCCAGCGATTTCGCACCCCGTCAATGGCACCGGCCTCATAGAGGGTACGATCCACGTTCTGCAGTCCGGCAATGAAGGACAAGAAACTGACACCCAGACTGAGCCAGATCTGAACCAGGATCACAATCCAGATAATGTACTTGGGATCCTGCAGCCAGAGCAGGGGCTCCTGGATGAAGCCCCAGTTGACCAAGGTGGAGTTGGCATAACCATATAAGTCCGAAGAGAAAATCAGCCTCCAAATCAGGAAGGCATTTCCCGAAATGGACGGTGCATAAAAGACGACGGTTAAAAACACGCGCAGCGGTCTCTTGAGCTCGTTGATCAGCCAGGCCAGGATAAAGCACAGGAGATAACTCAAGGGTCCGGTAATAAAGGCAATCAAAAGGGTGTTTCTAATCGCGATTAAGAAGATCGCATCATGCAGAAGCAGGTTAATGTAGTTTTGCGCCCCGATAAACTGGGGCATCTGCAGCATATTGAAATTCGTCAAGCTCAAAAGGATGGACGAGAAAACGGGCAGAAAGACAAAGAGGAAGAAGGCGGTCATAAAAGGAGCCACCATCAGGTACTTCATTTTGTTGTGCCGCATCTCTCTCCAGAGACGCTGCAATTTCCCCCTGGGCCCCAAGTCAGATGCCCCCGATACCATGGCTAGTTCCCCCCTCTATCCCGCGTTGATAATCCAAACTCCGTACGCTTGATGGTCAGCTCGTCATTGATGGCCTTCACGTTTTCGTGGAGGGTTTCCCGGGGATTCTTCCCGTCATTGATCACCGCCCGGAGGGCATAATCAACTTGGCGCCAGGTGATGTAACCCCCTGGTACTTCCGGAATGGCGCACACATTCTCGAATTGGCCGCGCAGCTGATCGTAGCTCGCCGAATCCCAGGGTAAGCGAGCGACCGCTTCCAGATTGGCGGTCTGATAACGGGCGGCGGCACCCATAATCCCTTCCAGCCCACGCCCATAATTTACCTGCGTATCCGTGCTGGTCCACCATTTCAAGAATTCCCAGCTGGCCTCCTTGTTCTTGGCCCCTTTTAGCAGCATGCTGTTGCCGATCATGGACACGGACTGGTTTTGGATGCCAGCGGGGCTTTCCATGCCCGGCAGGGCGCTAAAGCCCCATAAACCCTGGATTTCCGGTGCAAAGACCGCCAGGGTATTGTACATGGTGTAATCGGCGATCCCGATCGGCATTTCACCGGTCCGGAAGCGATTGGGGAAGTCCGCCTCCACCGGCAGCTTATAACTGGTAAAGAAGTCGGTCCAGATCTTAAAGGCTTCCATGGCCTCAGGCGAGTCCAGGCCGCTTTCGATTCCCAGGTCCGCTCCTTCGCCGCGATAGAGGCTACCTCCCATCTGATAGAGAAGTGCGGTATACATATAGAGGGTGTTAGGTACATAGAACTGATAGTTGTTCATTTCCAAATAAGGAATGATGCGATACACATCGGTCCATGTCTGGGGCACGGCGAGCTGCAGTTCGTCCAATACATCCTGGCGGTAAAAGAGCATCAAAAAGCTTTGGGTTTCCGGCAGACCATAAATGCCCCCATGATAGCGCATGATATCAAAGGCACTGGGCGCAAAGCGGCGGGCTACCTCCTCAAAGTCCTCAAACTGGGTCAGATCATAGGCCGCATCCCGCATGGCGAAGTTGATGGTTGTATCGCCCCCGAGACCTAAGACCACATCGGGTCCCTCACCGGCTAAGGTGGCGGGAAGCACAACTCCGATGGGCACAAGCTTCAAATTGACCTGAATATCGGTGACAGGAGTAAAGGTGTTGTCGATCAGGTTACGGAGAATCTGCACCTGATCGCGCCCGCTTTGCATCCATACCTCGATAGTTTCCAAATGGCCCGCGGCATCCGCTTTAAAGTCATTGTAATCAACAAAAAAAGTGGAAGCGAAACGTAAAACCGAATAGTAGAGGCGCTCCAAAAAACCCGCCTGCACCTCTGGCAAGGCATTTTGGGGTGAAGCTAAGAGAAAATAGTCGATCTCTAGGGGTTGTTCACTGGCCTGCAGAATCCAAGTGCTCATGGCCGAGATATTGCTTTCCATCATGGTAATCTGGCGAATCACTTTGTTGGGGCTTTTGACCAGCTCCCCTAACTGCACAGCCATCTGATCGAGGAGGGCTGTTTCATCGCTTCTATCTCCGCTGATCGCCTCAATCTCTGCGACGATCCGCGTGAGGCGAGAGTGTTCCTGTTCCATTGTGACCACCAGATGGGGCAGTTTGCGCTCGAGCTGATAGTCAATGTACTTCTCCGGGGCCACTCCTGTGATCTGCGTGATTTGCCGGTAGAGATCGTTGAGGATCGTCACGCTCTCTTTGACTTCCTGGATGATGGGCCCCATGGCCCCTAGGGTGGACTGCAGTTCAATAGTATTTACACCCTGCTTAAGATGGATCAGATAGGGACCTGCTTCATTCCCTACAGTATACATTTCAAAGCGGGTATTGTAAGGAAACTCCAGGGCATAGGCTTCTTGGAAAGGCACTTCCCCGTTAATCTTAAGCTCCCTGGCTGCAAAAACCCCTCGTTTGGTGTTTTGCAGCACACTGAGACTCAATTGATACAGTCCTTCTTGGGGCACCTCAATCTCCCAGCGAATCCAGTCGCCCATCACCCGCCAGTTGTAGCCCCCGATGGTATTCAGGCGAATATAGTAGGGATGGTATGGTTCTAAGCGGGTGCTGCTGAAGTTGGACATGGCGTGCAAGGTGGGGGAGGATTTCTTGATGGCCAGGGTATGATGGTCATCGCCGTCCAGGCGCTCGGCCTGAAATTTAATGTTGGGACCGGCATAGATCTTGTACTTTTCCTGCTTGGCTTGTAGGTAAGATGCGTAGGTTGGGACGAGAGGTGCTTGCTGCAGGGTCAGACCCCCGATTTCCAGGGGTTCTCGTATGGAGACAAAGGTTAAGGTATGGGTGCCTGCGGACAGATAAAACTGAAACGGGTCGGGCACATATTTTTGCGAATCGCTGACAAATACTCTTTGCCACTCTGGCCGTTCAATTTGGTTCGGCCTTATTTCATTGTTACGTTTCTCTGTCACGGGTCCTTGATCCACCCAGGTGCGGTAAAACAGGACTTGATGAGCTCCTTCAAAGGGAATCTCTCCGTCCAGGCGGATCTCCCGCTGGATTGTGGATCCCTTTCCCTCCACAGCCCGATACTCCACAGCCAGATGGTAAAAGCCCTCTTCTCTGACGTCAAAAGTCCAAGTGATGGCGCCCCGTTCTCCGGTGGTGATGGTGTTTTCCCCAACCCCCACCTCCATCTCGCCGCCTACGGTGAAATTCTGAAGATCAATTTCAATCACGTCTTGGGCAGCACGGGCACCTGGGTGTTCCTCCAGGTAAAGCCGGTACGGTTTGTGCCCGAAATTCATGGCGGCCAGGGCAGGCAGGGGCGGAAAGAAGGTCTGCACAAAGAAGGTCTGCACAAAGAAGACTGCTCCTAGGATCCCGATCAGTTGTAGATGTCGTTTCACCTTCAACCCCCCAAGATCAAATGATCGATCAGTTCTACTTCCAGCCGTTCTGCTCCGTGAAGTTCAAACACAATCAGTTCGTTTTGGCCCCGTTTCACTAGGTTTTTGGGAATATATAAAGTCTCTGTGGGCCCGGCCTGCCAATAGCGGCCTAGATTAAAGCCGTTGATATAGGCGACTCCCTTGGTAAACCCGGGGAGGTGCAAAAATGTGTCCGCCAGCTCTTGAGCGGTGAAGAACCCCCGATAGAAGGCGGGCTGGTTGGTGGGCTGCACAGGCCCAAATTGGAGTGGAGAAAGATCATCCAGCGGCAAAGGATAGATGATCCAGTCATGGATAAATTGATTCTGGTAGCGCACCCCTTTGGAGATACCTTTGTAATCATCCATATAAGGTCCATAGTTGGCCCGTCCCAAACTTTCCACCAAAATATCAATGGTGTAACCGTCCTTGGGTACGGCCAGACGAAAGTTGTCCTTTTTTTCGTCAAACTCGAAGGTCCGCACGGGATTTCCGTTGAGGAAGAGAATGGCACGGTCCTTTACTTCCTGAATATAGAACAGGTCTTCACTTCGCTCACCGGGAATGAAGGAACGATAGTGCACCATGCCCATATCCTGCCCTAGTTTTTCCATGGGCAAAGGAGTAGGGTGCCTGACAGCCCCGCTGATCGTATCCAGTGCATCAAACAGCAGCGCCTGTTCGGTCAAGGGGACCTTTCCGTAGGCCCTTTTCCGGACAGGCTGAAAGCGTTTTGTGCTGTCCACAGCGGGGGCATACTTGGCGATCACATCCCGAAACAGATAATACTTTTCTGTGGGATCGCCGCACTCATCCAGGAGGGCATCATAGTCATAACTGGTGACCGTGGGCTCATACGAATCCATAAACCGGTTGGCACCGTTGCTAAAGGCAAAGTTTGTTCCGCCATGGAACATGTAGATGTTGACGGAAGCGCCCATTTGCAGCACTTCCTCTAGGGCCTGCGCCGCCTCCTTGGGATCGCGCCTGTGATGGGGGCCCTTCCAGCGATCAAACCATCCGATCCAAAACTCCATCACCATGTAGGGCTGATCGTGCTGGTATTGATCTAAAATGGGAAACCGTTCCTTGGCCCCGCTGCCGAAGTTGAGGGTAATCAGTGTATCCGGGAGCGAACCGCCCTGCAGCATATGGTGTTCGGGATTATCCGAGGTGAAGAACAGTTCATCGATGCCATTTTGACGATAGATGTCCTTGAGGGCCTCAAGATACCTCCTGTCTGTTCCAAAAGCCCCATATTCGTTTTCAATCTGGAGGGCGACAATGGGGCCGCCATGGCTGGACGTGAGCGGTTTTATCTTCTGCAGCAGGACATGAAAAAAGCGCTCAACCTTTTCCAAATACGCCGGATTAAAGCTGCGCAGTTCCATGTTTTTGTCCGCGAGGAGCCAGGCGGGAAAACCGCCAAAATCCAATTCCGCGCAGATATAGGGACCAGGCCGAAAGATAACCTTCAGTCCGAGTCTATGGGCTGTTTCAATATACTTGACAACATCCAAACGACCCTCGAAATCATACACACCCTCTTCTGGTTCGTGCAGTTTCCAGGGTACATAGGTTTCCAGAGTGTTTAAGCCCATTTCCTTCATTTTGATCATGCGATCTTCCCAATAGATGGGCATCACACGCCAATAATGCATCGCACCGGAGAGAATCCGGAAAGGGCGGCCCTCATAGAAAAACTGTCCAGCTCCTGTTGTCAGCTTGCCCATGTTATCTTTCCTTTACAATATCCTTTTACAGCAGGGAGTTTGTAAATGTACACGCGCTTGTATGGTATTATAGCATATTTTTTGCGAAATTTGTAGTAAAGATCCCCTCGCTGGTTTGACAGGATAGGAACAAGTACAGTCTTTGAAAACCTTGCGGCATCGTGCTTGCAGGGCTTTTTTTCTTTGTTTTTATGCGCATTTTGGTATGGTAATGTATAGCAATATGTGGTAT
>DUPN01000048.1 GCA_012838305.1 Bacillota bacterium | reverse complement strand
TTCAGGGCAGCCAATTGCGGCGGAAGATCCCCTACATAACAGGGCTGCACACCGGAGGAATCGACCAGACAGGGTACCTCCACACAGGCTTCCCTGGGCAGATTGGTGATCAAGCCGGTGTTGAGCACATTGCCCCCAATCTTGTAAGGGATATTGGTCTCCATGGCGTCCATAATCCTGGCACCATATTCATGGCTCATGGTGTGTACCAGATCCTTGTTTTCCACCAGCTCTTGGCGCATCTGCTCCCACCCGGCGATTTGCCTCAGGCAGCGTCTCGGGTATTCGTCCAGGGGAATGCGGAAACGATCGATCAGTTCGGGATTGCGGTTCTTGATAAAGTAGGGCAGATACTCTGCATTATGCTCGCTGGATTCTGTGACATAGTACCCGAACTGCTTCATGATCTCATAGCGTACCAGATCGTCGTGGTCCTGGGGACGCTTCCGGGCCAGATCCTTAATCTGGGGATAAAGGTCCTCCCCATTTCGTGTGATGGACAGGAGCCAGGCCATGTGGTTAATTCCTGCGATCGTATACTGGACTCCGTCTCCGGGCAAACCTAGACCTCGCAGTAAATGGGGAGCGCAGACCTGGACACTGTGGCACAAACCAACGGTCTTCACCCCAGTGTAACGAAGCATGTAGCCTGTGAGGATGGACATGGGATTGGTGTAATTCAAAAACCAGGCCTCGGGGCAGAGTTCCTCCACATCCCGGGCGAAATCAGCCATCACAGGCAAGGTTCTTAACCCCCGAAAGATGCCTCCAATTCCCAGAGTGTCAGCGATGGTCTGGCGTAACCCGTACTTCTTCGGAACCTCAAAATCAATCACAGTACTGGGCTCGTAGCCTCCTACCTGAATCGCATTGATCACATAATCGGCACCTCGCAAAGCGTCACGACGATCGTGGTACGAGACGATCTTTCCGTATCCCCCGGCATGACGATTGATGGTTTCCAACATGAGGTGGGAATCTTTCAGTCTCTCGGGATCGATATCAAAAAGAGCCAACTCCGAATCACGCAGTGACTCTGTTAAGAGACAATCCCCCAAGACATTCTTGGCAAAAATCGTACTTCCAGCACCCAAAAACACTATTTTCGGCATGTATGTACCCCCTGCGTATCCCGCTATTCTCTCTATCCTGTATTCTCTGCTCCTATTGTGAATCCTTCTGCAAACCGGCTACCATCCCAAATAGGAGAACAAAACGACCAGGGGAAAAACCAGTGCAGCCGTGGCTAAAGGCACAGTGACCGTGTCAGTACCTCGCCAGGAGATGAGCTCAACCAGACCACACAGGGGCGACACCACCAGAGCGATCAGAAGACAGATGTACCAAGAGAGGCCGCTTAAGAAAAGAAGGGTAAGAAAGACTGCAACAAAGGCCACAATTGTCATGGCCATTGTCCCTTCGCGGGTTTTGGCCCCTTCAACCCACGCATGCACGATTCTCCTTTTCCCAAAGAACTTGCCCACCAATGCAGCCGCGGCGTCACCAAAACCCCAGGCCATGACAGCGACGACCACCATATAGTGCCACTTCGCCCCTAAGAGGCCCCAGAACAGAAAGATCAAGATGGCAAAGGAGAGTTGCACCATAATGAGCTGCCGCCGCAGCTCACCTCCGCGTTCTGTCCTGTCCACAAAAAGCCGTCTATACATGGCGGTCTTCTCGATCAGCAGGAGGACGGGATAGGCCATGACGACCAGACCAAAGGCGCCGATCACCGCCATGTACCAGGTGCTGAAAAGGCGCAGAAGGATAAAAATGGAGAGGCTGTATCCGACATGCTGGATTTTTCGGATAACCTCCGTGGGTATCTTGGACCAAGCCTTAAGCATGGTAGGAACTGCTACTAAGCCAATTAGGTAGTATAGCATTAAGGCCGCTATGGCCATGAGATCATGTCGTATCATCTTCTGCCTCCTCTGGGTGTATTGCCTTTTCTGCTCTGCGATCAGGCCAAGGTGCACCCTGTCTCCATTACCGCTTAGTATTCCTCCATCTTTCCCAGGCAATCAGAGGAGGAAAGGGAACTGCCAACGTCGGGTACGTGATGAAACTTCTTGCCGGAGCTAAGGAGAACGGCTCTTATCCGCGCCTTTGCAGCCGACGATACAGATAGGTCAGGGAGAGGGAGGTGACGGGTATCGTAACCAAGAGTCCAAGCCCAAAGAGCAGGGCCCCCAACAAGTTCAGAAAGAACCCCAAGACCAAGAACCCGAGCACAGACCAGAAAGAACCCTGCACCAAGCGAAAACTCTCCCCGATGGAGGCTAGAGCGCCCGCATTGCGATCCACTACGAGGAAAGAGGGAAAGACCAGGTAGACCCCGAGAATGAGACCTGGCAGCACAAAGAGCAGACTTGCCGCGCCTACAAGTAGGCCAGACACGAGGGATGCGCCGAAAAAAGGCCAGAAGCGATCCATGCCGGAAAAGAGGTCACTAAAGGCTGCAGGTCGTCCGTCGACGACGGCCAAATTGATCTTGTACACGCCAACGGTCAGCCAGACGGAGAGAAAAACACCCAGGAGCGACACAAGGAGCATTCCGGGCGCGTGATCATACCGATAACCAAACCGCCAACCCTCTGTAAGAGACTTGATCACCACACCCACCAGCCCGACAAACGCGTGAGCACCGATGAGCAAACCCACATTCTCTGTAAAACTCTTCCATCCTTGACGATAAGAATCGGAGACTAAGGAGCCTTCCCCATGATCATGCCCTGCGGAGAGCACTGGAGGAGACCAGCCTGGACTGGGCCCGTCGGGATTTGGTGCTAAGTCACTGCGGCAGTGTTTACACAAGATGGCCACCGCCTTAATGGTCTCACCGCAATAGGGACAGATCGTTGTATCGTTGCCCGCCGCCTTAAGCGGTCCGCTCACCCTGCTTCCACAGCCGTACACCGAACAGGCCTGCAAATGCTCCCAGCAGGCAGCGTGCTGGGGAGTATTGCACTTTGAACAGGTCTTGATCTGCTCCCCTGCCTTGATAGGCAACTGGCAGCGGGGACAGATTTTCCCAACTTCAGACATATAAACCACCCACCCCTCTCAGCCTGAACAAAGGCATACCTCAGTCCTTAGTTCCATTCCCCAAAGCTGGCCAATGTCCTTCCCAAAAAGAGAAGCAGCGGGAGACAAAGAAGGACACTCAACTGTACGGAGCTGAGTGTCCTTTAGAATCCTATTCAGTTTTCCCGTTAAGGTTCAACGATAACATTCAAAAATACGGGATCTGCACCGAACGACGCAGGGAGGTATCCTTTTATGACGGTCTCACCTGCATTTAAGGCACGCAGTTCGTTCTGATCACCCTGGGCATAGAGTAGCGAAACAATCCCTTCTGGACTAATTTCCCATTTGGGCGCTATATTGACGCTCCTATGATCGCTGTCGCGGCCAAGGGCGGAAAACCAAATCTTGTCACCGACAGACAGGGTCAGCGGGTTTTGCAGCAATACCTCCTGTCCATCTTGATACCTTGAAAGCTCGATCCGATCCACTCTGGGCGGATCCGTCCGGATGCTGATATCCTTACCCTCGCTTAACATCATGCTGAGCACGGTAGTTTGTTCTCTGCCCTCTAAAAAAACCAGATCAGCAAACTCAAAGACATGGAGTCCATCCTCTGTAATCCCCTTCGAATTGGCAAACTCCACACCGCTGTACTCCGGCCCTAAATCGACCCGAATCTCGCCTACATAGGGTAATTCCTGATTGGGCCTCGTATCACTCCATTTCGCATGACGCGTAAACATAGTGACACGCACAGCCTGATAGTCAAAAACCCCGTCTTGAACAGCGTAGGATGCTTCCATGATCTCATTAGCATAGGCTAGATCAAAGTTGGGCAGTATTCTCCACCCGCCATCCGGGGTACTATTGACATGCAAGGTCAGGGAGAGCACGGCTGTACTGCCCGGTCTTTCCACGCAGATACTTTCCAGCGATATGATCATGGAGCTTGACGTAAAGGAGCCCACCAAATTGCCTTCCTCGCCTTGGGCAAATGGTTCCCGATATATCTCGCGCCTAAAGAGTGTATCCCCATGGTCCTGGGGTGTATGGAAATCTCCCAACAAGGCACTGACCAGGGGAGGGATTACGTTTTGCGATAAAACTGACCTGTAAACCAGTTCCCAGCACCTCTCTCCTGCTGCTGCCGGTTCCCAGGCACCCCGTTGTCAGCAGCGCTATGATCAACAGCATGCACAGTCTCTTCACCTGCGCCTCTCCGTACTATTTATTAATTACCCCTATCTTCGCCGGATGAGATAATATTCCTTCCACGGCCGTCTGGGACGCTTTTCTGCATGATACGGCGTGCCAATTGGCAAGAATCGATGCCCCTCAATGGGGCAGGATTTCCCAAAGATCGCAAGAATACTCCCTTATCCTTTCATGTATTACCAAACTAAAGAGAGTAAGGTGAAAAAGGTGATGGGGAAGAAGTACGGCCTCTGGAGCATCTTGATTGTCGTTTTGGCACTCTCCTTTCCTGGCTGTGCCGCCGCTGTAGAATGGGACAAGTACGTGACGGCCGACGGTGCCTTCTCCTTCCATTACCCCCAGGGTTGGACCGTAAGTGCAATCGAATCCGGCTTTATGATCTACGAGCCGGACACCTACGAGCAAATCTGGCTGGTGGTTTTGCCCTATCAGAACCTCTGGACAGCCCAGGACCATGCAGAGTTCTTCCTTTCCCTCATCCAGGAAGATTACCCCGACATGCAGGCCACCTCCTGGGAGCTGGCGGAAGACGGTGCCTTCTTTGAGC
>DUPN01000047.1 GCA_012838305.1 Bacillota bacterium | reverse complement strand
TAGATCATCGGCAGGGAACAGTTCACTTCACGGGCTATATTCCGAATGGTGGTCCCGTGATATCCATTTTTGTTGAAATGCTCGATGGCTACGTTTTTGATACGGACTCGCAAATTCGTGTCTTCCAGTTCAACCACCCCATACTTAACGTTCAGATATTCTCTGAAAGCAATACCCGAAGAAATTAACTCCACTGTTTCCCTGCTTGCATGGAGACTAGTGCCAGAGCGCTCATCCCGGATTATAGGCCGAAAAAGCGTTATAAGGTGGTCGGTGGCTTTGATGCCAAAAATAGTGCGATATAGTTCGCGGCGGAGGTTCCCGCGAAACCGTAAAGAACACACTAAAGGTTTTATCCTTCGGTGTGTTCTTTTGTGTTGTTGCCCCGCTTGAAGAATGTTGGTCAATAATCACTTGTTCTAAGAAATCCCTTTGATAAACGCTTTATTTGGAGGAACGGGTTAAAATCGATTCCACGACGGGGTGGGCCGCTGGCTGAGGTGGGAATTGTCTTGGAGAGCGAGATTCCTTCCATAGACCAAGATGGTAGGGCCCGGTACTTCATCCTGGTAATAGTTCCAACGGGCAGATTCGCCGTACTTGTAAAGGCTGAAGGTCAGAACCGTGACCTCGGTGCGGGGCCGGGGAGACCACATAGACAGGATCATGTACGGTTCAATCCTCTCCACCCGTTTGCGACTGGAAGAATAGGTCAGTCCCCCTTCAACCGCACGAACCGTAATTTGTCCTCTTTCATCGGGGCGTAATCCACTAAAATGCTCATCCACCATCAGGTAGGGCTTCTCTTGATCCGCCATGAAGAACCCCAAATCTACCCGAATCTCCACTTCTGTGTTGGCAGGTACAACATAGGCACCTGGTTTGAATATCTCCTGGGTCTGCACCTCTACCACTGCTTTGCGATCCCAGGTGCTCGCTTTGACCGCCAAGGCCTCCCCGCGCCAAGTGGAGCTGAGCGTAAAAGCTTCGATCAGCACTGTGCGGGCTGGTAGTACCACCGTTCGATCCAAGAAGAAGGGCCGCCAACGCTGATCCCAACCTTCCGAAGCAATGGTAATGCTTTTGCGTGTGGAGGATTCGTTGGCTAAGGCCACCTTCACGGTGTCGCCCTCCAACCAGGCCACTACAGCCACATCTCCCACATAGCCATCACGAAGCGCGGCCATACTTGGAGATGCAGTCACCAGGAACAGTAAGATTAGGATGGCAAAGGATTGAATCGCTACGATCCGACGCACTAAGGATCCCTCCATTTATCTAGAAATACCGATGGTCTCACCAACCATCATTACAGCTATTCGCCAGCGGAGCCCTTTATGTGCCAGTAGAGACAAAAGAAAAAACTCTTCCCCATCGTTCCGCACGGATTGTTGACACCAAATCGTACGTACGGAACTGAAGAAGAGGCTTGTCCACAGACAATCTCGATCTGGTCATTACCAAAAACGACAAAAGAGTTGCGCCCTTAAGTCCCTATCTCACAGACCAAAGAGGCTATGCTCCTCTCAAAGCACAGTCTGCGGAGTATCTAGACCAAGATCCTAAGGTGTCGTATGAGAAGTTCATGGAAATCTATGACAAGAGCGATCTAGGAATGGAGTTCATCTACTCTCCCTTGACGTGCCCTTCTATCAGAAGCAAGGAGCCCGATCTCTTCCAGCCTGATCCAGTGGTCGCCTGTGACCTTGAGGGAAATGTCATTGACGGACGCTACATGGGTACCCCGGCCTTGGTAGTAGAAATCCTCTCCCCAGCACCCGCCCCCGAGGCATGGTGGACGACCTGAATACCATAATGCTCTCCGGGGTAGAAGAATATAGGATTGTGGACCCCCAAACGAGCCAAGTCATAATATGCATCTTTTCCGATCACCACATCTCAGATTACAGCGTTCTCCAATGACGATGCATTCGATTCCCAAGCCCTTGCAGGGCTGCATGTGGAGGTAGCTCACATCTTTGACCGCTAGGTCTGCATACTACCCATAGACCTCAAACCGACTGATCAATGGGTTCGCTCCCGCCGCGGTGATGTCCACCTCAATGCAGCGGGCCTGCACCGGTTGGAAGCGACACATGTTCTTTATCCTATGGTCGTCCCCTGAAAAAAGGGTATCCACTGACCATCCCGTTCGGAATTAAGGATAAAGGCCTCAACACGCAGAGCAAGCCCAATTGCCTCCCCCATAGACTTGCCGTTCTCCATTGGGTCCTTCACCGCCACCCCGCCGCAGATCCACTTGACTGCATAGTTCGCCCAACGAATGAAAACGCCAAGCTTGGCCTGGGTAACCTTTCACCTCCACGAACAACTTTCCAGAACACCCAAAAAACTCATGCCAAAAGGAAAACCAGCAGGGGAGCCCTGCTGGCTGATCTGCTGCGTGCTATTAGTAATAGACTCGACCTGAACCACCTGAACTGGTCCCAGCAAAGCGTACGTTGCGACCATAGACCATCACAAGAGGTCCTTCAAAGACCTCGTCGCGCCGGCTGGAGCCATCTGTCTTGCGAATATTGAACGTTATGGTTGTCACACCCGTGACCTGGGGTGTTTTCATGCTCAACACCATAGAAGGTCTTACATACTCAATCGTGTTGGAGTTGCCGCGAACTTGGCTAAATCCCCCTTGAAGGGACTCTACCCGAATCCGATCTCGATTGAACCCATCAGCAGTTTGGTAGTAATCATCCACAACCAATCTTGTTTGCCCGGAATCTCGAGACAAAAAGTCAAGATCAACCGTCACCTTCCAGTGGGTATTGGCTGGAATGATGTAGCTTTCTGGTTCCATAATGCCCACCATCTGCACTGGAATATCCGTTGAGCGAAAACCCTCCGTCACTCGCACCACCAATTGTTCGTTCCGGCGGGGCTCAGCCGGGCGAAAGGACTCAACGATAATGGTCCTTCCAGGCACATCAACCCGCCTATTCGAGAAGACTTGTCTTCCCCTGGAATCAACCGTCGGCGTAGAGATTGTCACCGTTGTCCGCGTGTTGGACGCATTTGCCACCGCAACATCGAGGTCTGTTCCATCCGACCACGCAATAACCGTAACGTCAGTACTTAGATTGCTGTCTCTGGGGGAGAAAGCAGACGCCGATGCCACGACGATCATCAAGAGCAACATGGCAATAGCTGCTAATTTGCGCATAAAATCACCTCTCTAGGTTTTTTGACTGACTAGTAACGGAAGATAACCGAGTCTTTGTAACTAGGTCCCCAGTACGCTGGGAGATAATGATCCGGGTCTCCCCATAAATAGTCATCCATCTCACTAGAAATGTACTGATACAGCTCATAGGCCGTAATATCTCTGTTATGATTGAAGTCAGCGGGATACGTTCCAGTGAGACCCTTGACAAGAAAGTGGGTAAACACCGAACTCTCCAGATACTCGTCCCAGAAAACGAAATCGCCAGGGCCAGCGGCACTAATTACCGTGTATTCGGGTTCCTTGAAGGCCGCGGGGTATAACGCATCACCATCCGCCATCGAACTGGATTCCGATCCATCGATAATCAGAGTAACGCTTCCGGGGAAACCCCTTACCCATGTCTCCAACTCGCCATCGGTAATCGCCTTCGACCAGTCGCTTTGGTTGTCGCCACTCGGAGAAAGATAATCTTGCCCTGACCGACCGGAGAAGTAGATGACCAAGTAATCTCCGCTCTCGGCCAGGTTCTTCGCTCTGTCAATAGAGGCTTTGATCTTCGCCTTCGTAGCGTTCGAGTCGAGTAATAACTGTCCTAAACCCGCCAGGCGGTTGCCAGCAAAGAGAGTCTGGTAAACTCGCTCTGCATTCGCTACGGATCCCGGAATCGTGAGTCCCGGATACTCACCGATGCCAATCACAACGTAATACCCGATTCCTCCGTAAAGGTCTCCCACGTAAGTGGGGCTGCCCGCGCGCACCGTGATTGTCTTTTTGACCTCAAAACGCAGGGCCTCATGGGTCACCGTGAGAACATGCTTTCCTGTAGGAACACTAGGAAAATGGAAGCGACCGTCGTACTCGGTTTCCCGGATCTGGCCGCCTAGTCTCACGATCGCATCTACAACAGGTTCATATCCATCGGGTGCTAATGCTGAACTCAAAATCAAGGGCTCAACGTCCATTGACAACACGTCTGGTTGAGATCCTTCCGGAACATAAACATACCCCACCACACTACCATAATTGCTTACAGTCACCGTGCAGCCTGTGATCACGATAGCAACCAGCAACAAGGCAACTAAGTACCCATGTCGTTTCATTGCTTCACCTCTCTCTAAGATCTCCCGCATGATATGTTTCGCAGCACGTTCTGGTTTTCTGGGTTTTTTGTCCAACCTCTCTTGCCTCTATTATCGACAATAACTCTTGGATTGTAAAGGAAAGAATGGAAATACGTCTGGCCTTGGGCAGACTATAGACGTGACGGACGACTCCTGCCGCTCACAGAAAAAGGAAAATCAACAGGAGTCGAGAATCATAGGCTAAGAACATGAAGGGAGCCTCGACCATGAAGGATAGGAAACTCTTAATCGGTTATGTCACCAGCAGCGCCTTACCCTCAGTTACGGCGGAAGATGCGCAGAAGATGACCCATGTCAACGTGGCTTTCGGTCATGTCACGGAGTCCCGAGTTACCGTGGCCTCCACACATAATCTCGATACCTTAAGTAAACTGCGGGAGTACCATCCCCAACTGGGTATTCTGCTGTCCATAGGCGGCTGGGGTTCGGGGGGATTTTCGGAAGCAGCAGCAACACCCGAGGGCCGAGAGCTCTTTGCCAACACTGCCCTTCGAATTCTGAAGGAGTTTCAGCTTGATGGGATCGACCTTGACTGGGAGTATCCCTGCTACAGCATCGCGGGTATAGCCAGTCGGCCCGCTGACAAGCAAAACTTCACCTTACTCCTCAAGGAAATGCGCAAGGTCCTTGACGCGCAAGGCCAGATCGATGGTCGCCGCTACCTTTTGACCATTGCCGCCGGAGCAGACCAATACTATCTGGACGGTACCGAAATGGAAGAAGTACAAACATACCTGGACTGGGTGCAACTGATGACCTATGATATGCGGGGCGGATTCAATACCCTCACGGGTCACCACACCAACCTGTATACGCCCACGGGTGATCTGTTTCGAATCAGTGTCGAGGCTTCGGTCAAACGGTTTGTCAACGCCGGGGTCCCTCGGGAGAAGATCGTTATCGGCGGGGCCTTCTATTCCCGCATGTGGAAAGACGTTCCCAAAACCAAGAATGGACTCCACCAGATCGCTCCCGCAGCCGGAGGATACGGGCCGCTGTATACAGAGCTGGCCTCAGGATACATCAACAAAAACGGCTTTGTCAGGCACTACGATGCCGAAGCTCAAGCCCCCTTCCTCTTCGATGGCAGTACCTTCATCAGCTATGATGACGAAGAGTCCCTGCGGGCAAAATGTAAGTACCTCAAAGAGCAGGACCTGCTGGGCATCATGTTCTGGGAGTACAGCTGCGATCAGACAGGAGTTCTCCTTGAAACCCTGTACAAAGCGCTTTAGAACATGTCCGTCCAGGCACCCTCGCTACAGATTCTTCTGTAGCGAGGGTTTTTCTTTTTTTGGAGTTGACAACTATATCGTCAGCTGATACAGTTTATTACGGAAGACGATATAACTACATCCGTTATAATGGCAGCCGATAGAATAAGGAGGTGATTTGCATGCCCTTAGAAGAGCAAGGTGCGCTCACGGAAGCGGTCTTTTACATCCTCTTGACCCTCCATAAACCGCTGCACGGATACGGTATTATGCAGGGGGTGCAAGAACTGACCAAGGATCGACTCACCCTCGGACCCGGTACCCTCTATGGAGCCCTGAACACATTGGCGGAAAAAGGATGGATTCAAGCCTTCAAGAGCAAGCAAGACTCCCGTCGTAAGGAATACATTATTACCGATTTAGGCAAATCCGTCTTTCAGCGGGAGTTAAAGCGCCTGGAGGAATTACTTACCCACGGGAAACTTGTCAACGGGAGGAAAGGGCTATGAAAAAGCGAGTGTTCAAGTGCTTCACCAACTACGAAAAAGAAGAGATCTGGCTCAACCAAATGGCCGCACAGGGCTGGCACTGCGTGGACTATTTTCCTTGCCGCTACACCTTTGAAAAGGGAGAACCGGGCGAGTACACCTATCGGATTCAACTCCTGGACCAAGTCCCAACCCATGTTGAAAGCGCAGCATACCTAGAATTCCTGGAGGAAGCCGGTATCCAGGCGGTGGCCTCCAGCATGCGCTGGGTCTACCTGAGGAAAAAAACCGCTGACGGACCCTTTGAAATCTTTTCAGACCGAGAATCCCGCATCGCCCATTACAGGCGGATCATTTACATGCTCTTGCCCTTGGGACTCGTCAACCTCCTCTTCGGTCTGGGAATCCTGGGCAGATGGGAACCTATAAATATCTTCAATTTAGGGGGAGCTGTTCTCCTCGCTATGCCCATGGTCGGCTACTATAGGCGCATTCAAGCCCTGGAAAAAGAGGGCCAGATCCGGGAATGAATCTAAAGGAGGACTGATGATGTCCCAGCGTCACTCAATTTTTGGTGTGAACGTGCTTTTCCTAATTGTCCTGGTGCTACAGTCAGCCAACTTCTTTCTTTTTGCGATACCGCAGTATCTACGTTTAATTCTAAACGAGGCCTTCTTCGTCTTGCTTCCGTCCTTACTCTATTTGCGCTGGGCAGGGCTGCCTTGGCGCCAAACGTTGCGTTTGAACAACCCAGGCTGGCGAACCGCCTTGGCCAGTTTGGCCCTGGGAGTCGGGCTCTATCCCGCCTCGGTGATGGTTGGCGCCCTCATCCAGACACTCTTGGGATATCAGTTGCTCGATGCAGAGGCCTTACTTCCCCAGACCCCTGGGGAGGCTGTGTTAGCCATCCTGGCCTATGCGATCATGGCTCCCTTGTGTGAAGAAATCTTCGCCCGGGGAATCATCCAGCGCACCTACGAGCATCAATTTAGTCCCGGCCGAGCCATGCTCTTCTCCGGCGCAATGTTCATTGTCTTCCATCTTTCCCTCTTGCAGGGGCTGACGATCATCCCCCTCACCCTAGCCTTAAGCTATGTCTACTGGCGTAGCAGATCCCTTGCAGCCAGCATCTTAACCCACCTCGGAGCCAATGCCATGGCCGCCCTGGTGGTGACAAGCGGAGTCTTTTGGAAACAAGCCCCCCAAATCCTGCTATCACCCTTCAGTGCAGCTCTCGGCTTACTTCTGGCGGGGGCAGGTTTGCGTGCTCTAAAAAAGGACACCAGTCCAGCTAAGGGTAGGCCTGAAAGCCTTAATCCAAAGCAGTTTCGGCAATTCTGGCCCCTACTTGCGGCCGCAGCGCTGTACCTTGTTGTCATGGGTCTGGAATTCTCCACAACGCGTCTCAGCGAGGGATTTCATGATCCCATTCAAGTGGGGGCCGCCCCTTGGGATCGTGCGGTCAGCTGGAGCCATATCATCCGGAACAGGCTAGACGACCCCATTGGGGAGGGAACAGGCCACCTGCAGCCTGAAGAAGAGAAGATCATTCTAAGTTGGAGTTCGGAGCAAAAGGCCTATGACATCCAAACAGACGGGGGCCGTTTCTTAGGAAGTGAGCACATAAAGACAATCGAAGCGACTTGGCGGCAAAAGGACGGTACACCCCTGCAAGGAACAGCCACATTCCAGTTCGATCACGGCTCAAGCGAGACGATATGGTCTTTCGACGGCCTTACGTTCCTTGTCCACTACAGGGAGGCAGCCCAGCCCGTTCAGACCTTTGAGGTCCCCTTGGAGGAAGGTGTAGAGACTCTGATCCTGGAAGACAGCAGTTGGCCCTGGGTACTCAGTTCCCTGCCCTTTGCACCGGGTTACAGGGGCTCCGCCTATCTCTTCGCACCCTATACCTGGCGTCACGAAACCGGAGACAACGGACCCCTCTTCGAACCTGTCACGGTGAGAGTCACAGGTCCTGAATCACTGGAGACGCCTGCCGGATCCACCCCGGCCTGGAAGGTAACGATAAACCGGGGCAAGACTGCCTGGTACACTGCTGAAGTCCCCCACACTTTACTGCAATATGACAATACCATAGAGACTGTGGTGCTGCAGATGAGCGGCAAAAGCGACTAGCCGAAATCGGTTAGCCGCTTTTATGAAACGTCACTAGTGTGCTTTAACTTCCGTCCAGATGCGGTCGTAGTCTCTGAGCGTTTCCCCTAAGTGTACGAAGAACTCCGCATGTTCCAGATCCTCATCCAGGGGGTAGGCTTGCCGGTCATTCTGAACTTCCTCGGGAAGCATGGCCCGGGCGGCCAGGTGCGGCGTTGCATACCCAATATATTCTGTATTGCGCAGTGCAATCTCGGGACGATTGAGGAAGTCCATAAACTGCATGGCTCCTTCCAGATTCTTGCTCCCCTTGGGAACGGCCATCACGTCGAACCAGATGTTCGTGCCTTCCTTGGGGATGACATAGGCCAAGTCTTCATTCTCACTAATGCCGTACATGGCCTCTCCCGACCAGGTCAGGGCTAGAGCTGCCTCTCCCGCCACCATCTTATCCTTCCCTTCATCCAGGACATAGGCCAGAACCAAGGGCTTCTGCTCCCTGAGGCTCTCACCGGCCTCTGCCAGTTCCTCCAGATCAAGGGTGTTCAGGGAATAACCCAGGCGCAGCAGGGCGGCGCCGATGGAGTCTCGTTGGCTGTCCAGCATCAGAATCTCTTTACTGTATTTCGGATCCCACAGGGCATCCCAACTGTCGATTTCCTCATCCACCATGGTTGTGTTGTACAAAATGCCCAGTGTACCCCACATATAAGGGAGGGAATAGCGGTTCTCCGGGTCATAGACGGTACCCATCAGACGGGGATCCAAATGCTTGTGATTGGGGATCTTCTCCAGATCGATCTCCTCTAGCATGCCTTCGTTGAGCATCCGTGTGAGCATATAGTCGGAGGGGAAAATCACATCATACGTGCTTCCGCCGGATTTAATCTTCACATACATGTCCTCATTCGTGGAGAACGTGTCATAGACAACCTTCATGTTAAACTCTTTCTCAAACTCTTTCAGGACGTCCTCATCCATATAGTCGCCCCAGTTATACACGTAGAGTGTCGGTTTTTCTTGTCCGCAGCCGGTCAACCCCAGACTAAGCATCACCAAACTCAGTACGATAAGGACTAATTTTCTTCGAACCATTCTTACCACTCCTTTCTTTCCGCTCTTCCCGAGCTTGCCGTACATTCACAATGATCAAGAGCACCAGCACAAAGGTGAACATAATTGTGGACAGAGCATTGAGTGTGGGCTTAATCCCCTGCCTGGCCATGGAATAGATCGTGATGGAAAGCGTCGATACCCCGGAGCCTGTGGTGAAGAACGAGATCACAAAATCGTCAATGGAGAGCGTGAAAGCGAGCAAGAGCCCGGTAATGATCCCTGGCATTATCTCGGGGACGATCACCTTCCACAATGCCCCTGCAGGGGTACATCCCAGATCCAGGGCCGCTTCATAAAGGTGCTTGTTGAGCTGCCGCAGCTTAGGCAGGACCGACAGAATCACATAAGGAATGTTGAACGTAATGTGCGCCAAAAGCAGGGTAAGATAGCCAAAACGCACCTTGGCAAAGACGAAGAGAATCATCAGAGAAATCGCCGTAACAATCTCCGGATTGAGTACAGGGAGATAGGTAACATTCATAATCAGTTTCTTCTGGATCCCCTTGGAGTTGTGGATGCCGATGGCGGCCAGGGTGCCGATGATAGTGGCAATCACCGCTGCTGTAGCTCCAATAAACAGGGTGGAATACAAGGAGCTCATAATGGTTCTGTCCTGAAAAAGCTCCACATACCAGCGCAGGGTGAACCCACCCCACACTCCTCTGGAGCGGGAATCATTGAAGGAGTAGACCATCAAGACCGCAATGGGCATATACAGAAAGGCGAAAACAAGATAGATATAGCTTCGCTTCAAGAACCTCACCATAGTGCCACATCCTTTTCTTCCCCTTCAAAAAAGGACATAATGGCCATACTGAGCAAAATCAAAACAATCATCACCACAGAAATGGCGGAACCAAAACCCCAGTTGTCCACGACAAGGAACTGCTGCTCGATGAGATTGCCGATCAGGGTAAACTGCCCCCCGCCCAGCAGCCGGGAAATAACAAAGGTGGTCAGGGCGGGCATAAAGACCATGGTTACTCCGGACACCACGCCGGGAAGGCTTAAGGGCAAAACCACCTTGGTAAACACCCGAAAGGGATTCGCGCCCAGATCGCCCGCGGCTTCCACAACGCCTTTGTCGATTTTGCTCAGCACGGAGTAAATGGGAAGTACCATAAAGGGCAGGAAATTGTAGACCATGCCCAAGACGACGGCAGAATTGGTGTACAGGATCTGCAGGCGCGGCAAGTTCAAGCTGGTAAGCAGCACATTAATCGCACCATTGCGCTCCAGGAGGGTCAGCCAGGCATAGGTTCTCAAGAGAAAGTTCATCCACATGGGAACCACAAAAAGAAGCAGCAGCACATTCTTGCGACTAAAGGCATTGCCCGCCATGACCATGGCCGCAGGATACCCAAGTAAGAGGCAAATTCCGGTGCTAATTAGAGCGAGCCGCAGGGAACGCCCCAACACTTTCAGGTAGACGGGCTCAAAGAATCTGGCAAAGTTTTCCAGTGACCATGTGCTGCCTGCTTCTGTAGGAATGGTAAAGGCGTAGTATAGCACTAGAAACATGGGAACCACGATAAACAGAATCATCCAAATCAGATAAGGAAACAGGGAAGAACGTTTCATGGTTCTCTCACCTTCTTCATGATGTGAATGTCCACAGGCTCCAGTCCCAGTCCGATGCGGGATCCAACGGGAGCCATCAGAGTTGAGTGTACCAGCCACGCTGTTTCATCGTCTGCCTCCACAATCATCTCATAGTGCACGCCCAAGAAATTCACCGAGCGCACGATGCCGGTCAGTCTGGCGTCTTCCGCCGGTATCAGTACCAGATCCTCCGGGCGAATAACTACATCGACTTCTTCATCGGGACCAAAGCCAAAGTCCACACACTCAAAGCTCGAACCGGCAAACTCCACCAGATAATCCCGGTGCATGATTCCATCGACAATATTGCTCTCCCCGATAAAATCGGCCACAAAGGCATTCTTTGGCTCATTGTAAATGTCGACAGGGGTGCCGATTTGCTGGATCTTCCCGTCCTTCATTACCACCACGGTATCGGACATGGACAAGGCTTCCTCTTGATCATGGGTGACAAAGATGAAGGTGATGCCCAGCTGCTTCTGCATGGATTTCAGCTCATGCTGCATCTCCCTGCGCAGTTTCAGATCGAGCGCGGCCAAGGGTTCGTCCAGGAGAAGAATCTCCGGCTCGTTCACCAAAGCCCTGGCAATGGCCACCCTTTGCTGCTGACCGCCGCTCAGGGAATTTACATCCCTCTGCTCATAGCCTTCCAGATTGACCTGCTGCAGCATCTTGCTGATCTTTTCTTTGATCAGCTTTTCCGGCGTTCGCTTGATCCGCAAGCCAAAGGCGATATTTTCAAACACATTAAGGTGGGAAAACAGAGCATAGCGTTGAAAGACGGTGTTGACCCGGCGCTTGTAGGGTGGAACAGTTCCGATATCCTTCCCTTCGAACAGGATTGTCCCCGCTGTAGGCTGTTCGAAGCCACCGATCAGACGCAAAGTGGTCGTCTTGCCGCAGCCGCTCGGACCAAGGAGAGTGACGAACTCGTTCTTCCTAATGTACAAATCAATACCGTCCAGCGCCGCGGTTTCATCATAGAACTTGGATACCGCCTTCAATTCAACAAGGATGTCGGACATGACAATTCCCCCTTCCGCAGACGAATCTAAAAACTAGGTGGGGTTGAAACCCACATGATACTAGCAGGCCTTTTGCTAGCGTTAGAGATATAGTGACCTGCTTGCGCAGGATAATAAAACGATTCTCCCGCGCGGACCCGAACCTTCTTGGCGCCGAAGTGCAGGAAAATCTGACCTTTGAGCACGTAGCCGAACTCTTCTCCATCATGGGGATCGTCAAAAGGTGTCTGCCCTTCGGGCTCGATATGCACCAAAATGGGTTCCATGGCGTTTTTCTGAGCATTGGGTACCAGCCAGTGAATTTCACTTTTCAGTTCCGGGTCGTTTTTGATGGCCACATCATTTTTGGTAAAGACCACCTTTTCGGGAACTTCATCGTTGAAAAAGTCCTGTAAGTTGGTGCCCAGGGCTTCCAAAATGTCGACCAGGGTTGCGATGGAAGGCGAGGTCAACTCCCTCTCAACTTGGGAGATAAACCCCTTGGTAAGCTCTGAACGGTCAGCCAATTCTTCCTGGGTGAGTTTGTGCTGTGTTCGCAGACGCTTGATCTTTTCACCGATTTTCACCCCGTTCACCCCTTCCCATAGTTTCGTGTTACTAAACTATGGGTTTAGAAACACTAAACAAGTGTATTCTAACTAGAAGGATTTGCGATGTCAATAGTTTGGACAAAAAAACTGTAGTTCGGCCAAATATTCCCGGTGTCGCTGTAATAGGCTGTTAGCAGGATGCCAAAAAGGGGGATACCATCTTGTGGGAGCTGGGGCGCATCGTGTTCTTAGGAACCATGACTGGAGTGCTGGGTACGGGAGCCGGAGGACTTTTGGTGGCCCTCTTGGGGCGTCCCCAAGAGAACTTTCTGCGCTTTCTGCTAGCCTTCTCCGCGGGAATTATGTTAGCCGTCGTCTTCCAGGACCTGATCTTAGAAGCCTTGGATCTGGGAGGACTGGCCCTAACGCTTTGCGGACTTCTCCTGGGCGTCTTGGCTCTCCAGCTCACTGCGTCCTGGGCCCACCATGACCGCCTGCCTTCCACCGGCCTGGTCAGGACAGGTTTCTTGCTTGCCCTGGGTATCGCCTTGCACAATCTGCCTGAAGGCCTGGCCATCGGAACAGGCTACCTGGCCTCGCCCCATCTCGGTTTCTCCCTGGCCCTCGCCCTCTTTCTCCATGACATCCCGGAGGGGATGGCCATGGCCGCACCTTTGCGGGCAGGGGGGTACAGCTCCTTCCATGTTGTGGTCCTAACGATCATAACCGGGATCCCCACGGGAATCGGCGCGCTCCTCGGCGGACTTTTAGGTTCCCTCTCCCCTGCGACCCTCGGCGGTGCCCTGGCCTTCGCCGGCGGGGCTATGCTCTTTTTGGTCTTCCATGAACTGCTGCCCCAGGCCCAAAGTCCAAAGTATCCCCAAACCTCCACCTTTGGCGCAGTGATTGGCATTGTAGTCGGCTTGGTCTTCCTTGTGATGCTCTAAACAGGGTCCCAAAATGGGTTTTTTGCAGGAAAAGGAAAGCTCCGTCCTCAAAGCGAATACCTCCCACATGCTGATGAAAGGTGTGAATGCGATGGTCAAGTTCGGGACGGGAGGTTGGCGCGCTGTAATAGGAGAGGAGTTTACCTTCAATAATGTGCGCCGGGTGGCACAAGCGGTGGCCCTTTACCTCCAAGAGTTGGGCCAGGATCACAAACCTGTGGTAGTAGGGCATGACCTGCGTTTCTTATCGGGCCGCTTTTCACGAGCCTTCGCGGAAATCCTGGTCCATAACGATATCCAGGTGTGGTTTATTGAACAGGTCGTTCCCACCCCTATGCTCATGTATGCCGTGGATCAAGAAAACCTCGCCATGGGGATTATGCTCACAGCATCCCACAACCCCTCGGAGTACAATGGAATCAAGGTGATCGTAGAGGGCGGCAAGGACGCCCCCGTTGAGGTGACAGGCCGCCTTGAAGAGCTTTTGAAATGTATCCCTGATCTTAAGGCCCCGCCCGTATCCTTTCAGGAAGCCTGTGAGCAGGGCCGAGTTTTGCAGTATTCCAACAAAAACGCCTATATCGACTCTCTGTTGGCACAGATCGATGTACAGGCTGTCCAGGAGATGAATTTCAGGGTGCTCTTTAACCCCATGTTTGGTGTGGCAAAGGATATTATGGCCATGTGCTTAGCGTCTCTGCGCTGTTCCGTGGATCTAATTAACGCTGACCGGGATACCATGTTCGGACAGCGGGCACCAAGCCCCTCCAGAGAAGCGCTGCAGGATATGGAGTACCTGATGAAACAGGGCATCTACCATATTGGCATTGCCACCGATGGCGATTCCGACCGAATCGGCCTCTATGACGAAAGGGGCAACTACATTGATGCCAACGAGATTCTAAAACTCCTCTATTACTACTTAAAGGCCTACCGCGGGGAAAAGGGAGGACTGGTTCGCAACATCACCACCAGCCACGTCCTGGACCGGATCGCCCACTCCTTTGGCGAACCAGCCTACGAGGTCCCGGTGGGTTTCAAACACATCTCCCAGAAGATGGATGAAGAGGACTTGCTCCTCGGGGGAGAAAGCAGCGGCGGACTGAAGATCCGCGGACATGTAAATGGTAAAGACGGAATCTTGGCAGCTCTACTTGCCGTGGAAATGCTGGCCAAGACGGGCAAGACCCTCAGCCAGCTTCTGGCAGAGATCAATGAGAAATACGGCACCCTCTACTTTGGAGATGTGAATCTTTACTACCATCCCCGGGATCGGGACCGTCTGAACAAAATCCTGATCGACGAACGGTACCTGCCTTCGTTCCCCTGGAAGCTGCAAAAAACATCGTATATCGATGGTGTCAAGTTCTATTTCAGCAATGATAACTGGTTCTCTATCCGCTTCTCGGGTACAGAACCCATTTTGAGGCTGGCCTATGAAACCAGCTCCCCGTATCAGGCGGCCGAGCTGAAGGCCGCCGTGTTCAGTGACGACTATCTTAAATTACCATCGGATGAAGGAGATCGATAAATGCTTGGTGTGATTCTAGCAGCGGGCAAGGGTACGCGGCTCAAAGAATTGGGGAAAAATCTGCCCAAAACCCTTTTGCCCATCGGTGAACAGACCTGTCTGGAACGGATCGTCTTGGGAATGAAAGAAGCGGGAATCCACCGCTTTGCAGTCATCATCGGCTATTTGGGAGAAATGATTGAGGAAAGATACGGAAGGGGCGAATCTCTGGGAGTCGAAATCACCTATTTGAAGCAAGATTTGAGCCTGTATGGAACGGGCCGGGCTGTGCTGCTCGCAGCAGAGGTAGCTGCCGGAAAGCCTTTCATGGTCTCCTACGGAGACATCTTAGTTGACCCTGCAAACTACAAGGCCATGCTCAAGCTGTCTCGTGAGGAAGAGACCTCAGTGAGCTCCGTTAACTGGATGGACGACCCCGCACAGGGAGCCGCCGTTTATCTCAACAGCGAAGGCTATGTGGAGAAAATCATTGAAAAACCACCCCAGGGCCAATCGACCACAAATTGGAACAACGCCGGAGTGTATGTCCTCCAGCCTGCGGTCTTCGACTACTTGCGCAGACAAGAAAAGTCCCAAAGGGGAGAGTATGAGCTGAGCGGTGCCATTCGAGACATGGTGGAGGCTGGCCTGGCCATCAAAGCCCATAAAATCACAGGCTACTGGCAGGACATTGGCAGTCCTGAAGATGTTGCCGCCATCAGACACCTGTTAAGAGAGGAAGTCTAGCAGACTTCCTCTGCTTTTTTACCTTCTTTGCGGATGTACTTCAAAACGGCAATGATCGTCTTGGCATCATTGATGCCGCCATGGTCAATCAGTTCTTCCACTTCGCTTAGAGGTACCCACCGAACCCGAATATCCTCGCCCTCATCGAGGTGCTGCTCCCCCTTCTCGAGCCCACTGGCCAGGAAAAGATAGAGAATTTCATTGGTATAGCCTGGGGTGGGATAGAGGTGTCCGAGGGGTTCCCAGTGTTCGGCCGTGTAGCCCGTTTCTTCCTGCAGCTCCCTCTGGGCACAGTCAATGGGCGGCTCTGAGCGGTCAATGGTGCCTGCGGGCAGCTCCAGCATGTGCCGGCCCGCTGCGGGTCTGTACTGTTCCACAAGTAAAACCCGTCCGTCCTGGACCACCAGTGTGGCGGCCGCTCCAGGATGATCCACCATCTTAAACTGCCTTACCCTATTTCCAACCCATGTATCCTTGGTAACAAATTTAAACATGCCATCACCTCGTTACTGTATTTCGGGTCAAAAGGTAAGACTCCTGTTGCTACGTTTTCTTCTTTTGCCTTTCCCTGGCATGGCGATCCAAAATCAGTTTGCGCAGGCGCAGACTGCCGGGGGTGACTTCTAAACAATCATCGTGGGCTAGATACGCCAAGTATTGCTCCAGACTCATCTGCCGCGGCGTGTTCAACTTGATCAAATCATCGGACCCAGCGGCCCGCATATTTGTCATCTGTTTTTTCCGGGCCACATTAATCTCCAGATCCCCGGCACGGCTGTGCTCTCCCACAATCATCCCCCCGTAGACCTCTGTGCCGGGGCCAATGAACAAAACACCCCGTTCCTCCGCGGTCTGAAGGGCATAGGCCGTAGCCAGACCTGCTTCCCAAGCCACAAGACTTCCCGTCTGCCTTTGGACAATAGGACCCGCCCAAGGACCATAGTGTGCGAAGGCATGGTGCATAATACCATGTCCCCTGGTCTCTGTGAGAAATTGGGAGGCAAAGCCAATCAACCCTCTGGCCGGTACCAGAAACTCTGCCCGCATGCGGCCTTCTCCCCCTTGGTGCAGAGTCTGAAGCTCCCCCCTTCGTTGTCCAACCAGCTCCACCACGGAGCCCAGATACTCCTGGGGAACATCGACATGGAGACGCTCATAGGGCTCGAGCACACCTTGATCCGTCTGTTTCAGGACAGGTTCGGGCTTGGTCACGCAGAAGCTATATCCTTCCCGGCGCATCGTCTCAATTAATACACTCAAATGGAGCTCACCGCGGCCGGATACCTGAAACTGATCGGGTGCATCCGCTTCCCTCACCTGTAAGGCCACGTTGACCCTTGCTTCCCTCCAGAGACGATCTCGCAAGTGCCGGGACGTGAGATACTGTCCGTCCCGTCCTGCCAGAGGACTGTCGTTAACGCGAAACACCATGGTTAAAGTAGGCTGATCCACGGAGATGGCGGGCAAAGGCCGGGGCTGATCCACCTGGTTGACCGTCTCGCCAATCTCGACTTGCTCTACACCGCTAAAGGCAGCAATGTCGCCTGCCGTCACCCGATCCACCGCCGCCATCTCCAGACCTTTGTAGGTGTAGAGCTGGCTGATTTTGGCCCTTCTCGAACCAGGCCTATCGCTGTGGGTGAGCAGAACCTCCTGACCGCTGACGAGGCAGCCGCTGACAACGCGGCCTAAAGCCATGCGGCCCACATAGTCATTGTACTCAAGATTACTGACCATCATCTGCAAAGGACCCGTCTCAACCTTCGGCGCGGGTACATAGTCCACCACACCCTGTAACAGGGGGAGAATGCCCCCTTCTGAAATGGCGTCACCCTGCACGTCCTGCAGCTCGCTGCTGGCGAAGCCGTGAAGTGCCGAAGCGTAAAAGATGGGGAAGTCCAGCTGCTCTTCTGTGGCGTCCAGCGCTGCGAACAGGTCAAACACTTCGTCAAGGACCCGATTGGGATCCGCTGCGGGACGATCGATTTTGTTCACCACAACGATGGGAGCCAAACCCCTCTGGAGAGCTTTATGCAGAACGAAACGGGTCTGGGGCATGGGTCCTTCCACCGCATCGACCACCAGTAAAGCACCGTCCACCATACTTAGAATCCGTTCTACTTCACCCCCGAAGTCTGCATGACCGGGGGTGTCTACAATATTGATCTTCACATCGCCAAACTGCACCGAGACATTCTTCGCCAAGATGGTAATACCCCGTTCTTTCTCCAGGGCATTGGAATCTAGAATTCTGTCTTCCACCTTCTGGTTCGCCCGAAAAATGCCGCTCTGCCTTAAAATCGCATCCACTAAGGTGGTCTTACCATGATCAACATGGGCAATAATCGCTACATTCCTAATATTCATGGGAGGTATTCCTTTCGCAAGACTGACACTGGTTTAGTATAACACAAATGCAGCGCGGGAAAAAAGGCGCTAGTCAACGCGGGGCGAAGAAATGTGCAATATCCCGGAAGAGGATGGTTATACTACCCCTAATTGAGCAGGCAGTTGGAAAGGATGGAGGCCTATGACCGCTCAGGTGATGCTCTACCCCGTCTTCATTGCGCTTGTGACGGCTTTTTTGCTTATAGCCCTGCCCCGATCGGAACTTCGACTGTTGATCCCCTATGGACTCGTCCTGGGGGGCCTGCATGATTACTTGTTTTCTCTGGTCTTCGGTGATCTGCTGGGTTTTTTCGAATTCACCAGTCCCGGCCTGTTTGACGCCAGTGGGTACTTGGTCCTGGCTCCTCTGGCCTGGAGTCTGGTGGTCATCTTTTTCCTCTACTTTTTCCCCAAAGAACATGACTACTTAGGCTACCTTTACATCTTGGCCTGGGCTCTGATGGCCACCGGCTATAGCCAGGTGGTGGAGCATGTCGGGCTGTTTACATACCGGCCTTGGTTTTACCCCCTGCCCCTCTTGATCCTGGCAATTCTCCGCTTCGCCCTAGTGGCCTGGCTGGCCAAACCCTGGATCCGGCCCCGCTAACTCCTGGGGAGAAATCTTTGTCTGAACGGAAGGAACCGCCTCGCATTTTGGAGAAGTCTTGGGCAATATGACTTACTTCACTATGGGGTGGGAATCAATGAGAAAAGTCCGTGAGCAAGTCCTTGGATTGCCCTGGCTGTTACTTTTGTTCTTCATGGTGATACCCTCGGTTCACGCTGCCGATTTGGAGAGTCGCGCCGAACTCGAGGCTTTTTTTGATGGAGCAGTGCGTATGCAGCTCACCAACCACCGCATACCAGGAGCCACTGTGGCGGTGGTCAAAGACGGCGAAATCGTGTTCAGCAAAGGTTATGGCTATGCCGATCTGGAGAGGCAGATCCCCATGGATCCAGAATATACACTGCACCGTCCCGGGTCCAATGCGAAGATCCTGATTTGGACCGCTGTAATGCAGTTGGTGGAAGAGGGGCGCCTGGATTTGTACACCGACATTAATGCTTACCTCGATTTCTCCATCCCCTCGAAAATAGCGCGACAAGAAGCTCCCCCGATCACACTGCATCATCTCATGACCCACACCGCGGGTTTTGAGGAAACGGTGATGGAGCTGTTTGTCTCCGGCCCTGAGAAGATGAACTCCTTGAGTACCTATGTCAAAGAGCACCTTCCCGCCCGAGTCTTTCAGCCTGGTTCCGTTATGGCCTATTCCAATTATGGTACCGCTTTGGCGGCCTACATCGTGGAACGCCTCAGTGGACAGGAATTTCACGCCTACGTGGAAGAACACATCTTCAAACCCGCGCAGATGACATCGAGCACCTTTGACCAGCCCCTGCCAGATTCCCTTGCCAGCAGGATGAGCCAGGGATATCGCCAAGACGATGCGGGCTTTGTCGCTGGTGGATTTGAATATGTGCAGGCCTACCCTGCAGGCGGTCTGACAAGCTCAACCCATGATATGGCCCGCCTGATCATGACCCAGCTCAACTTGGGTCTACCCCTTGAACCACAAGGGGACACGCTATCCCCGGGAGAAGAAAATGCCCCCGAAGGGACAGAAGAGATAGAGACACCAAGGATTCTTCAGGAAGAAACGGCCCGGCTCATGCAAGCCCAGCAGTTTTCCGGTCATCCTGAGATCCCGGGCATGACCTATGGATTGATTGAGGCCAATTACAATGGGCGCAGGGTCCTCTCCCACGGGGGGCAAACCCTGCTGTTTTCCACCGGCCTTTACTTTTTGCCCGAGGAGCAGGTTGGACTGTACATAGCCTATAATAGGGCCGTTGGGGATCAGGGAACCCGCATTCTCTTTGAGGGATTTATGGATCGGTATTTTCCCAATATCCACCCTGAACCCGCCGTACCCCGCCCCGTTACCCCCGGAACAGAGAACAACTACTCCGGCATCTTCCACTCTGCCCGCAGCAACTTCACGGGGGTGGAGTCCATCACACGGGTGTTTCAGCCCATGGATATCAGCGTAGACAAGGAGGGCTATGTGGTCCTGCGCGCCCAAGGAGAAAGCAGCCGCTACGGAGAGATTGCCCCCAATCTCTTTCAGGAGCTGCACGGTTCTCACAAGATCGCCTTTGGCTTTGACGACGGCAAGGTCACAAGGGTTTATTTTCCGGGACCTAGTACGTGGCTGCGGACCGTATGGTACCAGACGCCTGCTTTTTTCATCACTCTGCTGGTCATTTCGGTTCTAATTATGCTTGTCACAATACTAGGGTGGATTAGGAGCCTATTGCAGCCCTATCACAGACGGCAGTCCCTGACCGCGCCTAAGGTCCTTGCGGTCCTGTTCATCCTGTGCTTCATCACTGTGCTGGTCCTCTTGGGCGACGCGATGGGAACCACCCACCCAAGTTTGGGAGTCCCCCTCGTTGTGCTGGAGGCAACAGCCACCCTTAAGGCCGCCCTGTTCTTTGCGAAGATTCTGATGGGGCTGGCTGCGCTGATGGTGCTGACAACTGTCTATCTGTTCGCCACCGCCGGAGGCAGTGGGTGGCAGAGATTCTACTATGCTGTCTATACCCTCAGCAGCCTCAGTGTAACCTGGGTGTTATGGCAAATCAATCTGTTCTAGGCAGAAAGGAAATTAAGCAAAGAATAGGAGAGCGCCATGGCTTTGATCAGCGAGTTCATCGACGATTATAAAAGCAAGATTAATCACTATGAACACCTAGCCCAAACCTGCGCTTACCAATGTGAGAGTGCACTAAAAAGGCGAGGGTTAAGAGCCTTAGTCACCTCAAGGGCCAAGAGACTTGACAGTCTCACGTCCAAAGTCGAAAATAGAAACAAGGACAAGGCGTACCAAAGCATAGAGGAAATCTACGAGGACATCGTGGATCTAGCCGGGGTACGCATTGCCCTCTACTTTCCCGGAGATCGGGAAGAAATCGATAGTTTTGTTCGTTCTCACTTCAATGTGGACCATGTCAAGGACTTTCCGGAGGCTTTGCGCCATCCGGGAGCGTACCAGAAAAGGTTTCTAGGTTACGTTGGCCGTCACTACCGCCTGCGTCTCAAGCCTGAAACCCTTCCCCCCGTAGATCAGCATCTGGCACATTATGTCATCGAACTGCAGGTCGGTTCTGTACTGATGCATGCCTGGGCCGAGGTGGAGCACGATCTGGTCTATAAGTCCACGGAGGGTTTTTTGTCACAGGAAGAATATGCCATTTTGGACGAGCTCAACGGCCTGATGCACGCGGGAGAAATCGCCCTCGAGCGTCTGCAAACTGCGGTCAAGCGCCGGATCAATACGGAGCGGCAGCCTTTTTCCAACCATTATGAGCTCTCATCCTACTTGTATGATCTCACCCGCAAGGCCTCCCAGCGCACAGACACTGAGCCCTTTATCGGGCGCACCGACGTGCTGTTCCACTTTCTCAAGGCCACTGGTCTCAACTCTGTTCCGGCCCTCAGACCCATTTTGCAGAAGTGTGATTTGGGTTCGGTCAAACAGCCCCTGGCCCAGCAGATTGCGGATCGGATCCTCCAGAGCAACCCAGACTATTACAGTGCCTTTAACGAGGCCCGCATGACCGTGGGACGTTCCGACCCCTTTGGGGCACCCCAGGAATACGCTTCGTATTTCTCGGGTCCCGAGAGCCTGGGATCCTTTATGCGGCAGTGGATTGCATCGGAACAAGTGGCGGGAGATGTACTCCATAGTGTTACCAATGGAGAACTGCCCCCCGATGTCTCTCTGGATGACAAAACCGTCGAAAAGCTAAAACATATCAAGAAGCTGCGCAATGATATTCTCTACGGGGACCATTTGCCCAGCGAAGGTGATATGCTCAGCGCTGCAGAGTTCTTGGAGGAGCTGGTCAGCTTGTTAAGACAAAGAGCCAATGGTACCGCATAGGACAGGTAAAACGAACTGAACACTTGTAGCCGCCGCATCAATAGCCGCTACACATAGAAGACGAGGAGGAACGCGGATTGAACATTTACGAGAAAGCTGTAGCACAGCACAAAGAATGGCGGGGTAAGGTAGAGATCACCAGTAAAGCACAGGTGACAAACGCAGCAGAGCTGTCCATAGCCTACTCCCCAGGGGTAGCAGAGCCATGCAGGAGAATTGCAGAAAACAAAGAAACAGCTTGGCTTTACACTTGGAAAGGAAACACAATCGCCATCGTGTCTGATGGCTCGGCCGTCTTAGGCTTGGGCAACATTGGACCCGATGCAGCTTTGCCTGTTATGGAAGGCAAGGCTGTCCTCTTTAAGGAATTTGGCGATGTGGATGCCATCCCCCTGTGCCTGAACACCCAGGATGTGGACGAAATTGTCCAGATTGTCAAGTCCCTCGAGCCAACCATTGCCGGGGTCAATCTGGAGGATATCTCCTCTCCGCGCTGCTTTGAGATTGAGGCGCGCCTTAAGGCCGAAACGAACATGTTCATTTTCCATGATGACCAGCACGGCACCGCGGTCGTGGCCCTGGCCGGACTGATCAACGCACTTAAGGTTGTTGGCAAAGACAAAGATGCCGTTATTTTGGTCAACGGAATTGGAGCGGCCGGCGGCGCCATTATTCGCCTGCTCGTGCAGGATGGGTATAAGAACATCATTGCCTGCGGGCGCAGAGGGCGCTTAATCCCCGGTGATCCCAAGAACAACCCCATTCAGGAAGAAATTGCCCAGATCACCAATCCCGGCAGCAAAGAGCAGACTCTCCAAGAAGCACTGGTGGGAGCAGATGTATTTATCGGCGTATCCGCTGCCAATGTTCTAACCCAAGAGATGGTGCGGGGTATGAATGGGCAGCCGATCATTATGGCTTTGGCCAATCCCGAACCGGAGATTGCAGTGGACTTGGCCCTTGAGGCCGGCGCAGCCATTGTTGCCACAGGACGCTCAGACTATCCCAACCAAATCAACAATGTCCTTGGCTTCCCTGGGATTTTCCGAGGTGCTTTGGATGTGAGGGCCAAAGATATTAACGATGCGATGAAAGTCGCGGCAGCCTCTGCCATTGCCAGTTTAATCGAAAACCCCACCCCTAACTGCATTATTCCATCTCCCTTTGATACCAGGGTGGCTCCAGTGGTCGCCCAAGCCGTAGCCGAAACCGCAAGAAAAACCGGTGTGGCAAGGAAGGTGTAAGAATGGAGTGCCAATTTGATCAGCGAGTCCCGCGCCGCAATACACAATGCGTGAAGTGGGACGGCGTTCTTGACGTATTTGGCCAGGAAAACCTGTTGCCCATGTGGGTGGCTGACATGGATTTTCGCGCCCCGGAAGCGGCGGTTCGCGCCGTTACAGCAAGGGCTGCCCATGGCATCTATGGCTACGAAAAAAAACCGGAGAGTCTGACTGAGGCGGTACTCAATTGGCTCGCCGCCCGGCATAACTGGGCGGTTGATCCTATTTGGCTCAGTCACTGTCCAGGGGTTGTTTCAGGTCTTGTCCTTTCGCTCTTGGCCCTAACCGAACCCGGCGACAGAGTGGTCATTCAGCCCCCTGTCTATCCACCCTTTTTTACCATCGTAGAGCAGAATGGGCGAACGGTGGTGGAAAATCCCTTGGTTTGGAAGGATGGCCAGTATCGGATGAACCTCTCGGAGCTCGAGGACATCTTCCGCTCCGGAGTAAAGACGATGATGCTCTGCAGCCCCCACAATCCCGTGGGAAGAGTGTGGAGCCGAGGGGAGCTTTTGAGCCTCGGCGAACTGCTCAGAAAATACGGAGTCACAGTATTTTCTGACGAAATCTGGGCCGACCTAGCCTTTCCTGCGCATCGACACATTCCCCTGGCCAGCCTGTCACCGGAGATCGCTGATCAAACCCTGACCTTTATGGCGCCAAGCAAAACCTTTAACCTCGCTGGCCTGTACATGTCCAATGCCATTATCTCCAACGAGGAGCTAAGGTCGACGTTCTCAGCCCAGCTGCAGCGTCTTTCCCTGGGTCATGTGGGGATTTTTGGCCCTGTTGCCGCCGAAGCATCCTATCGAGAAGGTGGAGAGTGGCTGGATCGACTCCTCACCTATTTGGAGGATAATGTCCGCTTCGTCACCGATGAATTAGCGAAAATTACCCCGAAAATTAGGGTGATTCAGCCAGAAGGCACCTTTGTACTCTGGCTCGATTGCCGAGATCTTGGGATCCCGTGGGACGATCTCAACCAATTCTTTGTACGCCAAGCTGGACTCGCCTTCAACGACGGCGCCAGGTTTGGCCCCACAGGCGCAGGCTTTCAGCGCATGAACATCGGGTGCCCCCGGGTCTTGATCCAGGAAGCCATGGAGAGACTGTCCAAGACTCTTAGACATCTTTAAGACTGATGCAAAAGGCCGGCCCTGAGCCGGTCTTTTTTATCCCAGATATTCATCTACGATGCTGGTTAAGGCCCTATACCCCGTCTCCAGAGTCTGCCTTGGCACTAAGAAACTGGGATGGTGTAATTCGTTCACCAAACCTTGCTGTCCCGATCCAACATAGAGCAAAACACCGGGTACTTCATACAGGTAATAGGCTAGATCTTCCCCGATCAAACTGGCTAACCCTTGGGTCACCACAGGTATCGCAGGAATCCTCCTCTCAAAGATGCTCCGCAGCTCCCCCACAACAGCAGCGCTGTTCACCACCGCATCCACGCCTTTTCTATACTCCAGGACATACTCTCCTCCGTAGAGAGCAGAGCTGGTCTCAAAGGCCTGGTGCAAAAGGCCGATCATTTTGTCTTGGTCTTCTGTGCGAACGGTACGAACTGTCCCTTCCACCGAGACCTTGGAAGGGATCACATTAGCTCTGGTACCGCCCTTAATGACTCCGAAGGATAGGGTCTGGGGATAGGCGGCATTGAAGCTGCGCTGGACTAAGGCAAAGGCATTGTGTACCGCCATCGCGGCCATGGCAATAGGGTCCTTCGTCTTGTGGGGCAGGGCGCCATGCCCTCCTTGGCCCAAAAAGGCAGCCTTAAATGTGTCGGCATATGCGCTGATGGGTCCCTCTTGGAGCCCCAATTGTCCCGCGGGAAGACTGGGCCAGTTGTGAATCCCCACAAGGCGATGGGGTTTTGTTGCGGCGAAGAGCCCCCCCTCCAGCATGGCTCTGGCGCCCGCTCCAATTTCTTCTGCAGGCTGGAAGATGGCCATCAGAGTGCCTTTTAGGTTCTGTTTCTGCTGCGATGCATATCTGCAAACTCCCAGGAGCATGGCCATGTGGCTGTCATGACCGCAGGCGTGCATCACTCCCTCATTTTGCGAAGCATAGGATGCCCCCGTTTCCTCCAAAACAGGCAAGGCGTCCATGTCGGAGCGGAAGGCAAAAGTCTGCCCGGGACCTGCCAGCTCAAGCCGCCCCACCACTCCTTCGCCGCCCACCTTCGTCTGGACGCTGAAACCCATTTTACGCAGCTCTTCCGCCACAAAACCTGCAGTCCAGAACTCTTCCAGAGATATCTCCGGATACTTGTGAAGTTCTTCATAAACGTGCTGAATGTACTTGAGATTTGCCATCATGATTCCCCTTTTTCCCCGTGCTTGATTCCTATGTTCTTGCTTGGCCCGCTTTCTCCTTGTGACAGCAAAGAGAAAACCACCCCAGCTTGTGACTGGAGTGGCTAGATACTGCATTCATTCATCCTGTTTCTGCTGAAACGCATACTCATCGCGTATTTCTTCGCGCTTGCCTGCTATGGACTGCTTCCGGCGGCGATTTTTCGCCCGTATAACCTCCTTTTGTTCCTCCGGAAGATCCATGCGTAACGTGTCATGGGAGGCTTCGAGGTTCTCGATCGTATTCACCACTTGCTCCCTGAGCTTATCCACATTATCTCGACGATCATCGGGTTTTGGTCCCCTAGGCATAGCTCAACTCCCTTCGACAATCTCGCAACAACGTTGCCACGTATATCTTT
>DUPN01000046.1 GCA_012838305.1 Bacillota bacterium | reverse complement strand
GCCACCGTCATGCCGACTTTCCCGGCTAGAGCCGAGAAGGCCGATCCAGCAATATAGGAAATAGCCATCCATACGTTGTCCAGAGGCTTACCTTGCCAGATTGGTTGGGGCAGAAACAACACAATGAATCCGGCAACCACTAACACGAAGTAAAGGAGCAAACGGTACTCCCGGGCCAGAAAGACATTGGCACCGTCGCGGATCAGTCGTCCGATGTGCTGCGTTCGTTCACTCCCGGAATCCTGTTTCTTCACCCAGGCGTAGAGGTACGCGGCCGTCCCAAACGACAGCAGTGCAACAACTACTGATACAGCAAACCAATTCACGAAGATCCCTCCAAATAGAAGCCTTCTAATCAGGAGCATCATCCCTGTATACAACCATGAACAGCGAGCCGATCTCTGGTATTTCATCTCCTTCTGCCCGAAGTTGCTGTTGCATAGGTACCAGCAGAGCCAATTCTACTCCTAATTCTATATTCGTGGTAAGAAGCAGTTCTCCTTGTGCTTCTAGAGACATAGTGGGAAGATTATCGCACAAATCTGCCAAAAAACTCCTCACTGTATTGCATTCTGTGAAAAGAGGGGTGAAATCAGTAAAAAAATAACAATGTGTTTTCGTAGAATCAAACAAGGGATGCAGGTGTGTGGACCTTGGAGGATTTGCAGAGTATTGCTAGAAAAAGGATACGAAGCAGCGCAAGTAGCGGCGGCCCATACCAGAATACTATGGCAATGACTGGGCATTTGTGCCTTAACGGACTTGCGCTGCGCAGAAAGAAACCGCCCTGGGAGGCAAGGAGGTGGAATCGTGGACGCAAACAGGAATGCATTCATGATCCTATTGTCTCTTGTCTCGTTCTTGTTCGCGTTCGGTGGAGAGGACCGTGTCCAAGCAAACAGCTATGAAGTCTACATAGCCCATGTGGACACATGGGGCTGGACGGGGATTCGGGGGCAAATACCCTACTGGTTCGTGCTGTTTGACGATGGCGAAATCTACTATGACCTTCCCCTCGAGGGTCTGCACGGCTTGGACAGAGACCGGCTCAAGACGGAAGACAGGGAAGTGTGGGGCACCTATCAGACGGAAGGCCGCACAGGCATCTTTACCCGGGAAGGTTATCCCAATGAACCGATTGAAATCGATGCACAGGGCCAAATTGTCTTCAGGGGTGACAGATACCGCAGGCTTGCGCCTGTAGACTTCAAGAGGCTTGAGGGGGCATGGACCTACCATATCGTACGCAGCGACGCCTTTAATCTTGAGCTCTACCCGGACTACAAGCCCATTATCGTCTTTCACAGGGATGGCACCTTTGTTGATTTAGGTCTCTTTAAAGGCGACTACCTGCTCCTTCCCGAAGACTACGGTACTCCAGGCCGTGAGGCCTCTATGCAGCCTGGTCAAGGCTGGTATGCGATCAGGGACTTCACGCTCATTCTCCACTATGGCGATGGACGCGTTCGCAGAGCGGGCTTTTGTTTTTACTACGGCGAGGAACTCCAGGAGCAGCCTGTAGCGCTCTATATCTACCGTTCCCGCTTATATCTTATGGACTAAAGATTGAGAGTGAGGCAGCATGAATCGGAATAGACGCATCGCTTTTTTGCTAGGACTCGTACTGTTAATCCCGGGGTGTACAGGGGGTTCTTCCAACAAGCCTCCGAGGATTGACACTTTTGTACCCAGTCAAGATATTATTCCAGTGGGTCTTGGCGGCGAGGTGGAATTGAGTTTTCTCGCCTCGGATCCGGATGGCGATACACTTAGCTCTGCCTGGAGCATGACCGGGGATGGCACCTTGACCGCGGCCAATAACAGTACCGCGGTGACATGGCAGGCTCCGCAGCACACCGGTCTGGCCAAGGTGAAGGTAGAGGTCACAGATGGGAGAGGCGGCGTCGTGTCGCAGACCTGGACGATCAAGATCGGAACTCCTCTGGCCGGGAGCGATGTCGTCTATGTGAACGCAGACATCGATGAACCAACCCATTGGACTCCCGATCAGATCTACGTGATTGACAATCCCTACGAGATCTATGTCCAGAGCGCTCTGCACATTGCACCGGGTACCATCATCAAATTCGGCCAGGCCAATGGCATCTCTACCCAAGGTTCTGGAACGATTCAGGCTGTGGGAACGCCTGCGTTTCCCATCGTCTTCACCTCACTTTTGGACCACCAGCGGGGTGGAGGGATCCACCAGGATCCAAGTGCCGCTCCAGACAGCGGAGATTGGGGCGGAGTGTTTTTAGGCAGCCCAAGCGGTAGCCAGTTTGATTTTTGCGAATTTTACTATGGCGGGGGCGGCCCATCCCAGGCCATGCTTGATTCGGGTGATGCTGCGCATGTGACCGTAACCAATTGCACGTTTGCTTTTTCCAAGGGAGTTGGTCTTGATCTGAGCGGTGTATCCAGCGTAAACTTGGTCGGTAACGCCTTCTATGGAAATGAAGTACCGCTGGTCATCCCTGCTAATGTGAGTATCGGTGACGACAATCTATTTCATAATCCCTTGCGCCCCATGGACAAGAACATCCGCCAAGGGATATTTGTAAGATCCCCTGGAAGCGGGGATGACAACGAGTTCACAACTGAGGTGATCTGGGGTGCGACAGAAGTCGCCTTTGTGCTGACCTCCAGCTCAACCATTACCCAAACCGGGAGTTTGCGCTTGCTCCCCGGCACCACAGTCAAATTCGACCGCACGGCGATGGAGGTATATGGCCGACTGGAAGCCCAGGGACAACCAGGACGGCCAGTGGTCTTTACATCGGTCCACGATGATCAGTATGGAGGGCAAAGCAGTGGAATCGGTGCCATGCCCTTGGCTGGAGATTGGGGAAGTATCTACATTGCACCTGGAGGCAAGGCTATCCTTGATCATTGCCGAGTTCGCTACGGCGGCACCAAGGCCCATCGTATGGAGGAACGAGCCGCTCTCAGTGACGATCAAGATTCTGCAGGTATCGCTGTTAGCAGCACAGTGTTTGCCCACAACTTACGGGGACTCGATGTATTCTCCTCCCAGAGCAGCATGATCGATTCGACATTTGAATATAATGAATACCCCCTCCAGATTGGTCTTGGCATTGACACCGACGACGGTCTATCGATTGAGCGCAACACCTACGACGCAATCTATGTTCAAGGTGGGCTTAGGGATAATACCACCCCTTCTTTGAACTGGCTGAACACGCAGGTTCCCTATGTCCTCAATGAAACCGCCCAGTTTTTTGGCACCATAGTCAAGCTAGGATCCGGCACCGTTGTAAGGGTATGGCAAGACCAGGAGATCGGGCTTTATGAAGGAGCTTGCTTTGACAATTTTGAGGAAGCTACCTTCACATCGTACCGGGATGTAGCCCGAGGAGGTCAGGTTGGAGGCGGCGCTGGACCACAGATGGGTGATTGGAAAGGTATTTGGGATGCTGCTGCTGGTAGTTACCGTACCGGCACGAACATTAGGTATGCAAACCATCCATAGCCCCGTGGGCATTGCATAAAAAAAGGCTCCAGATCCACTCTGGGGCCTTTTTTAATCAGGTCACCTTTCGAATTGGGGCTTAGCTCCTTGCCTTGGCTTTGAACAAGAAGAGTAGGAGGAGTACTAGGTAGACGAACAAAAGACCTAGGGTAACAAATGCCATGAGCGGCGATACGGGGGCCAGCCCAATCAGAAGCAGCATTGGTGCCCCCATAACAATGGCAAAGCTGCTCCCTGTCAAAAGGTTATTGGCGGCGGGGGTGTCGAAGTCGGGATCGATTTCCCGCAAGAGGAGCACACCTGAGCTGATGGTACCCGTGAGCATGCCATACATGGAGACCATTCCTTCATAGAAGTAGTCGGGATAGATTACTTGGCAGATCCGTTTCAGCCAATAGTAGGTGCCCACTGCGCCGGCGATGGAGATGAGGATAAAGGGAATCCAGAGCCCGGAGAGGTCGGCAATATCGATGGAGGCAATTCCGGCTACAATCATAATATCGAAGGCAACCCCAGAGATACGACTTAAGAGATAATTGTTCTGGTATTGCCGGGTCATCAGCTTGGTCTTTCTTAGACCCTTGAAGACAACCCGAAGCCCGATGGCTACTAGGGCTCCAACAACAAAGTTAAAGCCCCACAAGAGTGGTTTGAGGGTACTGGAAAGTCCGGGGGCAGCCGATGCCACCAGCGCTGAGAGTCCATGGAGCACTAAGTACGTGATCAAGTAGACGATCAAGACCAGAGTCACCTGCATCGAAAAGCGGTCAATGGACTCGGACACGGGGATTTCGTTTCGGTCCTGGAACTTATCCACCGACATGGATTCTTCCACTTCATCATAGTGCTGTACCTTCGCTTTGCCTGTGCGAACGAGCCAGTTCAAATAGGCAACTCCCACGATACAGGCAACCAGATATCCCGATGCGGCAATGGTAAGTCCAAAGGAGCGGCCTCCTGCAAAGCCCAGGGCTTCATACATGCCACCAACATTGTTGGCCTGCCCTGGACCTTGTCCATAGCCCATGGGCAGCAGGATGCCGGCTGCCTTGAACAGATTGGGCATGAATGTGTAAGCCAGACCAAGGGTAATGATAAGTCCCATGATACCCTGGATCACGTAGGTCGAGATGATCAAAGCTCCGCTTTTTGGAGCGGTGAGGCTGTCTGTACTGCCGGTCTTGTCAGGGCTGGGGATGCGCAGGGAGAGGGCAATAAACCCGATCGCGATACAATGATAGGTGATCATCTCCAAAAACATGGTGTCGATGCCCATCAGTTTCGTATTGCGTACGATCAGAAGGATGAAACCCCCCAAAACCGCGGTAGGCATCAGTGTTCTGCGAATGACTGGAATCTTACGCCTCAAGACGTTGGCTGCTAGGATGGTGGCTGCGATAATTCCCAATTGGATGATGGCACTCCATAGTCCAGTGTTTGCTGATGTAAAGTCCATAGTTCACCTCGTTCTTTGTAATAGGTTGTACAGCTCCAAGTACTTCCGTCCACAGAATGCGGCACCGGCGGTGATCACATAGTGCTTGGTCTGACTCGTGAAGGCAATATTCCCCCGGCCATAGAGAGCCATATCGGAAACGTCGCCTAGAGCAAAGCTTAGATCCCCACAGACAATCCGATCCCGATACATGGCGAGATTTCCGCACCCTGCATCCACCGTTTCGGTGGTATGGTCCCCTTTGACTTGGGTGAGTATGACATTTCTGTCGCCGAAAGCGGGCCCATCCTCAAGATTCTGAGCGATCGCAGCCAGCCTCGACCCTTGCCAAGCATCCCACTGGGTAACAGTGGAGTATGGTGCGCCGCTTAAATATCCATACTCGTCATAGCTCGCTTTCAAACCACAGGTACAGAAGAACTCGCTGCCGCGACTGGCTAGCGTGCCGATCTGTTCGCATTGCGGGCAGATAAAAAGGGCCGTTTCCAGTCCCTCAGCGAGGCGCTTGCCCCTGTAACGAACCTTCTCCGTGGCTTGCCGCGTGTAGGCGTCTTCAAACAGGTCTGCCTCTATGGCCGCACTGATTTCCTCTGCGCTCATCTCCTTTAGTTGTTCCGGCCGATACACTTGGACGACATAGCCGCGCATCCGACCTCTGCGAAGCGTATAGGCCCAGCGCGGTGTGGTAAAATAGCCTCCTTCAAACTTATAGGTAACCAGGGTCACTTTGCAGGCCTTGGCAAGTTTGCCGATGGAAGGGGGTATGGGCCCCGTGACACCATGAAAGGAGCGATTGCCTTCGGCAAAAATACCCACATTTTTTCCATCCTTGAGCCGCCGCATTACATCCCTGACAGTACCCATGTCGGTGCTTCCTTTGAGCCGGGAAATGGGGTCAAAATAGCGGACGAGGAGGCGGGAGGGCAGACCAACCCGGAAAATATGCTCGCTGGCCACGAAGTAGATCATTTCTTTAAAACTCAGTTGTACGAGGGCAGGATCGAGATCTGTGTTGTGATTAGCATAGACAAGGAAGGGTCCTTGCATATCGGTGGCCGGTTCCGATTCGAGCCGGAAAATCCAGCGCAGAACGGGACGGGCTAGTGGAACCACGATACGGAAGGCGCGCGCATGCCGTCTGTATTTTTTGATCATGTCTTCGGACATATCCTCACCTCTTCTGCAGATTCATTATGTCTATCCAAGCCAATGTCTAGTTCTGGCACCGGGGGCGGTTTCCCTTTTTCACAAAGCTTCAATTTTCGACAACATCTTTTAAAGGAAGTCGTTTCTTTAGGATTTCTTAGGGAGGAAAGACCTCGTCACCTATCGAAACAAGTATGGAAAGTGGTGGCAGTATTCCCAGAATCAACATTGTAGCAAAAAACCAAACCAAGGAGGGGGTAATGTGACGGCTGAGAGTAAAGAAAAAAAGACGGACAGCTTGCAGATTGTTTTAGTGGTGCTCGTACTGGTTTCAATGGTTCTCAATGTGTATCTCTTCCGCAACTATGCAAAACAGGATGACGCAATCGAGGCAATAGCCTCTTGGGAAGCGTCGAACGAGCAAATCCAGAAAGACTTGTCGTCGGTAACAACCATGCTAACTGATGCGGAAACAAGGCAGTCTACACAAGAGTCTGTGACGAAAGAGGTTTTGCAGCTACTGGAAAGCCAACCGTGGGTAGAACAGCTATCTACGATAACAGATGCATTGACAGCGATCGAGGCCAGGCAGTTGGAGGCAGCCTCCGCGCCCGTTTTGGAACCTGATTGGGTGGACAAGGAGACTTGGAGTTCTGCGAATTCGCAGATTCTAGAGGCCTTAACCTTGATGCAGGTGATGCTGACGGACTTAGAGGAAGTCCAATCTGCCCAAGATACGGTCACAACAGGTATTCTGGAAACGCTAGCTGCCATGGACGCTAGACAGGCGGCCGAGGCTTTGGAGCCTGCCGCAGAGCCAAACTGGGTTGACAAAGAATCTTGGGAAGCTGCAAATCAGGAAATCCAGAGCGATTTGTCCCGTGTTACAGCCATGCTCCTTGGTCTGGAAACAAGGATCACAGACTCTTTGGCCATGGTTGAAGAGAGACAGGCGGCCGAGGCTTTGGAGCCTGCGGTAGAGCCAAACTGGGTTGACAAAGAATCATGGGAAGCTGCAAATCAGGAGATCCAGAGCGATTTGTCGCAGGTCACAGCCATGCTCCTTGGTCTGGAAACAAGGATAACAGACTCTCTGGCCATGGTTGAAGAGAGACAGGCGGCCGAGGCTTTGGAGCCTGCGGTAGAGCCAAACTGGGTTGACAAAGAATCTTGGGAAGCTGCAAATCAGGAGATCCAAAGCGATTTGTCGCAGGTCACAGCTATGCTCCTTGGTCTGGAAACAAGGATCACAGAAGCTCTGGCCATGGTTGAAGAGAGACAGGCGGCTGAGTCTTCGGAGCCTGAAGATGCCTTGACCCAGGAGGAGCTACAGGCTATCAAAGAGATGCTGATGGAGATCATAGCCAAAACGGACAAGGCCGAAGCATTGAATAGTGAACCGGAATCAGAACCCATGGCGAGTGTTCAAGTCATGGCCCCAGTGGCGCAGGTCGTGGAGCATGAATGCGGGATCGTTGAAGTTCGGCTGTTGCGGGGGGACAGTGTGTGGAACATCGTCGCCCGCTTCAAGTCACCGCCCAGCCCCGCGCTGGTTAACGAGGTTGTTGAATACAACGACATAAAAGACCCCAGGCGCTTGCCGGTGGGCTTTCCTGTCAGGATACCCATGGAGCTGGTCAACGGCAACGCAGGGTTCTAGGGAAGATTGGGTATTGGGTGAAGGTCAAAGGCTGTGCAAAGCGGACATTCCTAGTCCGCTCTGCATGGCCTTTCTTTTTTGCGGCAGCATTGAAACAAGCACTGGCGCGTCCATGTCCTTAGTCGGAATGAGCAAAAAATGCTCGCTTTCTGAATGGAATACCGCCTCGATTTGCTTTACAATAAAT
>DUPN01000045.1 GCA_012838305.1 Bacillota bacterium | reverse complement strand
CAACGCCCCTGGAAAAAACCATATCCCTACCTCCAGGCAGCTATGAGTTCAAGATCGAGCTCTACACGGAGTCCTTCCGCGTGGGAGACAGACTTGGTCTGGGTGTCTGGGAGATCATCCATATCCTAGAAAACGAGAAGTGTTTGATCACCTGGAGCCCGGTCACAGAAGGTTTGCATCTATCGGGACGTTTGGAACCTCTGTTGCCCGCCCCCACAAACCTGACCCTTGCTGCTGCGGCTGAGGGTGTCTTGATCACCTGGGATCCGGTCACGCACTGGGATGTATCAGGGTATTTCCTCCTGGTCCAAGAAAGGCCTCTGGACCGTTTTGAACTGCTGAATCCCGTCCCCCTTCAGGAGCTGAGCTATCTGCACAACCTAGAGCCGGACCACCCGCCTGAACTCACCTATGTAGTAGCTGCCGTTAGCAGCAGCGGCTTTGTGGGCTTCTACTCCCCGCCCCAAATGTGGAGACCTTAGTTTCAAGAAAGGCACAGGTTGATTCCTGTGCCTTTACTCATACCCGCCACAAAGCAATTACGATGCCCAGCAAAGCACCTACAAGGACCTCAAACGGTGTATGTCCTAACAACTCCCGCAAACGCTCGGGATGCAACTCCCTGCGGTTTAGATCCTCTATCATGGCATTAAGTACTCTGGCTTGTCTCCCCGCTGCGCGCCTGACACCGGCCGCATCGTACATGACAATCACAGCAAATACCGCAGCCAGGGCAAACATGGTCGAACCGAAGCCCTCGCGCAGCCCAATCCCCGTGGAGAGTGATGTCACAAACGCACTGTGAGAACTCGGCATTCCGCCGGGCTCCACTAAGCGCTTGAAGTTCAGTTCTCGGGAGACAAAAGCCCAAGAAATGATCTTGAAAAACTGGGCAAGGGCCCAAGCCAAAATGGACGCCATGAGTACCTGGTTGCTTTGAATCTGGCTAAAGATGGGTTGTGAATTAATGGCCCTGCCCCCTTCATATCGTGTCAACTTCGGAATAGGATGATCGAGGAGGGATAAAAATGACCTCAATCTTTCCCTTGTTGGTCGTCTTTCTCATCGCACTCCTCACCAAAAACAACCTGCTCGGTGCCGCAGCCGCCATCGTCTTCTTCCTGGACTTGATGCGCCTGAACCGCTTCTTCCCCTTAATTCAGAGCCGTGGGCTCGAAGCGGGACTCCTTTTTTTGACCATCGCTCTTTTGCTGCCCCTGGCCAATGGCCAGTTGACCATGGAAAACATGATTTCTTCCCTATTCAGCCCCATCGGTGTTTTCGCCATCCTGGGGGGAATTATAGGAGCTTATCTCAATAGCCAGGGTTTGGATTTGGTTGCAGTGGAACCTTCGATCATTCCCGGTATCCTGATTGGAGTCATGGTCAGCGTGTTTTTCTTTGGTGGAGTCTCCGTAGGCCCGATTATGGCAGCGGGAATCACCGCTTTACTCGTACGCGTTTTCTTACGCTAACATTATAACAGGTTCTAAGACGCTGAACAACCGCAAGACATGGGAAAAGACCTCGGCCTAAGAGACTTGTTTCGCCCCCATCAAGGCACGCAAGACCTCACCGGTAAGGCTCTCTTCTTCCAGGAGCCGTGCTGTAACTCGCCGAATGAGTCCCAGCTTTTCTTGGAGATGGCTTCTGACGCTTTCTTCCTGTTCCCGGATGATTTGAGCTATCGTCTTGTGGAGAATATCGCCGGACAGATCGGTGCTCACAATACCTAGCGGGGACAAACCTGCAAAGACCATGCGCTTGGCCAATTCTGTGGCCTGTTCAATATCTCCCACAGCACCCGTAGAACGCTGCCCATAGATGAGTTCTTCACTCACTGCTCCGGCTACGCAGATTTGGATGGCCTCCACAAGCTGATCTCTTGTATACAGGTATTGATCGCCTTTGGGATTCTGGCGGATATAACCCAGAGCTTGACTGCGGGAAGCAATCGTAATCGAAGCCACAGACCCTGGCCTGACATGCTCGCTCAGGAGGGCATGCCCCACTTCATGAAAGGCCACCCGCTCTCGTTCCTCTTTTTGCAGGGAGCGATGGGACTTTTCTCCCAGCATAACTTTCTCAATCGCTTCGCTCAAATCCTGCTGACTAATGCAATCACGTCCTTGACGCAGAGCGCCGATGGCAGCCTCATTTAAGAGGCTCTCCAGATGGGCCCCGGAGAAACCGGCTGTCTCTTGCGCAATGTCTTCCAGTTTGACTCCCGGCTCTAAGGGTTTGTTCACCGCATGGATCTTCAGAATGTGCAAACGACCGGCCTTATCCGGCAAGTCCACCTTGACAATTCGATCAAAACGTCCCGGTCTGAGCAAAGCGGGGTCTAGCAGATCACTGCGGTTGGTGGCACCCACCACCAGAAGCTGTACAGGGTGCTCACTGCGTATGCCGTCAATTTGGGTGAGCAGCTCGTTTAGCGTCTGATCATACTCCATATGACTCACGTTCTTACCCCTCTTTGCTCCTAACACATCAATCTCGTCAATGAAAATAATGGCGCTGCTCTTGCCCTCCCGCTCCGCCATATTACGAGCCTGCTTGAAAATCTGGCGAACACGACTGGCACCGACGCCCGCATACATTTGCACAAATTGCGAACCTGAAGCTGCCAAAAAGACGGAGCCAGTGTAGTTGGCAGCAGCCTTGGCCATCAAGGTCTTTCCCGTTCCGGGCGGTCCAGTAAGGAGCACGCCCTTGAGGGGCCGAATGCCTAAGGCCCGAGTCCTCGAACTCTCTGTTAAAAAGGAAAGCGCTTCCAGAAACTCTCGTTTGGCCATCTCTTGGCCGCCAATGTCGGCGAATGTTACTGCAGGGATTTTGCTGTCATCATTTGATCCTAGGGTGTTTAAGCTGAAACGTGGAGTCATGCCCGTACGTCCGCTGATCACCAGTATGCCCAAGGCGATCAGGCTGATTGGAAGCAAGAAGATGGAAAAATCAAATCCTGATCGAAACGCTAAGACGACCAAGGCTAGCGCAACCCCTAAACCAACTTCCTTCAACCACTTGTCCAACTGTAATCACCCCCATCTGTCCAGACTGTTATCTTGCCTTCATTCGTACCGCGGCGGATCACCCTGGTCAGGTTATCCTCCCCCTCGGTGAGCAACAAGTAAATGAACTCCCTGTCCAGACCCAACTCCCAATCGATACCCACGGAATCAGCAAGGCGGCTGATCCTCGTCTCCAGCGTGGTGAACTCACCGGTCATGATCGCTTCTTCCACAGCAATCTGAATACGATAAAACAGGTTCAGAATCGCTGGATTCGGTGAATCCTCAAGTTCAATGGCGTACTCGCCGCCGCTGGCCATCAGAGTCTGATACACCTGTTCAAAGACGAAAACCAGAGGGACTCCTGGCGCAAGTTCCATCGAAACCAGCTGTCTTGATCCTGCTTTGAACATACCCTGGTCGAGACGTACACTCAAAACACCAGGGATCTCCTCCAACTGCTCGACTAAGGGATGAAGCACCTGGGTTTGTCGATGATAGTATTGTACCCCCAGCCCCAGACCTAAAGCGACCAAGAAGACTAGGAGAGCTACATGGATCCGAAATCCACGGAAACGCATAGGACATCTCCTTACTAACGTTTGTTTGTGTTGATGCAAGAAAAAGGTCAGTACATGGACTGACACTAATTATTATAACACACTATTACATGGAGCTTTTTAGTACATCCTGGGCCTTCCGGAAATAATCGACACCTGACAAAATGGTCATCATCACTGCAACCCACATCAGCCAAGGAGCCCAGCTAATGCCGAGGAGAAATCCCATAATCGCCACAATTTGGGTTATGGTCTTGAGTTTGCCCCATCTGGATGCCGCGATCACCTGGCCATCAACGGACGCCAACATTCGTAAACCTGAAACGGAAAACTCCCGGGCAAGGATGATCAAGGCAGCCCACGTGCTTACTTCTCCGAGTTGAATTAAGGCCAGGAGTGCTGCGGTAATTAACAGCTTGTCTGCAATGGGATCAATCAGCTGGCCAAAACGGGTGATCTCTTTCCGACTGCGCGCCAGGTGCCCATCCACAAGATCGGTCAAGGAAGCCACCAAGAACACGAAAGCAGCCAGGAGATTGCGCCCAGGTGGATAAGCAAGGCAGGTATAGGTGAATACAGGGACAAGTACAATGCGTGATAGAGTCACCAGATTAGGTAAATTCACGAGTTTCAACCTCCTCTCCCACCAGATCATAGGCGTGGGCTTCAGTAATGAGCACAGTGGTCATCTGACCGGATTGGAGGTTGCCTCTGCCTACATAGACAACTCCATCCACATCAGGGGCCTGACCCCTATGGCGACCAATCATGACCAGATCCGATTCCTCCGAAGGATAGTCCAGCAACACCTGAAGCTGCTGACCCACAAGTTTTTGGTTCCGTTCAGCGGAGATCTGCCTTTGCAGACTCATGGCCTCTTGGTAGCGCAACTCCTTGATGGCGGGATTGATCTGATCGGGATAGTCGTAGGCGGCGGAGTCTTCCTCCCTAGAATACTGGAAGATTCCCACATGATCGAGGCGCATCATTTGGAGGAAGCGCACCAGCTCCCCGAAGTCCTCCTCCGTCTCGCCGGGAAAACCTACGATAAAGGAGCTGCGAATGGTTACTCCGGGAACTTGGGTACGGATCGTTTCGATCAAACGACGGTTGGATGTAAAGTCGCCAGGCCGCCCCATGCGTCGCAGCACGTTTCCGGCCACATGCTGCAGGGGCAAGTCCACGTACTTGACCAAGTTCGGCGTATTGCTTAGAAGCTCCAACAGCTCCTGACTAATGCTGGTCGGATAGGTGTAAAGCAAACGAATCCAGGGAATATCCAGGGCGGCCAGTTCACGGAGCAACTCCACAATATTCGTCCCCAGATCGAGTCCCCACGCCGTGGTATCCTGGGCAATCACCGCTACTTCCTGCACACCCTGATCCCGAAGCCTGGTCGCTTCTTGCAGAATCGACGACATACTCCTACTGCGAAACTTGCCCCTGATTGTGGGAATCACGCAGAAAGCACAGCGATGATTACAGCCCTCCGCCACCTTCAGGTAGGCAAAATGCGAGCCGGTAGTGGAGATGCGAGGATAGGGCATATTGTAGTCGAACAACTCTGAGCGCTTGGCCCATACGCGTTCACCTGCCACAATTTTCTCAATCACCTCCGGAACGAGATCCAGTTCGTTGGTGCCGAGTATTGCATCGATTTCGGGGATCTCGTTCCAAAGCTCCTCGGTATAACGCTGGGACAGGCAGCCCATAACGACCAGACCTCTGCAGCTTCCCGCCTCCTTTAGCTCGGCCATCTCCAAAATGGCATGGATCGATTCTTCCTTCGCTGCTTCGATAAAACCGCAGGTATTGACGATAATAACGTCGGCTTGCTCTGGTTCCGTGGTAATTTCGTAGTGAGCACCAGACAGAAAACCAAGTACGATTTCCGTATCCACCAGATTCTTAGCACATCCGAGGGATACTACACCTATCTTCATGCGACATTGCTCCTAGATCGAATTTGGACACACTCTGCATCTAGTATAGCACTCTTACCTCAAGCACGAAACAGCCTTCTGCAAGAAGGAAATCAAATCCCGGTGTGGAACATGGTGTAAAGTGGACTCTGTCGAGAAATGAGGTAAAGATGAAAGACACCCTAAGATACCTCACCCTCCTGACCCAGCTTGGTCTGACCATCGTAATAGTTGTTTTCTTTTTTACCATTCTTGGGGTATACTTAGATCGTTGGCTGGGCACGGGGGCCGTATTCACCTTGATTTTCGTATTGCTTGGTTGCTTCTCTGCCCTCTGGGCCGGGATCAAGTTGATCCTGAGCACACTGCCCAAAGATTCGGAGCCGAAGTAGATGTTCAATGAAAGCCATATCTTACGCACCACGGTTATACTTACTCTGGTGATCAGTGCAGGCGCTTTGATCTGGAGCGCCCAAGTATCCTTGGGACTTCTCCTGGGAGGACTGATGAGCGCCCTGACCTTTCGCCTGATGATCATTGATGCCACCCTTCTCCTGCATCACGCGGCTGGAGGGTCGATGGACAAGAGGGGCGCCTATCGTTCCAGTTTTAGGAGTTTCGCCAAGCGTTGCCTATTCTACTCACTGGCACTGACAGTGGGCATACTCAACCCTCATTTGAGTTTTTTGGCTACCTTTGCTGGTCTGTTACTGCCGAGACTGGCCATTTTCTATCACTATCTTCAGGGGAGGACAAAACGTGGATCCTAGTATTCTCTTTTACATCGGAAATTTTCCAGTCTATCAGCCCGTTTTCTGGACGTGGGTGATCATGGCCCTCCTCTCCTTGGCAAGTTTCGTCTTAACGCGGAACTTGAAAAGAATCCCGAAAGGTGCCCAACACTTCCTGGAAGCGGGCATTGAAATGGCGGAGAACCTCATTAGCGGCGATATCGGTCCGGCCCGCAAGGTGTATGTACCCCTCGTTCTAACGACAGCCTTGTATGTGGGGGTGGCAAACTTAATTGGGGTGATCCCCGGAGGGTTCTCTCCCACCCAAGATCTTTCAACCACCTTAGCTTTGGGCATACTGATCTACCTCGTAGGCCACGTGGCCAGCATCCTGAAAAAAGGCTTCCGGGCTTGGCTCAAAGGATTTGTTGAACCCTATTTTTTTATGCTCCCGTTGAATATTGCCGGTGAGGTTTCCGAGTTCGTCTCCCACTCCTTCCGTCTCTACGGTAACATCTTTGGCGGAGGGATTCTCTTGGGAGTGGTTTATCTGATGGTTCCTTATATACTTCCAGTCCCCCTCTTGGCCTGGTTTGGCATCTTTATGGGGATAATCCAAACAGTGGTATTTACGCTACTAGCCTCAGTCTATCTGCAAAACAAACTCAATTGAAGTAACAAGGATGGGAAGGGAGGGAAAATTATGTTGGAAATCGCTATTATCATCGCAGGAGTTGCCATTGGTTCTGGTATCGCCTTAGTTTCCGGAGGGCTCGTGGGTATTGGTGAAGGGTACGCAGCGGGTAAGGCTCTGGAAGCTATGGCTCGCCAACCTGAAATGGAAGGACCGATTAGGACGACCATGCTGGTAGGCCAAGCTGTTTCGGAGTCTGGCGCCATTTACGCCCTGGCGGTGGTGCTGCTCCTCATTTTCACGGTAATACAGCCCTTGGTATCACGTTTGCTGGAACTACTATAGTCTGAGGGGTGCTCAATTCGGAGCACCCCATCAGGCGTACTTTTTTGTTGCAAAGGGTGACTATGTTTGATTAACCAGAATATATTCCTCGCCCAAACCGTTAACTTTATTCTCCTTGTTATCTTGCTCTATCGGCTGCTCTACAAACCTGTGCGGGCTTTCCTTGACAATCGTACCGCCGAAATCCAGGGGCAAATTAAGACAGCTGAAGAGAACCAAGCGGCAGCCATCGCTTTGCGTCAAGAGCTAGAGGAGCAAACGAGAGACAGTAAACTGCAAGCCCGCCAGTATCTGGACGCAGCGGTGAAGCGTGCTGAGCTGCTTCAGGCTGAAATGCTTCAGGAGGCCAAGGAAGAGGCGGCCGCCATCATCCGTCGCGCCCAAGAGGCGAACGAGCTGGAGCGGGAAAAGGCTTGGGCCGAGTTGAAAGAACAGGTTGGCGAATTGTCGCTGCTGCTGGCATCCAAGGTAATTTCCAAATCCTTAGATCAAGATCAGCATCAAGCCCTTATTGATCAGACCTTGGGCCAACTGGACGCAGTAGGCGAAGGCAGGCCGGTGCAATGAGCGAAGTCACGCACTCACAAGTAGCCAAACGGTATGCTGAAGCGCTCTTTACGTCATTGGATGCTGCGGACCACCGCCTGATGTCTCAAGAGTTTGAGACAGTGATCACTGTGCTTGAAGATCCAGTAATTCAGGGTGTATTTCGTCACCCCCAGACAACGAAGGAACGCAAGAGGGCCTTGATTGGCAAAATGCAGCTCTCCCCCACTTTGGAGAAGTTCCTTTTGCTCATTGTGGAAAAATCCCGGGAAGCTTTGCTGCCATCGATGGAACACCACTTCCGGCAATTGGTGCTGGAAACAGAGGGGATAACCATCGCCCATGTCACGACAGCGATCTCCTTATCCGAGGAGACGCTCTGCCAACTTCAACAGAGACTGAACACACTTACAGGCAAGACAGTGCGTATTCAGACCAAGGTCGACCCACGAATCGGCGGCGGAATGATCATCAAAGTCGACGGCAAAGTCCTGGACGGCAGCATTAGCCACACGCTCAAAGAGCTTCAGCGTTCTTTTGCTTAATACATTCTTTTTGCTTAATACATTCTCTTGTTAAGCAGAGTCCCGGTGCAAAGGCACCGGGACTCTTTTTGCAGTCAATGTTCTTCTTTTGGCAGTACGCTTCTATCGGTCAATCCAAATGAAGTTCCAGGCCGAACCGACAGAACCGCCAACGAGGTCAGGAGTGGCGTTCATGAGATGGTCACGAACCGCAACCATGTTCTCTGCAGCCACTGTGTAGAACAAGGGCACGTTCTCCGCTACGATGTCTTGGAATTGGAAGTAGTACTCACGGCGCACCTCTGGATCCATGGCTCGTTGCGCCGCACGCCATACCTCATCAATCTCCGCTTCCCAATCCGTTTGGGGAGACTCTTGGAGCGGATTCCACATGTGCAGGTTCCCGCTGGACAGCCAGACATTAGAACCGCCATTGGGATCGAAGGTTCCCGTTAAGCCAATCAGAATTCCATCCCACTCAAAGGTACTCGTCAGTTTCTCGACAACAACGTTGAAGTCGATCATCTGGAAATTCACCTTGATTCCCAGTGCAGCCATGTCTTCTTGGAAGAGCTCGCCACTGATTTGCCGGACGGGCACGCCTGGGTTGGTAATCAAGTCGAACTCAATTGCGTTACCGTTGGGGTCACGACGGATGCCATCGGCACCCAGGGTATAGCCAGCAGCTTCCAGCTTCCTGTGAGCTTCATCCAGGTCATATTCGTAGACCTTAAGATCGTCCTTCAAGAAGAAGGCGTTTCGCATGTTAATCGGGCTGTGCTGAATATAGCCTTTGCCGTTCATGGCCATATCTAGGATGGTCTCCTTGTCAACTGCATGGGCAATCGCTTGACGGAAACGAACATCGGTAAACCAAGAAAGCTTGGGTTCAGGTACCGTGTCCGGATTTTGGTTGATGACGATAAAGGTCGTGCCTGGGTTAGGCCCAGCCTCAATGATGCTCCAACGGCTGGAGGCTTCTCTGTCAACATACTCTGGGTACTGGTTAGCAGGAATGCCAATATAGTCGAACTCGCCGTTAAAGAAGGCCAGTGTCGATGTATCTGTGCTGGCATAGTACCGGAAAATGACTCTGTTCAGGTAGGGCAGCTGGTTGCCGGCATTATCGAACTCATAGTAATTGTCGTTCTTGACCAGAATCAGTTCTTGGTCAATGCGGTATGAGGACAGCTTCCAGGCCCCGGTACCGATAATCTCGGCGAGATCTGTCTCAAGACCCCACATCTCGTGGTAACGTCCCTCTTTGTACGCTTCACCCAAAAGATGGACAGGAACGATTGGTGTCCCGATGCTGAACATGATCGGTGCATGGGGTCTGGGCAGCGTAAACTTCACGGTATACTTATCGATTTTCTCATACTCCATAGGTTGACCGTCGATCAGCAAACCGCTTTGGGAGTTCGACCCAACATTAGCGTCATAGACTACGTCAAAGGTAAAGATGACGTCGTCTGCAGTGAACTCCGTGCCATCATGCCACTGAACGCCTCGGCGCAAGTGGAAGAGAATCTCTGTACCATCTTCGCTGATTTCGTATTCCCGAGCCAACTTAGGCAAGACCAGCCCGGTGTCTCGGTGAAGTGTCACTAGACCTTCAAAGATTCGGTCTGTTACGTCTGTACTGGAGGTCTCCGCTGCACGGTGGGGGTTGAATGTCTTGGGGCCAGAAGCGCCGCCAGCCACCGTCATGGTACCGCCATAGCGACCAATAGTACCGTTGAGATCTCCTTCAAGGTCCAAAATACGTGGATCCAAAAGCTCCACTGCACTTGCAGTTCCTACGATCAAAAGGAGCGCTGCAAGCACGGTCCAAATCAAAATCTGTCTCTTCATATCTTGGTCTTCCCCCTTTAGATGATGTTCAAAACCGAACTGTCTTCGGCGTACCCTCCTCTCTTTTAGTCATATCAGTCCCGCAATTCTACGACATCTCCTGCAATTTCACCATTTCTCGGCGGAAATCGTAGTAACAATCCACACTAGATACTTCGACCACTGCCCTGTTTGTCCTCCCAAACCAGCTAGGTTTTTTTCCGTTCCAAACTGCCTGATGGTACCGCTTAGGTTTGAGCCCGGGGATCCAGTGCATCCCGGACACCATCACCAAAGAAACTATACGATAGAACAGTGATAAAGATGAAAAAGCCAGGTATCAGTAGCCATGGGTAGCGGGTCAGCGATGTGAGGTTCAGAGCTTCCGACAACATATTGCCCCAACTGGCATCGGGATGCTGAATACCTACCCCAATCAAGCTCAATCCTGCCTCCGAAAGAATAAAGCCGGGAATGGACAGAGTGGCGTTCACAATAACATAGCTCATGGTGTTGGGCAGAATGTGCCGAATGATAATGCGAGGCTGCGAACAACCCACTGCTTCAGAGGCAGTTACAAAGTCCTGTTTGGAAATGGATAATACCATGCCCCGAATCACCCTCGCCAGGCCGGCCCACCCAATAAAGGCCAGAATAACAGTGATCATGAGGAATCGTTCTGTAGAACCCAGACTCGGCGGCAAGATGGCACTGAGCGCCAGGAGTAAATAAAACCCGGGAATGGAAATAACGATCTCCGCCACACGCATCATCAGGTTGTCGACCCAGCCTCCAAAATAGCCTGAGGTTCCTCCATAGACCAGCCCGATGGACATGCTGATCACCAATCCAATAATTCCGATAAACAAAGATCGCCTGCCGCCGTAAGCCAAACGAGAGAAAATGTCCCGACCATAGCGATCAGCTCCAAAGAGATAGATCTTACCCGGGGCCTCTACACCGAAGAGCCTGAGGTTCGATTCCAGCCCCAGAAAGCTGTACTTGTCTCCCCGGACAAAGAACTTGATGGGATAGATCACGCTCTTGTCTTCTTCGTAAAGATTTCTTAGAGTGTCCACACGAGTATAGCCATAAACGAAAGGCCTGGTTAGTTTACCCTCGGGAGAGATAATGTGAACTCGTGTCGGTGAGTGATAGGTGCGTCTGCGGTCCGTAGTCAGTTCACTATAAGGGGCAAAGAAATCTGCAAAAATCGCAAAAAGATGCAGAACAATCAAAACCCACATGGCAATCATGGCCAGTTTGTGTCGCCTGAGTTTACGCCAAGCCATTTTCCATGGTGAGCGGATTGCGCCGCCATCAGCATAGACTGTTTGAGCATTCATTGCCGTTGTTGTCGCAGTTTTAGCCATTGCTTCCATCCCCCTTATTCATACCTGATGCGCGGATCACTGGCAGCAAGCAATATGTCGGCCACCAGGTTGCCGAGGATCAGCATGACCGCACCAATGAGAAGATTCCCCATCACCAGATAATAGTCTTTGCCTTGCACCGCATTGAGCATCAAGCTGCCAATCCCGGGCCAGTTCATGACAATTTCGGTTAGGGCCGCTCCGCCCAGGATCCCGCCCAATTGGTAACCGAAGATCGTAATGAGAGGGTTTATCGCATTGCGTACAGCATGCTTATTGATGACGACACGATTGGATAGACCCTTAGCCCGGGCTGTGGTCACATAGTCCTGGCGCAAGACATCAAGGAGATTGGAACGCATATAACGGATCAGACTTGCCACTATGCCTGTGGTCAATACGATCGTCGGCAGAAACATGTGTCTGGCAAGATCCAACGTTTTCTCCCAAAAAGTGAAATCAGCAAAGTCGATACTGGTCATCCCGCCAACGGGAAATCCCCAGCCCCGGCTCACAGTGAGATATAGGAGCAGGAGTCCCAGGAACCAGTTGGGAATGGCCACGCCAATAAAGGCCACGAAGGTCAAAAGCTTATCACTCCAGGAATACTGGTTGACTGCTGAGTGAATGCCGATGGGGATTGCGATTATCCAGCCCAGGACGGTGGAAGCCAGTGTCAAGAGCAAGGTGTTGAAGAGGCGTTGCCTCAAAACCCAAGTCACAGGAGCATGCCACAAAAAGGAGTGCCCCATGTCGCCCTTGAACAGTTGCTGAATCCAACGTATATATTGCATATGAGGTGGCTGGTCCAGCCAAAATCTCGCCCTCATCGCATTATACACTTCTTCAGATATATCCGGGCTAAGCTTCATTGTGGTCAACGCATCCCCCGGAGCCAATTGCATAATCAGAAAGGTCAAGGATGAAATCCCCAGTAACATGGGAATAATGTAAAGAAATCTGCGTGCAATGTATCGAAACATGCCCAATCTACCTCCTCGGTAACTCCGACTCTATCAACAAACTCCAGGACGACTATCCTGGCGCATTCGGTTCAAGTGTTTTGATTATAGTTCTGTCTCTGCCCAAGAAATCCTGCTATCGAGGGAATTTCCTGCTCCTCATAACAATCCGCAAAAATGGGGAGGCTTGTCGAAGGGAGGTCGAACCCATTGCTCCAAATATTTCCTGATCTCGTAAGAAGAAGTGACCCAAGCGAGCCTACCGAATTACTCCAGGAGACTGCTTTTGACAACTACAAAGGGGAAGTCTTGTCTGGGGGATTCAAACGGATCGTGGGTGATTTGCGTTCGAAGCACTTCGACACTTGGAGCTGGTACACCCTGGCAAAAAGAGCCGATGCCTTACTGATTGGACAACAGGAGACCACCGATCTCCTGGCGGTAGAATACCTTAAGGAACGCTGGAAGCAAGTTGGAGTTGTCGCCTACCCTCACCAATTGGATACAGCACGCCGCGTCATCTTCGAGATGCAGGGGCAGGCCATCCTCGCGGACGAGGTGGGCCTGGGCAAGACCATCGAAGCAGGCCTGATTGTAAAGGAGTATCTCTTAAGGGGCCTGGCGAAGAAGATCCTGATCCTCACCCCGGCCAGTCTGCTCTGGCAATGGTATCATGAACTCTATGAGAAATTCGCGATCACAGCAGGCATCCAACGTACCGAATGGGACTGGAATCACTCGGACATTCTCATCGCCTCTCTGGACACGGCCAAACGGGAGCCTCATGCCAGCGTCATCAGAAAACTGCCCTACGATCTCTTGATCATCGATGAAGCGCATAAACTGAAAAACAGTTCCACAATCGGATATCGCTTTGTCAACTCCATTCAAAAGAAGTACTGTCTGATGCTGACCGCAACGCCGATCCAAAACGATCTGAAGGAACTCTACAACCTGATCGCCCTGATCCAACCCGGGCAATTGGGCAGCTATCGATCGTTTAAGGATCGTTTCATGAAAGCGAAGCGAACACCAAAAAACCCCCGGGAACTCAAGGGGCTCTTGGACCAAGTCATGATTCGCAATCGGCGCGACGAAGAAACAATACAATTTACTGATCGCATCGTCCACCCTATCGTGGTATCCCTCAGTCCCAAAGAACAGAGCATCTACACGAGGGTGACGCAGTTTGTAAAGGAGAGCAGCAAACGCCAGGGGCTCGAGAACATCCTCCCCCTGATCACCCTGCAGCGGGAAGTGTGCTCGAGTTTTCTAGCAACGGCCCTCACTCTAGAGAAAATGATGGCCAACATGGATTCTGAGGACCTCGCTGTGGCCGCCAGCCTCCTAAAGGATCTGGCAGACGTCAAGCAGAATTCCAAATGCGATGCTCTCGAAGAGCTTGTGGCAGGACTCAGCGACAAGATCATCATTTTCACCGAATACAAGGCCTCCCAGGAATATATCCGCTATCGCCTAGAGAAAGCCGGCTACAGCACCTTGGCCTTTGATGGGACCTTGTCACGGGGAAAAAAACAGTGGGTGCGCCATATGTTTCAACAGGAAGCCCAAATCCTGGTGAGCACGGAGTCAGGCGGGGAAGGACTCAATTTTCAGTTCTGTAACCAGGTGGTCAACTTTGATCTGCCTTGGAACCCAATGCGCCTAGAACAAAGAATCGGTCGTGTCCATCGCCTGGGACAGACTCGAGATGTCCACATCTTCAATCTTCTGACGAAGGATACCATTGAGGAACACATCATGTATCTTCTACACGAGAAGATCAACATGTTCGAGACCATCATTGGTGAACTGGATACCATTTTGCTGCACCTAAATCTCGGCAGATCGTTTGAAAGTGCCATCATGGACATCTTCTTGGCCCATGAAGAAAAGGGGGAAATTCGGGAACAACTCGACCGCTTCGGCGAGCGCTTCATCCAAGGTCAAAGCGAAGTCAAAACCACCACCTGGGATATACTCTGACGAAAGGATGCCGCCATGGAGCAACTCGTCTTCGATTTCTTCAAACTCTGCAGCTTGAACCCAGTGGAAATACGCAAGGGAGTGTGGCAAGTCCAGGCCGACGACGGCCTGATGAAGGAATTAGATGGATGGCGTTCCCAGGGACGCCTGCTGCAGTTCACCTTCGATCAGAGGCTGGCGGAAATCTATGGAGCCGATTTGATCTGTCCAGGCAGCTATCGTCTCAACAGTATTCTGCAGGTTATCCGCAAACAGGGACGGTTAAGCCAGGCCCATATCCCCCACCACTATTTCCATGAGCCTAGCATACAAAAGAAGATCCTCGGCGGACTCGGTGCCCAGCGTGCCTATGTGGTCAACAGTTCCCAGCAGTACGCCCAATACATGGAGATCGAGATCCTGACCGAAGTTCGAGGTCTGCACAAAAAGGAGAGTTTACACACCGTTGTGGTAAACCTCTTTTCCGGCAAAGTACTGAAGTTTCCTTTTCCCACGCACCTGCTAAGAGCTGGCGGAGTCCCCCAAGGCTTGGTGGGCCGGAGAGGATGCAGCTTCAAACAGGCGTTTGCCAACGCCGCGGCCCATCTGCACCAGACCCTCGCCCAAGGCGAACAAAAATGGGCCGAGGAGGCCCACAGCAAACTGGTACTCGAAGAAAGTAAACTGCGAGAATTTTTCGTAGGTAATACAGGTTCTGACGAGTTCAAAGCAAAACAGCAGGAGCTTCACCGGCGCCTCCACCCCGTGATGCGCATGGATGCCCTGCGAGGAGCCCTACTCTTCACTCCCCTCTTCCGCTATCGCTTAGTTGTGGTCGATGCAGATGGGAGTGAAAGGACAAAGAATCTCAGCTACGATCCGATTGGAAATTTGCAGGAACTAGATTAGATCACGGGCAACACGCCAAATTGGTCCAGCCCCCATCACCAAGACCAAGTCTCCACCACCTATCCATCCCCGCAGAAATGGAGCTACGTCTTCTTGTCTTGGAATGTGGTACACCTTTTTCGGCCCATTGTGATCACGAATCTGATCAGCCAGAATAGAGGCGCTCACTTGCGGAATCGGTTGCTCTGGCGGGGGCGCATAGATGTCCGTAATAATCACCACATCTGCCTCTTGAAACGAGCGGCTGAACTCATCAAAGAGGAGTTTGGTTCGTGAATAGCGATGAGGCTGAAACACGGCCACGACCTGCCTGGAAGGCCATCCTTCTTTCGCCGCTTGAATGGTGGCCGCAATCTCCGTGGGATGATGGGCGTAGTCGTCCACAACGATGGCTCCATTTTTGGAACCAATGATTTGAAAACGGCGCTGAGCGCCGGTGAATAAACGAAGTGCCCCTTTGATTTGGGAAATTGTGAGCCCCGCATAATGCGCCACTGCTATGCAAGCCAAAGCGTTGGCCACATTGTGACGCCCCGGCACGTTCAACTCAAAATCCCCAAAGAATGCATTGTGTCGATACACCCGAAACTGCGACTTATGCTGATGGAGGTTGAGGAGCTCGGCTCGCCACTGCGCCTGGGGCGAAAAACCGTAGGTCACGCAATCGAAGTCTCGGCTGATCATGGCGGCGACAGGATCGTCTATTCCGATAAGCCGCAATCCTGAAGGATCACAATTGCCCAAAAACCGCCGATAACCATCGATTAAGGAATCAAAGGTTCCATTGTAGTTTTCCAAATGGTCCGGTTCCACACTGGTGACAATGGTCACTTCAGGACGATAACGCAGAAAACTCCCATCGCTTTCATCAGCCTCAGCCACCACAAAATGGCCCTGCCCGTACTTGGCTCCTGGACCAAAGGGTGCAAAATGAGCGCCAATCAACACAGTGGGGTCCAAACCTGCATTCTCCAGACATAAGGCTATCATGGAGGTTATCGTGGTCTTACCGTGCGCTCCCCCCACGGCAATACCGCGCTTGGTATTCAAAAGCTGGGCGAGAACCTCAGAGCGATGCAACACACTTATGCCGTTGCGACGAGCGGCCACAATTTCCGGATTCTGAACGGGAATGGCACTCGAGTAGATCACGCTGGTGGCATCGTTGACATTGGACGCTGCATGATTGAAATAGACGGTGGCTCCTAACTTAACTAAGTAGTCGGTGGTATCGGATGGCTGAAGATCGGATCCGCTGACGGTGTGCCCCATTTCCAGAAAAATCTTCGCTAAAGGACCCATGCCCGTCCCGCCAATGCCAATTAAGTGTATGTGCTGGCTCATAGATGTCACTCCCACATTCTGTCACTTGATGAACGGAGCCAAGACCCTAGCGAGGAGCCGCGCCGAGGCTACCGCTTCGTCAAGAGTGTTCCCCCGCCAATCCCCCACCAATACCATGATACTGTTGGGGTGAAGTTCACCGCTGTAATCCGATTTAAACACCCGTACGCCCCTACTCACTCCGGGATAGTCTTTCTCCATAGCATCACTGATCTGCTGTGCGAAGCGGATATTGGCCTCGAGATGATCATTATCCTTGTCTCCAATGACAAAGAGAATCTTGGCTGCATCCATACCATTCGCACGGACTTTGGTATAGTCGTCCGGTTTATCGTCTAGACCATCTCGGTGAATATCCAAAACGACTTGGATATCGGGGTTGGCGGTCAATAATTCATTGACCTTTTTCTCTGAGTTGATAAATGCTTCACTGTAACGCGGTTGATCATGGATGGACTTGTCGTGCACGGCGGTAATACCTAAGCTGGCCAACTCCTCCACCAAGGCTTCACCAACCCGGACCACGTCACCAAAAACCCCTCGCTCGTGACTATCTTTGGGTTTATAGTTTTCCGAAGCATGGCTATGGAAAACTAACACTTTGGGTGTTACATCCACTTCATCGCCTTGGGGCGGCTGGGGATCATCAATCTTCACAGCAGGAGGACGGGGTTCTTCCTCGTCGCCTCCTGGCATGAAGCCAAAGAACCTTGCGCCCACCACCGCAACTACAATCAACGTCACGATAATAAATAGAAGACCTGGCCCATTCTTTTCATTTCTTCCCATTCTAGCCATTGCTATTCCCCCTTCCAACACAATATATGCGGAGGGGGACTACATTTATTCCCTGGTGTTTCCAAGCCCTTCCAAAAGCTTGTTAAGCTGGTCCACTGTAAAGTCGTAGCGCCGATTGCAAAAGTGACAGATGGTCTCAATGCTCTTCCCTGTATCCACCATATCCTGGAGCTCCTCGGGTCCCAGGGTGATCAATCCTTGCTCAAAGCGGGACCAGGAACAGTCGCATTGAAATCGAACCTCCTGGCTGGCGAGGAAGCGCAATGGGAGGCCGGGAAAGATCGAGGCAACAATGTCCTCCACGCTCCTCTCCTCGGAAAACAGCGAACTCACCGGCGGCATATTCCCCAAGCGCTCCTCCAGGGCTGCGATGAAGGCCTCATCGCGGATGGCGTCCGGCAGAAGCTGAACAACAATTCCACCGCTGCTCAGGGCAGCACCGTCCACTCCAACTAACACCCCCAAAGCCACGGCTGAAGGTGTCTGCTCTGAATGGGTGAAATAGTAGGCAAAATCGTCCCCAATCTCTCCACTCTGTAAAGGAACAGTTCCCTGGTAGGCGTCTTTCAACCCCAAGTCACGGATCACATATAGATTGCCTTGACCCACAGCCTCCCCCACAGCAAGCTTGCCCTGGGCATTGGCTGGCAGGTCCACATGGGGATTGCCCACATAGCCTTTCACATGGCCGAGGTGGTTTGCTGAGACTACGATCCCCATGAGGGGCCCATCACCCTTAACCTGAACGGTGATGGTTTCTTCTCCTTTGAGCATGGCACCAAGAACGAGACCCATGGTAAGCGTACGGCCTAGTGCCGCCGTTGCAACCGGTGTAGTCTGGTGATTGCTCTGCGCCTCTCGGACCACATCCGTTGTTCGCAGGACAAAAAGTCTGGCATGGTTCTCTCCAAGCATGGCTCGGACCAAATAATCGTTTTGCAGCAAACTCGTTCCTCCTAAGGCCTCATGAACCAGTAGATAAGCAATCCGATCACAACGAAAGCCGTCACTCCTACCACTAACCGCACCAGGAAGCGCCTTCTCCGAGCTTTCCGCATCCTTTCTCGGCGCTCACGGATACTGAGGGTGATGTCCGCAATCATTTCCTCCGAGGCAGCAGCGTGGGTTATCTCCGTCATCGACTCTTGCACGGATTCCTCCGGGAACTCTTCTAGCGGTTCGTCCAAGGTTGCCTCCTGCGGCTTTTCCCCCGGTTTCTCCAGGGATACTTGCGGCAGTTTTTCCAGCCGCTTCTCTCCCGGTTTCTCCACGGATGCTTGCGGCTGTTTCTCCAGCTTCTTCTCCACCGGTTTCTCCGGAGCTTGTCTAGGCGGCTTATCCAGCTGCACGATGGGCGGTTCCTCTGGGGTTTCTTTGACTGCCTTCCTCGCCGGGGCTGGGCTGGACACAAGGCGTTCCGAATCTGTGGAGATCTCGTCCTGTAATCCAAGGGCTTTGGCATAAGTGCGGATAAAGGCCTTCACATAGGCTTGATCAGGTAAGAGGTGGAACTCTTCGTCCTCAATGGCCTGTAAGTATTGGGGCCTGATCTTAGTACGGTTGGACATATCTTCAATGGTCAAGCCCTTTTTTCGGCGAGCCTTCTCCAACAGTGTCCCCATTCCCGTCATTTTTCTCACCCTTCTTCCAAAATAGTACTGTCAGCTAATACATCCCTGGGTTTACTCCCCTGGTAAGAGCCTACAATTCCCCGCAGTTCCATCACGTCAATGAGGCGGGCAGCCCTGCTGTATCCAATCCGAAACCGCCTCTGCAGCATAGAAATGGAGGCCTGACCATTTTCGACCACTAAACGAATGGCATCGGGCAGGAGTTCATCGTCCTCATGATCATCGTCGAGGGAAACATCCATTTTTCCGTCAACGACTTCTTCCTGATAATCGGGCTCACCCTGTTTTCGCCAATACTCCACCAAGGCCTGCACTTCTTTGTCCGAAATCCAGGCACCTTGGGCCCTAACAGGTTTGTTGGCGCCAATGGGATAGTAAAGCATATCGCCTTTGCCGATCAGACGTTCGGCCCCACCCATATCCAAGATCGTTCGAGAATCCACCTGGCTGGAGACGGCAAAGGAGATGCGGGACGGGACATTGGCTTTGATCAGACCTGTGATCACATCCACCGATGGGCGCTGGGTAGCAATAATCAGGTACATCCCTGCCGCCCGAGCCATTTGGGCGAGACGACAGATGGCGTCTTCCACTTCGGCAGCGGCCACCATCATCAGGTCAGCCAGCTCGTCCACGATAATGACAATATATGGGAGATGTTCTCTAGGCTCCTCTGGGCTGGCATCTTTGGCCTGATCGAGATACATCTCGATATTTCGTACACTAGTGTCGGCAAACAGCTGATACCGTCGTTCCATTTCGCCAACAGCCCAGCGCAAAGCAATGGCCGCTTTTTTTGGATCGGTAACAACGGGCGAAATCAAATGGGGTATTCCATCGTATCCGGACAGCTCCACGCGCTTGGGGTCCACCATCAAGAGCTTGACATTGTCGGGACTGGTGCGAAACAACAGACTGGCAATCATGGCGTTGAGACACACGCTCTTACCGGATCCAGTCGAGCCAGCCACCAACACATGAAGCCACTTCTTCAAATCAGCCACCACCGGTTTCCCGGCAATGTCTTTTCCCAAAGCCAAAGCTACAGGCGAGGGATGCTCCGCAAACTCCGGGCTTTCCAAGACATCCCTGAGCAAGACCGCCTCTGTGCTCTTGTTGGGCACCTCAATCCCCACTACGGGCTTTCCTGGCACGGGAGCCTCAATGCGCACGTCCTCTGCGGCCAGGGATAAGGCCAAATCATCAGCGAGGGACGTTATCCGTGAGACCTTAATGCCTGGAGCAGGCTGGAGTTCATATCTGGTGACAACAGGCCCCTGGCTAACATGGACCACCTTAGCTTGGACTCCAAAACTGGCCAAGGTATCTTCGAGGAGGGCCGTTTGCGTTCCTTCGGTTTTTCTGCTGCGTGAACCCGCCTTCTTCAAGAGATACGTCGGAGGCAGAGTGTAAGCGCTCTGACCGTCCCGGGACGGCAGACTAAAGGGCAGGGATTCTGGTTCCTTTTCCGCTTCTTCGAGTTTCTCCTCTTTTACTGTCACTTTCTTTTTTACCTGGGGACGCTTCTTCTCCGCTTCGATCACAGGCGGCGCCATCACCACAGGTTCCGGAGCTTGCTCCTTTAGGCGTCTGCGTTTCTTCTCATCCTTCCAGTCTCGATAGCCGTCAATCTGACCCTGCCACCAGCGGCAAATCCCTCCCCATACATACCTAACTAGACCCCGCAGGAGATCAAGGAGGGAAATCTTGAAAAGAAAAATGACGCCAAGCAAGGCCATGGTAGTCACCAAAATGTAGGAACCCTGAATACCAAAGGCATTGTAGCTGAACACTAAGAGTGCGGCACCTAAGACTCCCGCCCCTTCGCCCCTGCGAGCATAGCTAATTTCCTCCGCTAGACTCGGCGGAAACTGGTATCCTCGATAGTAGAGCATGTGAAATACCAAGGTCACGGAAGCAACAAGCAGGGTAAGCCCAAAAAGCCTCTGGAAAGATGGGGGCCATTTCTTACCGCGGAAAATGCGCAGGGATAAGAGGCAAAAAAGCAACACAAATAAGACGGCCAAATCCCCAAAGCACATGCGTAAGACAGCCCGTAACTTCAGGCCGACCCAGCCGGCCGCATCCACATAGAGTGCCAAAGCGCAGAATACGGAGAATGCCAGTAAGAGTATGCCCCCTACCTCCCGGGATTTGATACCTGTCTTCGCCGCAGCGTCTTGGCGCTTCTTGGAACGATCCCCTTTCACAACGTCACCTCTTTACTAGCATGTTCTACGTAGGTTGACCAAACCCTACTTCCCTTTGCGTATCCGCTGCAATTCTTCAATGAAACGGTCAATATCTTTGAACTGCCGGTACACAGAAGCAAAACGGACATAAGCCACATCATCCAGCTCTCGCAGCTTGTCCATGACAAGCTCGCCGATATGTTCCGACGTCACTTCCCTGTCCAGTCCTGACCGGATCTCCCTTTCGATTTCGTCCACGATGCCTTCAATGGTCTCCATGGAAATGGGGCGTTTTTCGCATGCTCGCATCATTCCGTTTAGGATCTTGGTGCGCGAAAATGCCTCCCGCCCACCGTCCTTCTTGATCACCAAAAACGGCATTTCATCAAGGCGCTCATATGTAGTAAAACGTTTGCTGCAGGCCGTGCACTCGCGCCTCCTTCGAATCGAGGCGCCCTCCTCAGTCTGCCGCGAATCCAACACTTTGCTATCCGAATGCAAACAAAAAGGACAGCGCATTGACCCCAACCCCTCCCTGGAAACTCCCATAAAGCACGAACTCACCAATATTATACAATAAAACGCCTACCGTTGCCATGTCCTGTTCTTCACGAGAACACAATCAACACCAACAACCACAACATCTCGCCAGGGGATCTCCAAATCCTCGTGCCTCTGACCCCAGAAGAAGCGAAAGGGTGTAACCCGGTCCACGATCAGGGCAAGAACTCGCCCCGTATCGGGATCAACGTCCAGGTCGCAAACGCTTCCCAGGTAACGTCCTTCCTCCATATTGACCACATCAAGTCTGCGCAGATCCGAAGTCTTAATCATGCTCATGGGTCACCCTCCCCTCCTTCCTACTATATGCGCCGCACCAAAAAAAGAAACGGCCTGCAGGCCGTGGGGGAGTAAACTTGGAGAGCGATCAATTGGAGAGGGTGGGAAATCCTGCTGCCGAAGCCTGCCACCACTTCTGAATCGCCTTGGCGTAGCGGGTATTCGCAACATTCTCCCAGAACTTTAGTCGAAAGACAAAGCGATGGCCAGACACCTTGTCTCGATCAATGGTGGCCAGATTCTTTTCCGCTCCTTCCAGTTCTGCCAGGCAAAGCGGGGGGAAGAGGACACACCACCAGTTATCGCCTTCTGCTTGACCGATTTCGATGCGAACGGCATCATACCAACCCTCTGGCAAGGACATGGAGCCATACTCTCTGTAAGGAAAAACGAACTGTCCCATCTTGACCTGTACGGGATAACAAAAGCCCTGCTCAAAAACTACCTCTTGGGCCCGCTTTTCAAGTCGAGATTGATTGTTCGTGAGCAGCCAGTAGGCCTGGTCCTTCTCGCCTGCCTCTCCCAAGATCTGCTCTGCCTCTTGCAGGACGGCATCGCGAACCACAAGTTTCAGATCTTGGTCCGCAGGCGCGTTGCTGTGGGCAATAACATGCAAACGAATCAAATTCTGGGCATAGGCTTTATCATTACTGAAATTGCTCTGAACAGCAAAGAGAATGAGACCGAAAATAACTCCAGTGCATAAAAGGGCTAAGCCCGTTATCAGACGAGCTTTAACCTGTTTGTGGGACATACATTTTCCCCCTTGGTTATGATGTGGCCATATATTTCCGTAAGTGCTTGAGGGCCGCTTTCTCCAGCCGCGAGACCTGAGCCTGGGAAATGCCAATTTCCTCGGCTACCTCCATCTGCGTGCGTCCCTCATAAAAACGCATGGTCAAGATCAGGCGTTCTCTATCGCCTAAGTGCGTCATCCCTTCCTTGATGCTTACGCCTTCAAGGAGGTGGCGTTCTGTGTTTTTGTCATCACTGATCTGGTCCAAAACGAAAATGGGATCGCCCCCGTCATTGTAAATGGGCTCAAAAAGGGAAATGGGATCCTGAATGGCATCAAGTGCAAAGACAATGTCCTCCCTGGGAATCTGCAGCTCCTCAGCAATTTGACCAATAGACGGTTCTGCTGAATACCGATTGGCCAGGCTATCTCTGGTCTGTAAGGCCTTATAGGCGATGTCCCGCAGGGAACGGCTCACCCGAATTGGATTATTGTCCCTTAAGTAACGGCGGATCTCTCCAATGATCATGGGCACGGCATACGTGGAGAACTTCACATTTTGACCCAAATCGAAGTTGTCAATAGCTTTCATTAGACCAATACAACCCACTTGGAACAAATCATCGACATATTCACCGCGATTGTTGAACCGCTGGATTACACTGAGCACCAAACGCAGATTACCTTGGACCATTTCGTCCCGAGCTTGTTCATCGCCCTGTTTGATCCGGGCTAGGAGCTCCCGCATTTTTCGATTGGGTAGAACGGGCAGTTTTGCGGTGTTAACGCCGCAAATCTCCACTTTATTCATCTTGGTTCCCTCCCCAAATGCCGTTTACAGTGTTCAGTATTGCCACCTTTGATCGGATCTATTCCAATTCACCTCAGTGGAAGCTCCCAAGGGAAACCATGCCCATTCTTTGCTTACCAAAGAAGGAATTCGGGAGGTGTCCCTCTAATATTCTGCCATAAATACCCTTATGGGGAGGGAAGCGTATGCCCCAATATACGCTTTATGTCGATGTCTGGATGTTACGGCTCGGCTGTAACTTCATCTTCGAATATCTATTGTTGTGGGCTACCGCTACCATCACTCACACTCGGACAAAGCCCAGACGTCTCTTGGCAGGTTCTCTTTTGGGCACCGCACACTATCTGCTCTATCTCATGGCCAGTCTGACCTTGATTCCTTTTTACGGCCTGCTACGATTGTTGCCCATTGTAGTCGCAGTGTCCTTAGCGATGCTCTTTGTCACCTTCTACCCCCTAAGCTGGAAACGTCTGTTCACCGTGGCCGGCCATTTTTACGGAATTGGCTTTGTGGCCGCAGGAGTTGGCATGGGAACGGCCTACCTCTTCGGTGATGTCAACGCTCCCCACTTTACAGTAGGCACCTTTGCTTCCATCTTGGCGATTCTACTGGTCGCTGAATTCGGTTGGGGCATCGTGCACGAAAAGCTAGTCAACAGGGTCTATCGCATACCCATAGAAATCCGATGCGGTCAAGTCCAGGTAAGGACGACGGCCTTGGTGGATACAGGCAATCATCTTAAGGACCCATTAAACCGCCAGGTCGTCATTGTAGTGGACCAAAACGCACTCCAAGAGATCCTGCCTCCCGAGTTGACGCAGATCATAGTGGATTTTGGAGGAGGGGAGCTCGCCGCCATCGATCGCCTGGCGGAGATAACCCAGTGGCAGACTAGGCTGCGCCTGATCCCCTTTAGTTCTGTGGGCAAAAACAATGGACTGCTCATTGGTTTTCGACCGGATGAGGTAACCATTAAGGGGCATCCGCTTTCCAATCACCAGCCGACCATCGCGGTGCACCCCTACCCCCTCGATCCGGAAGGTGAGTACATGGCCTTGGTGCCCCCTGTTTTAGTGGAACACTCTCTACGTCTGGCGGAAGGGGGAGAGAAACATGCCAAAGCAGCCTCTTCAGACTATTAGTCTCCGCATCCGCCTAGGTATTATTTCCCTTCTGCATCGACTGCAGCTCAGCCCCAAAGTCTACTACGTAGGAAGTAATGAGGTCCTGCCTCCCCCCCTTACCAGCGAGGAAGAACAGGATCTCCTGATCCGCTTGCAGGCGGGCGATCTCATGGTCAGAACCCCGCTGATCGAACGCAATCTGCGCCTGGTAGTGTACATTGCCCGCAAATTCGAGAACACGGGGATTTCGATCGAGGATCTTGTTTCCATCGGCACTATTGGCCTGATCAAAGCGGTGAACACCTTTGATCCCAGCAAGAACATTAAGCTGGCCACCTATGCCTCCCGGTGTATCGAGAATGAGATCCTCATGTATTTACGCAGAACAAGCAAGCTGAAAGCAGAAGTGTCCTTTGATGAACCCCTCAACGTGGACTGGGATGGAAATGAGCTGGTGCTAGCCGACGTGGTTGGCAACGAAAGCGACATCCTGCGCCATATCGAAAAAGAAGTCGACAAAGCCCTGTTAACTACCGCTTTGCAGCAGCTCACAGGGCGGGAGAAGCGAATTATGGAATTGCGTTTTGGACTCCAGGGAGAGAAAGAACGAACCCAGAGGGAGGTCGCCGATCTTTTGGGAATTTCCCAGTCCTACATTTCCCGTTTAGAGAAAAAGATCCTCAAGAAACTGCGCAGAGAAATGAAAAAGATGGAATAAGAGCCTATGAAAAACGCCCCAGGGCTGACCCTGGGGCTTCTCTGTTTTCTTCACAAAACCTATTTTCGCCGCAAAAAGGCTGGTATATCCAAAGACGCATCGGTGAAGGGGCGAACATCTAATTCTTTGGTAATCTTGTAAGCTTCTGTGAGCGTAGGACTGTCAAAGCCAGTGGCAATCACGGTAACACGTAAAGTGTCACCTAGGCTTTCGTCAATGACCGCTCCAAAAATGACGTTGGAATCGGAATCGGCTGCTTGAGAGACAATCTCCGCAGCTTCGTTAACTTCAAAGAGTCCGAGATTGGAACTGCCGGTGAGGCTCAAGAGGATCCCCTTGGCTCCCTGAATCGATGCTTCCAAGAGAGGACTGGAGATGGCTTGCTCAGCAGCTTTCTTGGCACGGTCTTCTCCAGAAGCCAGCCCAATACCCATGAGGGCCGAACCTGCATTGGTCATGATAGCCCGTACGTCGGCAAAGTCAAGGTTAATCAAACCGGGAACAGTAATGAGGTCGGAAATGCCTTGTACCCCCTGGAGCAGTACATCATCGGCTATCTTAAACGCATCCAGCATGGAGGTTCGTTTTTCCACAACCTGAAGGAGGCGATCATTGGGAATGGTAATCAATGTATCCACTTTGCTCTTGAGAAGTTCAATTCCCTTTTCAGCCTGCTCTTTGCGGCGGCGTCCTTCGAAGGAAAAGGGCTTTGTAACCACTCCCACCGTAAGGGCATGCAGCTCTTTGGCCACCTCAGCCACCACGGGAGCAGCACCCGTTCCAGTTCCGCCCCCCATACCGGCGGTAATAAACACCATATCAGCACCTTCAAGAGCCTGCGCGATCTCTTCTCTGGATTCCTCAGCAGCACGTTGTCCCACAGTTGGATCAGAGCCGGCCCCTAAGCCCTTGGTCAGCTTCTCTCCGAGCTGAATCTTCTGATGAGCCTCTGACATTTGCAGAGCCTGGGCGTCTGTATTAAGTGCAATAAAATGAATGCCCTTCAAGTCCGCAGCAATCATGCGATTGACAGCATTGCTTCCTCCGCCACCACAACCTATCACCTTTATGTCCGCAAACTGAACATGATCCAGATCAAATTCGAACATGGGATCCCCCTTCTCCAACGTCGGATTTCACGAAGCATCTCGTCTCGGTGTTTTCCCCATACATTTCCACACCGATATCGCTTTTCCCTTTAAGCAATGTCAAAAACAATGAATTATTGCGCCATACTAACAACAGGGCTCCTGGGAACACTCAGATCAATGCGCCGGGCTTGTTCATTGCGGAGGGAGAGGTCGTCTAGGATCTTCTCCAGTAAAACAAACTTCTCTTCAAGGTCTACAGGTTGCCCCATGCAAACCTCTATACCCGTGCGCGTCACAAAGGAACGGTTTTGCGCATTCCACTCCGAAATCGACTGCTTGAGCGTTGCCGGGATCATGTCCAATAAGCGCGCTGTGGCCACGATCTGCTCCTGGGAATCGAGAGCGAGATGGGTGACGATGGGCACGGAATACACAACCCCAGCCTGTGTCGGAGGTAAGAGAGTGCCTTCTCTATCCAAAAGAACCCAACCACCCTCCGTGGGAATCTGGGCAATGGGCGTCCTCTCCTGGACGCGAACTAAAACACGATTCGGCCAGCGCCAGGCGGCCTTGGCCGTTACCACCCATGGATGCTCCATTAATACCCCAGCAAGCTCCCGCGTATCCAGGCGCCACACGTTGGTCACGGGCAGATCTAAAAATACCTCAAGCTGATCAGGACTAAGGTAGTTAAGGCCTGTCCACTCAATTGTCTCCGCCTCAAAAAACGTAGAGTTGGCAAATAAGTACAAGGCTATCACCAGGGCTACCACCAAGACAGATAGCGCATTTTTGACGCTGGAGATCTCATTTGCCATAGTACTCCTCCTTCAGTTGGCGATCCTTTTCACGCTGGCACCGAGCCGAAGGAGTCTAGTCTCCATGGACTCGTAACCGCGGTCGATATGGTCAACTCCCTCGATGGTGGTAGATCCCCCAGCGGCCAAGGCAGCCAAGACCAAAGCAGCTCCGCCCCGCAAATCACCTGCTAAGAGTGTATTTGCCTTCAGATGCGTGGGACCATGAACGACCACAGCCTGCTCTTTGGAATCGATGTGGGCACCTAATTTCTTAAGCTCCGCCGTGTAGCCAAAACGCTTGTCAAAGACTGCCTCCACAAGCTCACTCTGACCATGGGCTTGAGTAGCCACGGCCACCATTTGCGGCTGCAGGTCGGTGGGAAAACCAGGATACGGATTGGTGGAGAGGGAAAAAGGACGGAGTTTGGCAGGTGATAGGATCTCTACCGCTCTTTCCTGCACCTCCAGGTGTGCTCCCATGCCCTGAACTAAATCCAGAAGGGGCCCGATATGTTCAGGAATTACGTTCTCCAAGGTACCAGAACCCCCGGTGATCAGAAAAGCCAACAAATAGGTGCCGGCCTCAATCCGATCGGGTATCACCGTAAAATCGGTGCATCCGAGCTCATGTACCCCCTCAATGGTGATCACGGGTGTACCAGCACCTTTGATCCTGGCACCCATTTGATTCAAAAAGTCTTGGATGTCTACAATCTCTGGCTCACGGGCGGCGTTGCGAATCACGGTCCGGCCCTTGGCTAAGGTGGCCGCCATCATAATGTTTTCCGTCGCTCCAACGCTGGGATACCGAAACGAAATGTCTGCGCCGTGGAGGCGAGGGGCTCTAGCCACAAATACGTCGCCCTCAGATTCAATGCTGGCGCCCATTTGCTGGAACCCGGAAAGATGAATGTCCAAAGGCCGGCGGCCAATGGCGCACCCCCCTGGTTTAGCCACTTCCACGTGGCCTAAACGAGCCAAGAGCGGACCCATAACTTGGATCGAAGCCCGCATCGCTTTGACCAGTTCTTGTGGGGTGCTTCCCTGCACAGATGAAACGCTCAACTGCATGCGCGGAGCTTGGAACTGAACCTGAACTCCTAGAGCCCTCAGCACCCCGATCATGGTGTTCACGTCGGTAATCTGCGGCACATTTTCCAGGCTAAAAGTACCTTGACCTAAAAGGGCTGCAACCATCAGTTTGAGGACGGAGTTCTTGGCCCCATTGATTCTTACCTTGCCACCCAGACTGCGCTGACCCTCTATGATAAACTTGCCCACTGTATCACCCTCTACCCCGACTTAGTACCGTTCATCTTATGCGGTAGGGGGTAATGGGTGAAAATCAGGTGTTCAGTCCCGGCACTGCCTGGATATATTGAGGAGAATGCCAATCGCAGCCAGGCTCATCAGCAAAGAGGAACCGCCATGGCTGATGAAGGGCAGCGGGATTCCCGTGACGGGCAAAGAACCGGTTACCACACCAATGTTTAGCAGGGCTTGAAAGGCAATCATGGACGTGATCCCAATAGCCAAGAAGGAGCCGTACAAATCTGGGGCTCCCATGGCAATACGTAATCCTCGCCAAGCAATGACAAAGAACAAGAGGATGACTGCAACTCCTCCCAAGAATCCTAATTCTTCACAGAGGATGGCAAAGATGAAGTCGGTGTGATGCTCTGGTAGATAGGAAAATTTCTGTCTGCTCTTTCCCAAACCCAAACCAAACAAACCTCCCGATCCGATGGCCAACAAGGACTGAATGACATTCCATCCCGTATCGGTAGGATCGGACCAGGGATCAAGAAAAGCGAACAGCCGCCGGACTCGGTACTCTTTCATCGTCAGAAGGTAGTACATGAGCGGTGCGGCCAGCGCCCCGACCAAGGCAAACTGCCCCAGGTGGACGCCTCCGGCAAAAAGGATGACCATCACGGTGAAAACCAAGGCCACTCCCGTACCAAAGTCGGGTTCCCGCATGATCAAGCCGAACTGTACAGCTGTAATCAGCAAAATCGGCAGAATGCCTGTGAAGAATTTGCGTGCCTTCTCCCGTTTGTTGGACATGTAGACGGCTACGTAGTTGACCATGACTAACTTAGCAACTTCAGAAGGCTGTAGATTGAAGCCGGCTATGCGAATCCAGCGAGTTGCCCCGCCAGTCCCTGTTCCCACAAAAAGCACTACGACCAGCAAGATGAAGGAAAGTACAAGGCCGGGCAAAGCTAGGGGTCGGAAAATGTGATAGTCTACTTTCATCAGAAGAAACATCAGCGCCAAGCCGATTAGGGCCAGAATCGTCTGCCTCTGAACATAATAATAGGGGTTCCCGGAGTTGGCGAGACCCATCACAGATGAAGCACTGAAAACCATCACTAAGCCCAGACTTAACAAAACAATAACTGCAACAAACACGTAAAGGTCCACCTTACCGCCCTTTGTGAACATCCTCCTCGCCCCCTTCCTAATCTATATGCGCCTAGAGCACCGCGTACAACCCTAGAACAGCAAAACCGAGGGCTACCAACCAGAACCGAATCATAACTTTGCTCTCGGCCACGCCCGACAGTTCAAAATGATGGTGTAGGGGAGCCATGCGAAACAGTCTTTGGCCCTTGGTTGCCCTAAAGTAGAGCACTTGCAGAATAACGGACAGCGTCTCCACAACATACAGGCCGCCAATAATGGGGAGTACGAGCGAGGTCTTACTGAGAATAGCTGCTGTCGCCAAAGCCGCTCCCAGCGCTAACGATCCGGTGTCACCCATAAACACCTGGGCCGGAGGCGCGTTAAACCACGAAAAACCCAGGCAGGCTCCAACTACCGCTCCACTGAAAAGGGTAAGGTCGTGGTAACCGAACAGATACACAGTCAGTCCCAGGGCAGACGCACTGATTGCGGTACTGCCTGCAGCTAAACCGTCCAGACCGTCCGTGAGATTCACAGCATTGGCGGCACCAACCAGGACCAGTGTGCTAAAGGGAATGTAGAGGGCCGTGGGCAAGGCAATGGACTTGCCCCAAAAAGGGACAATCAGATCCGTACCCACCCGAGCTGAGGCGTAAAGAGCCACCAAAAGGGCCAGCCCGAATTGGGCCACCAGCTTCTCCCGAGCCCGTAATCCCAGGGAACGTTTGGCCACAATCTTGATGAAATCATCCAAAAAGCCAACGACACCAAAACCGACGGTGGCAAACAGCATCATGATGGTATTGTTGCTCAAGGGGCGAAAGACAAGGACCGCAACGACAATGGAAACAACCATCAAAACGCCTCCCATGGTGGGCGTACCTGCCTTACCACGGTGTGACTGGGGTCCATCGTCTCGGATCTGCTGACCCAGCTTCAGCCGGCGCAAATAGGCGATAGCTGACGGTCCCGCCAGCAAGGAAAGGCCAAAGGCGATCAGAGCGCTGTACAAGGGCACAAATGGCACAGGCACTATTCATCGCCACCCTTCAGGAGTACTTCGGCTATTCGTTCAAAATGCAGACTCCTAGACGCTTTGACCAGAACCAAATCACCTTCATCGAACTTCAGGTCTCCAGACTCCAAGAAGTGATCGATGGATGCATAGACCTCTCCCCGACCGGCCCCCTGATGCATCAAAGTAGCGTATTGACCGATGAAGATCAAATGGTTGGCACATTCTCCCGCGTGGCGACCTACCTCGATGTGAGCCTGTTCCGTTATTTCACCCAACTCAAGCATATCGCCTAGGATGGCCACCCTCTGCCCCGAACAGAACATATGCCCCAGGGTATCCAGGGCGCCCTTCATCGAAGCGGGACTGGCATTGTAGCTATCATTGACCACAATGACCCCTCCGGGACTGCGGCGGACTTCCAGGCGCATGGCGCTTCCAGCCAGTTCACTCAGGGCCTCAGCCCCCTTTCCCAGACTGACGCCGAGTTGCAGACCAACTGCTAAGGCTGCGATAGCATTCCAGACATTGTGAATGCCAGGCACAGCCAAACGAACCCGGGCTTCGCCTTGGTCATGGCGGAGAACAAAGGAAGGACGTCCCTCCACATCCAGTTCAATACCCCGTCCTACCACATCGTTGGCCACATCCAGTCCATAATAGACGATTTTCCCTTTAAACGTGCGAGCTTGACCCCGCACCGAAGGATCATCTCCATTGAGGATAGCAACACCTGATGTGTCCATCGCCTCAAGCAGCTCTCCCTTGGCCTGGGCGATGTTGCCCATGCCGCCGAGGAGTTCTAGATGGACCGGTCCAATATTGGTGATCACTCCGTAATTGGGCGGGCAGATCTCTGTCAGACGCTTGATCTGGCCAAGACCCCGCATACCCATCTCCACAACCAAGAGCTCGTGATGGGCCTCCAGCCCCAAAACAGTGAGGGGAACACCGATTTCGTTGTTAAAGTTCGCCTCCGTGGCATGGACAGCATATTGGGTACCTAAAACCTGGGCGATCATATCTTTCGTCGAGGTCTTACCATTACTTCCGGTCACCGCCACAACCGGGACCGGAAACTCTGCTAAATACGCCTGGGCCAGACTCTGTAGTGCCAAGAGGGGATCGGTGACCTGGACCACCCCCGGGCCGGTGTGCGAACCTTCCTTTACCACCGCACATCCACCTTGGGCCATCACATCGCAGACAAAGTCGTGCCCATCTACGTGTTCTCCAGGCAAGGCAAAAAAGAGGCTATTTGGTCCGGCCTTGCGACTATCGATCACAACGTGATCAACTTGACCTGAACCGATCGCTTTCCCCTGGGTGTATTGCCCAATCTGTGCTAGTGTTAGTGGACGCATTAGTCCTTCAGCTCCTTAATGGCCCTCCTGACTTCTTCCCCATCATCAAAATGAACTCGCCCCTGTGCAGACTCTTGATATGTCTCATGTCCTTTACCTGCCACAATCACCAGGTCCTGGGGCGTTGCCAGCTCTATGGCCCGCTCGATCGCTTGGCGCCTGTTCACGATAACCTCATAAGCAGCGTTGGGGTTTGCGGTCACTAGACCCTTTTCAATATCAGAGCAAATCTCCGCGGGATCTTCGGAACGGGGATTGTCAGACGTAAGAATCACCTGATCCGCCAGTTGAGCGGCGATGGCACCCATCAAAGGCCGCTTACCTTTGTCCCGATCTCCTCCTGCTCCAAACACGAGTACAAGACGACCCTGTGGCACCATCTCCCGCGCAGACTGCAAGACGTTCTCCAATCCATTGGGTGTATGCGCGTAATCCACCACGATATTGAGAGAATGGTCGTTCTCTATGCGTTCGAAACGCCCCGGTACACCGGGGAGCGCCTCCAGGCCGTTTTTGATCTGTTGGAGGGAGACACCTTGGCCAAAGCACAAAGCAGCGGCTCCCAGCGAATTGTACACGTTGAAATACCCCGTAAGCCGAAGACGGATGGGAATTTGCCCTGCACTACTCCTTAGTATATAAGAAACCCCTTCCTTTTCCAACTGGATCTTCTCCGCCAGAAAGTCAGCCGGTGCTTGCACACCGTATGTCAACGAAGGACAGGGAGTCATCTGGTGAAGCCTTCTGCCCCAAGGATCGTCCGTGTTGATGACCGCCCCGTGCTGCAAACCTAAAAAAAGCCGTGCTTTGGCGCTAAAGTAGTCCTCCATGGTCACGTGAAAATCGAGGTGGTCCTGGGTAAGATTGGTGAAGAGAGCACCGGAAAAGGATACACCTGCAGTGCGATGCAGATCCACAGCATGGGAGGACACCTCCATGATCACAAAATCGGTCTTTTCTGCCACCATCTCAGAGAAGAGGCGCTGCAAGTCTAGGGATTCGGGTGTGGTCCGACTCGACTCTAGGGCTAAGTCGCCAAGGAGGGTCTGAATGGTGCCGATCAATCCCACTTTGTATCCGGCCTGTTCCAAAATGGACTTGACAAGGTAGGTGGTTGTGGTTTTTCCATTCGTTCCAGTGACCCCGAGCACCCGCAAACGGCGATCCGGGTGACCGTAGAAGTTACCGCTGACCACCCCTAGGGCGTAGCGGGAGTTCGGGACAAGCACTTGCGTTAACCCCAGTTCGGGAAGCCACCTTTCCACCAGTACGGCTGCTGCACCCTTCTGCGCAGCTTGCTCCACGAAGTCGTGGCCGTCTGCCTTCAGACCAGAAATGGCGACAAAAAGATCGCCGGGCCTGATTTCCCTGGAGTCGTAGCTCAAGCCGTCTATCTCAGGTGATGATCCCCGTAGTTGATAATCAAGTCCTTCTAGAACGCTCTGCAGTTTCACTTGCTGCCCTCCTTACAGGCTAAAGATGACTTCGACAGCCGATCCCTTAGGGATCTGGACTCCGGCCGCAGGGACTTGCTTCACCGCAAGACCACTTCCTACAATGGTGATTCTCAATCCGTCGTCTGCAAGCCTGGTGGACGCATCACGCATGCTCAACCCCAGAACATCAGGGACTTCCACAGACTCCCCCTGTTCGCTTTCATAAAAAAAGAGACGGACCGTAGTCTGGGTTGGAACCCGCGCACCTGGACTAGGTGTCTGGCTTGTTACCACAGGTCCCGATCCTTCCATGGTCCACAGAAAGCCACCTTGTGTCAAGCGGGCTTGAGCTTCCTCTCTGGAAAAATTCGTTACATTGGGAACTAGCGAATAGGGAAGTCTCTGCCGACCCTCCTCTCGCCTCTTCACATCCAAATACTCCAGACTCTCTTCCATGATCCTACTAAAGACAGGTGCCGCCAAAACACCGCCATAGGGCGACTCTACCTTAGGATTATAAAGGATAACCAAAATCGCTACGACAGGATTGTCCACTGGGGCAAACCCCACAAAGGATGCGATGCGCTCCTCACCGTAAACGCCACCCTTAGGTACTTCCGCAGTTCCGGTTTTGCCTGCTACATAATACCCGGTCACTTCAGCCCTATTGCCGTTACCGTTGACCACAACGGAGCGAAGCAGCTGGCTTACTTCCATGGCCGTTCCAACGCCAACAGGGTGTTTTCGAACCTCCGGCAAGAACTGCTCCACCAATTTGCCCTGGGTGTCCCGTATCTCGCGCACATAATACGGCTTCATCAACGATCCGCCATTGGCAATGGAGCAAACGGCGTTCAACAGCTGGAGCGGAGTGACCGCGATGCCCTGGCCAAACCCCATGTTGGCCCACTGTAGGGCCTGCCCGCTACGGCTGGGCGAGGCGACCATACCGGTAATCTCCCCGGGGAAGTCAACGCCGGAACGTTCGCCAAAACCAAAGCCGCGGATATAAGGGTGAAAGCGTTCAGGCCCCATTTCTGCAGACAATTTGGCGAAGGTAATGTTGTCGGACCTTTCCATAGCCTCGAGGAAAGAGATATTACCAAAGACACGGCCGTCGGAGTTGCGAATGCGCCCGCCGCCTATTTCCCAAAAGGCATCACTTGTGAATCTGCGCTCATTGTAGGCTAAGCCCAAATCCAGGCTGGCAGCGGCGGTGACAAACTTAAATGTGGACCCTGGTTCATACTGATCTGTCACTGCAACGTTCCTGCGACGATCCGCAGAGAACTCTTGATAGTAATTAGGATCAAATGTGGGGTAAATGGCATTGGCCAGAATTTCCCCAGTATTTGGATCCATCACAAGGACAAGCCCTCTATCACTATGAGAGGAAGCCGCGGCCTCTTGAATGTGCGTTTCGGCAATGTACTGAATCACACTGTCGATGGTCAAGACCACGTCGTAGCCCGCCTCGGGTGGGATAAACTCACTGTCTCCCCCGGGGATGCTCCTTTGGGTCGCATCTCTCTCCACGGACAGTCGGCCCGGGATCCCCCGCAAAACCTCGTCATAGTAGTATTCTATGCCTTCCAAACCCTGGTTATCAGAGCCGGCGAAGCCTAAAACGTGGGAGGCTAGGGAACCCTGGGGATAGTAACGCTGAGGACGTTCTACCACCCGGATTCCGGATAAACCCAAGGCACGAACAGCTTCGGCAGCGTCTACACTGAGACCCCGAGCAAGCCACACGCTGGTCTTGGACCCACTTTCCAAGACCCGCATCAAATCTCCTTCACTGATAGGCAAAAAAGGAGCTAACTGTCGCGCTGTCCCCTCCACATCCCGAACGCTGTCGGGCAGGGCGTACACCGCGTCGGCTCCTACGCTTATGGCTAATGTCTTGTAATGGCGATCCAAAATATTGCCCCTTTGGGCATCGATGATTTCCGGTCTCATACGCTGGGCAAGGGCTTTGTCAGCAAACTCCTCTCCCCGGTAGACCTGGAGGTACCCCAAGCGTCCGATCAGAGCCAAAAAGCCCGCTATCCACAGGAAGAAAATGAATATCGTACGCCGCGTACGGGACCGATTAGCGTTGTAGCGTGCCAGCTTCTACTCCTCCTAACGGCAGAACCTTGTTAACCCAAGAGGCCAGTGTGCTGAAGATACCTGGGCCTTGGCGGCGTGGAGATGGATCGCTGGGCCAAACAGGCTCTGGTTCTCCAGCCAAAAGGGTGGGCTCACTGACTACTAGGATGGCGGTATATGTAGGGTCTACCATGCCCAATTCTGTTCGGGCGATTTGCTCAATCTGCTGCAACGACCGCTGGGCCTCTACGCTGAGCATGATGTGATCATTTCTCTGCTGCATCATATTTACCTGCTCTTGAAGCTCTACCAATTCCATATTGAGATAGTACGAGGTAACCTGTTGCTGAAGGTACAGGAGCGACAATGCCACACAGCAGGCAGCCACCAGACAAATTTTCAACGTCGCAGGAAGTCGTCTTCGCTTCGCGGACCGCTTTTGCTGTGGTGCCTCGATTGCTGGCGGTGCTACCTGCTCTTCATACGGATAAGGATCCACGAGCTTCCTGGCCGCAGTCATGGGTACACCCTCCTTTATAGTTTTTCAACCACCCGAAGTTTGGCGCTGCGGGCTCTAGCGTTAGATTCCACTTCTCTTGGCGAGGCCACAATGGGCTTGCGGTTAACTAGACGTACCACAGGCTCATTTTGGCAAATGCACATGGGTAAGTCAGGAGGACAGCTACACTTGCCCAAAAGCTCCTGGAAATACTCCTTCACAATACGATCCTCCAAGGAGTGAAAACTGATAACCGCGAGGCGTCCCCCGGGCTTGAGCACATCCACAGCCTGTTCCAGTGCCTCTTGCAAGGCCCCCAGCTCATCATTTACGGCGATCCGCAGGGCCTGAAACGTCTTCCTGGCAGGATGTGGCTTTCCCCATCTCACCCCGGCAGGAATCGCTTTTTTTATCGCTGTCACTAAATCGCCTGTGGTGTCAAGGGTACGCTCTTCCCTCTCTGCCACTATAAACTGGGCAATTCTTGCTGCCCAACGTTCTTCACCATAGGTAGAGATAATGTCGGCCAGTTCCTTCTCGCTATATGTATTCACAATTCTCCACGCATCAAGGGGAGAGTCCTGGTCCATTCTCATATCGAGGCGTGCGTCTTGGTGGTAACTGAAGCCCCGATCCCCGTCATCAAGCTGGGGTGACGACACTCCAATATCCATGAGGACACCGGCGACCTGTGTAATCTCCATACGCTGCAGGATCGCCCGCAAATTACGGAAGTTATCTCTCACTAAAGCCACCTGAGGATTGTAGGCCGTAAGTCTGTATTTCGCCCTTTCCAGGGCCTCCGCATCTTGGTCAATACCAATTAGCCTTATGGTGGGTTCTTGGGCCAGCATGCCCAAGCTGTGGCCTGCTCCCCCCAGTGTGCAGTCTACATACGTTTCTCCAGCTTTTAGGTCGAGGGCTTGAAGGGTCTCTTGGAGCAAGACTGGTTCATGGGTAAAATGCATCTTGTTCACCCCGCCTCAGATTCCTAAATCCACAATATTCTCCGCAATATCCTCAAACGATTCCTCAGCTACTTGCACATAGGATTCCCATCTCTCCTTACTCCAGATCTCCACCCTGCTGGATACGCCGATTACGACCGCATCTTTGTCTATGGCCGCGAACTCTCTCAGATTGGAGGGGAGTACAATGCGTCCCTGTTTGTCCAGTTCACATTCGGTGGCACCGGAAAAGAGAAAGCGTACAAACTGGCGGGCATCATGTTTCGTTAAGGGAAGCGTCTTCAGTTTACCCTCCAAAACAGCCCATTCTTCTTGGGGAAAGAGGAAGAGACAATTATCCAACCCTCGGGTAATAATCGCTCCTTCGCCTAATTCTTCTCGGAATTTCGCGGGAATAATCAGGCGTCCCTTTGCGTCTAGAGCATGTTGGTATTCGCCCATGAACATTCCCGTCACTCCTTTCCGAAATATCCCCCACTTTTCCCCACTTGTCACCACTTTTAACAACCTATTCTAGGAGTTTTGGGCAATTCCTGCTAATCACCGGAAAAAATTGCATAAAAAAACCTGGATACACTTGGGTATCCAGGCCAACATTCTGTTCTGAGTGAACCGATAAGCCGAGTTCTGTCGCGGATGATCATCTATCTAGGACTTTAGTTACCTAAAGCCTCATGCGGTCAACCCGGAAGTTTAGCGAGACGGGCCGCCTCTCCTTCCCTATTTGACCTTGCTCCGGATGGGGTTTACCTAGCCGGTTAGTCGCCTAACCGCTGGTGAGCTCTTACCTCACCTTTTCATCCTTACCTTGTGGACAAGGCGGTTTGTTTCTGTGGCACTAGCCTTAGAGTTGCCTCCACTGGGCGTTACCCAGCATCCTGCCCTACGGAGCTCGGACTTTCCTCAAAGGATCTACCTTTGCGATCATCTGGTTCACTCAGGTCCTTAGTATACCATATTCCGCGTGCGCTTAAAAGGCGAACGGATTGGTACTTGTATCCTGCAGGATCTGTACACGCTCTCCGATGCGGTCCTGGAGATACTGGGCCAACTGCTTAACTGCAATCCTTTCTGTGGCAAAATGACCGGCATCCAACACCGCCAAGTCCAAGGCGATTGCATCCAAAGCGTCATGGTAGGAAACATCACCGGTGATCAGACAATGGGCCCCGGCGGCTTTGGCCTGTTCAATGAAGTCACCGCCAGAACCGCCTACCACAGCTAACCTGGAGACCAAGCGCCGTCTATCGCTGACGATTCTGATCGGAAGTCCCCAGAGGTTTTCTAACTTCTGAGCTAAGTCGCCCAATGTTAGGGGGGCGATTGTCCCAATCCGACCCAGCCCCACACCTGCATGGATTCCTGGAACCAGGACACGCTCTTCCTCAAGTCCAACTTCCCTGGCCAACCAGTGGTTCAGGCCCTCGGGCGCTTGATCCAGGTTGGTGTGGGCCACGTATACAGCCGCGCCCTGCTGGAGCAAAGCAGTCAATATCGCTCCCTGGGGCTGATCGGTTCGAATGCTATACAGAGGTTTGAATATCAGGGGGTGGTGGGCGACAATCAAGTCAACTTGGTCCGAAATGGCCTTTTGGACTATCTCCTCTGTGACTGTAAGCGTCACAAGTATGGTGGAAACCTCCTTCTGGGGATTCCCAATCTGGAGTCCCACATTGTCCCACTCCAGGGCCAAGTCCAAAGGTGCCAGCTCTTCTAAGCAGGCGCAGACATCGCGCACTCTACAAAACACGCAGATCACATCCTTACAGGGCAGTTCTTTACTGCTCTTCGTCAAAGATGGAACATTCCCTGCTGCGTCTGGCCTTTGCCCCACTTACACACCTACGGACCTGCCCGCTGATTTCATTCTTGGGTTCAAGACGTCATTGAGACCATCCCCTAACAGATTCAAGGATATCACAGTCAGCAAAATGGCGATCCCTGGGAAGATACTCAAATTGGGCGCGGTCACGAGATAGGTTCTCGCTTCCGAAATCATTGCACCCCACTCGGGAGTGGGAGGCTGCACTCCCACCCCCAGGAAACTTAGACCCGCCGCCGTCATAATGGATGCCGCTAATCTCACCGTGACCAAGACCACGATGGGCGATAAGGAGTTGGGGAGTATATATTTGAAGAGAATCTGATGTTTCTTCAAGCCGATAGCCTGCGCTCCCTCAATATACTGCCGTTCCCTTACTGCGAGCACACTGCCATGGGCCACCCGAATGACTTGGGGAAGGTTATAGGTTCCAATGGCCAAGATCGTACTCCATAGTCCAGGACGCATAATTGTCGTGATGGCAATGGCTAAAAGGATATCGGGGAAGGAGAGCAAAATGTCCACAAACCGCAGAATCCACCCCTCCAATCGACTGGAAGAAAACCCTGCCACAGCACCAATCAACGTACCGGCCACGGCCGAAATCCCCAAAGCACTGGCCGCTACAATCAGTGAGGTTCGACTGCCCCAAACAATGCGGCTGAAGATGTCCCTTCCGAACTGATCTGTGCCCAACCAATACGTACTCGATGGGGAACGCAATCGAGCCAATAAATTGAGCTCATTGGGGTCATGCGGTGCAATCCACGGCGCTAAGACCGCGGTCAGAACGAAAATCAGCACACCCAGACTCCCAAGGAGTGCACCTCGATTTTTCATCAGTATTTTTGCCAAGATCAAACACCATCACCTCTCAGTCATATCGGATCCTGGGATCAGCTAGAGAGTACAGGATATCCACAGCGAAATTTACCAGAGTAAAGGTTACAGAGACCCACAGAAGTCCAGCCTGAATCATAGGATAATCCCTATTGAAGATGGAGTTCACAATGAGCCTCCCCAGTCCCGGCCAGGCAAATACAGTCTCTGTCAGCACTGCACCAGCCAAGGAGTAGCCTAATTGCAGTCCAACTATGGTCAGTACGGGCAAAATCGCATTGCGCAAAGCATACTTGTAGACCACAACATTGTCGGCAAATCCATAGGCTCTAGCTGTTCGAATATAGTCGAGATAGATCACTTCCAGAAGGCTGCTCCTGGTCATTCTGGCAATAATGCCCGCCATAGCCAGGCCCAAGGTGACTGAGGGTAGGATCAGATGAAGCCATGTCCCGCTTCCTCCCGTGGGAAGCCATCCCAATTGAACGCCAAATACATACATTAGAATCAGCCCTAGCCAGAAAACCGGTGTAGAGATACCAATTAGGGCTATGACCATACTCACATTGTCCAGCAGTGAGTAGGGATACCGGGCAGCAAGTCCTCCGGCCGTTACACCAATTAATGTGGCCACGCAGAGTGAAACGACTGACAGAAGCCCTGTATTGCGATAACGCCAGCTGATTTCGGACAAGACGGGTTCTCCTGTGTGATAGGATCGGCCAAAGTCCCCCCGCAGCACATTACCCACGTATCGAGTAAACTGAACCAGCAAGGGCTGATCGAGCCCTAGTTGTGCCCTGATCTCCAGGACTGTTTCTGGAGCCGCATCGGCTCCAGCGACCATACGCGCGGGATCGCCTGGGGTTAGGTGCATAATCAAAAAAGTAATCACCAACACTCCAACCCAGACCGGTATCAGGTTAAGAAATCTACGCACAATGTATTGAACCATGCCATCACTCCACCCACTCGAAAAAAGGGACAGACCGGATACCTGATTTCCTGGTCTGTCCCGCCTCATGCCTTGATCAACCACTCCTATTTCACATAAGCATCTTTCAACAGAACGATCTCAATGGGGAGAATCTTAACCCCTTCAACATTCGAGCTCTTGGCTACAATCTGCTGCAGGACATGCAGGGGGATCATGACGGCCTCATCATGGATGATCTGTTGCCCCTCTTGATAATACTCATTGCGTTTAACGGGATCAGGCTCCGTCATAGCCTTGCGAATGGCCTCATCCAAAGCGGGATTGGCATAGAAGGAAGCATTATCTCCCAAGGGCGGGAAGTGCTCCGAACTGAACAGGGGACGCAAGACCCAATCCGCATCTCCAGTGGAGGGGGCCCAGCCCAGCAAGTACAGTTCCGCTTCAGCCGTCTCAGCATTTACATCAAAGATGGCGGAAATGTAAGCTCCCCATTCCATGATCTGAAGCTCAGCATTGATGCCAGCCTCAGCAAGCATCTGCTGCATCACGAGAGACGTTTCATAGTCCTTTAGGTAACGCCCATTGGGGGTCCAGAAGTTGACAGTCAAACCCTGGGGATAGCCTGCTTCAGCAAGGAGCTCTTTGGCCCGTTCTGGGTCATGGGGATAGCCGCCGGTAGAATAATACCCGGTTGTTAAGGGAGCGATAATCGAATCCGTTACAGTTCCGAAGCCCTCCAGGATATAGTCTACGATCAACTGCTGATCAATGGCATAATTGAAGGCCTGTCGCACTTTGACATTGTCAAATGGAGGCTTATGGGTGGACATCCCGCCATAGATCACACGGATGCTGTCGGCAATGAGCACATCGACTTTGTTCGAACGCTCCAATCTCGCCACATCGGTGGGGGGTACATTGAAAATGACATCGGATTCTCCGGCTTCAAGCTGAAATACCCGGGTGGCCTCTTCAGGGACGATGTTAAAGCTTAGCCCACTAATCTTGGGTTCTCCCCCCCAATAGGTCGGATTGGCCGTGAGGACAATTCTCTCTCCCGGCACCCATCGTTCGAAGACAAAGGGGCCCGTACCCACAGGATTTCTCCCTACCCGATCACCATACTGTTCAATGGCCGCAGGCGATTGGATCAGTCCGGCTCCATGGGCCAAGTGATGCAGCAGTGCCCCAAAAGGCTCAAACAGATGCAGGGCTACAGTGTATTCATCGACGACCTCCACGGACTCAATGTAGGGGTCATAAAGGGAAGTGCGCCGCAATCCCCCTCCTAAAATCCGATCAAAATTGTACTTCACAGCTTCGGCGTTAAAGGGTGTTCCATCGTGAAAAACCACATTTTCACGCAGATAGAAGCAATACGTCTTTCCGTCGTTCAAAACGTCCCAACTGGTGGCTAAGGCCGGTTGAATCCCCAACTGTTCGTCGAACTCAACCAAACCGTCCATAATGTGGCGCAGGACAATCTCGGAAACGTTGTCTGTTTGGTCCGGTGGATCCAGGCGGACAGCATCCGCCCCCACCCCCACATTCAAGACCTGAGCTCCTGCTACCCCACTCACGACCACAAGCATCAGCGTTAGCAGCACAGTCAACCTCATCATATGTCCTCCTTACCCGTCCGCCCTGCCACATGGTTTTTTTCTGTTTCGCACACCTTTCATCCCCAGAAAAGGCGTTTTATCGTACTTGTATGTTCGTTTATGTATACTTTTCGTAGGGCGTCCGATTTTCCTTACTAATTGAACCAAGGTTTCCAAATTCCTGCATAGTTTGTGTAAATATAATGTTTTCAATCTGATCCGCTCCCCTTCGAGACTCGGGGAAGGGGTTCCTATGGCTGGGATCAAAAAAAGCGAACGCAGCGGACGTCCCGGGGACAATATGGTAGACAGTTATTCATTGTGGACAAAAGAAACACCCTAAAGTAGCTTCAACGGCCAACTGTAGAGCGTTCTTGTCTTGTGTTAAAATTTCGTGGTAAGGAATTATCGATCCACCTCCACATGATGATAAACGACAGTGGCTGGTGGTAAGTGGTGGTGCTGCAGTGTTTCTCTAAAAAACAAAAGAGCCTCTAATGGGCTCTTAGTAAAGTCTTAGATGGTGGACCCCCTGGGACTTGAACCCAGGACCAACGGATTATGAGTCCGCTGCTCTGACCAACTGAGCTAGGGGTCCAGCACGATCAATTATAGGTGAGCAGACTGTTCTTTGTCAAGATTATTGCTCCAAGAAGTCCTTGAGCTTCTTGCTGCGGCTAGGATGGCGCAACTTACGGAGAGCCTTGGCTTCAATCTGACGGATGCGCTCACGTGTTACACCGAACACTTGGCCCACCTCTTCGAGGGTTCGACCGCGACCGTCATCCAAACCAAAACGTAAACGCAAGACCTGTTGCTCCCTGGGAGCCAAGGACTCCAAGACCTGTCGCAGCTGTTCTTGGAGCATGGAAAAGGCTGCTGCTTCCGCCGGTGCAGTAGCCTCAGCATCTTCGATAAAATCGCCAAGATGGCTGTCTTCTTCTTCACCGATGGGT
>DUPN01000044.1 GCA_012838305.1 Bacillota bacterium | reverse complement strand
TTCCCGTCTTGGGAGGATCGTAGAATTCTCAGTGCGATGAACAGGACAAAACGGAGCGCTCGCGCACTGCGGCGGATTTGCGCAATCCCCTATCGCAGTAACATCCGGCATCAAAACTGCTGAATACAGGGGTTGTTGAGGTTGGCCCAAGCATAGTTGGGATCAATAACCCTTGCCATTCTATAAGCAAGGGGCCTAAACCCACACTTGGGCCAAAATGTGGATGACGCCAGGTTGGTGATTCTCCAATCCGTCGTTATGTACCGATATCCCTTTTCCCGCATCATCAGGGCCCCTGCATCCATAAGGCTCTGACCAACTCCGCACCTCCTGTGGCATTGAAGGGTGCCTGCAACGCACAGCTCTACTGCATGGTCCGGTGTCATGATGCTTGGGGAAGCACTGCCATACATGTGGAACCCCGCCGCTTCCCCATTTTTTTCGGCGAGGAGAACCACGGTATCCTGATCCTCCAGGGAGCGCGTGAAGCCTTCTCTTATCTCCGCCAATATTTCTGGAAAAACGGGTATAAAGGCCGGTGCAGCGTTATGGTGTTTCGAGATGACACTGGACATGCGGCCCATTACTTCGCTGTCCTCTTCAGTGGCCGGCCTGATCTCTACCTTAGCTATACTGTTGAACGGATTGTACTCTTCAAGATCCAATACCCCATACACTTGCTCGATGCCAAAGCTCAGTCTGGAAAACGCCTCTAGGTACAGGGGATCTGTAAGAGGTACAACGGCGGAGTGAGTAAAGCAGCCGTGCTCCAGCCATAGAACAGAAGCTTCGGCATAAAGGTACCTAATCAGCTCCGCTGGTTGGCCGTCTAAGATGGCAGCACCTTCATAGGGAATCACTGCGCACCTGCCAGTTCTAGTACTAATCTTGATCGTCCCCACAAGATAGCCCACGAGCTGGTCATGGAAGTAGGCTCCAATCCCCGGAGCATTCCCATTGGTGAGCAGATTCTGCAGTTGTTTGCCAACTTGCTCCAACTGCAGGAAGCTGTTCTTCAGGAATGGGAAGTGTTGGGACTCACGCTCCTGCCTGCCCATGAGTATAGCAGCCATGCTGGGTATGTCTTGGCCAGTGATGGTTCTGAATTGATAGTTCTTCATAGCTGACCCTCCTTGCTTAAAAAACGTTATCTGGGGGCTCACTGCACCAGCATGATGATGCGAATTGTGGCAACTAGTGAGAGGACACTACTGATGCTGTGCATCATCATGGGATAGAATACACTGCCGCCCCTTTTCGAGGCAGTTACCGTAGATGAGTCCAAGCACAATTGCCGGCATCACCTGCAGGGGAGAATACGAAACTTGCCCCCAATGTGGTGATTTTCTACACAAAAGCATGATCTTCCTTTGGAGGAGTGTTGATCAGAAGCTCAACTCCCGCGCCCGGATAACAGCTTGTGTGCGAGACGAGGTCGCAGAGGATAGATGCTGCGAGACACCTATGAGGCAACTGATCGCATATGACTACGCTGCGTCACTGAAAGTTCTGAACTAGTTTGCGCCGCTTAGTCCAAAACGAGATGCCGACATTGCAGGATAAAGCCTGGGTCCAGGGCAGCTCTAGAAGCATTTGAAAAAGAAAAACAAGGCCGCTAAAGAAGGTTATGATGGCAGACGTCGGAGCACGAAGCTCTTATTTACGAAGAATGATCGTGCCCCACCCATCACCAGGCGGGTGTTTTGCTACAGAGAGTTACTCGCCCTATTTAGAGCCGTTGAAAATATGCGCTGCAACTAACATCCGCTAACAATAGCGCCCCAAGAAGCCCTAGATATCGGGCCTTGTCTCTTGACTTACGGCCCAGGAAGCCATAGGTTCGAATCCTGTCGGGCGAGCTATACATAAACAAGGCCTGTAACTATGTTGCAGTCTTTCTTGTGCGCCTTCTTTGGAGAGAATAGATGGTGCCGAACCTCCCCTGACATTTAAGATAAATTAGGCAGGAGTATAACGATTGACGTAGAAGAACGTGATAATCATCACATAAAGATCAAAGGGAGAGTCAAAATCGAACTAATTCCATGATGTTGTCCTGCGGCATAGTGCAAACAGTAAACCCAACTTCGGCTACCCTCATTTATCGGTTCAATAATAGTCTGCTTAAATGTGAAAGGCTCTTGCCAATCGGAGTTCTGAAGATTCTCTTTCGAGGAACGGGCCTCACAGAAGCTCGAAGCGGATAAGAATGACGAATTGTTTCTTTGGTGTAAAGCGTGCTTCCAAGTTTTACATAATCTTTTACCAATGATACAATGAATAGAATGAATAGGGTGAATCGAATGATGCGACGACGCAGATCGGATTCTGAAGAGAGGGAACTCCATTCACTCGCCTATGCATGTAGGCCGCCAAGTGCGAGTTCACGACTTGGAGTAGACTTGTGAAAATATACACAATCGTGTAAGCATGGGTAATGACCACAAAACAGCTAAGAGGTTAGCAAAGGCAGCTTGAGATAGAACTCCAAAAGATGAAAAAGGGGGGGTATTCGAGCCAAATCAACAGAAGTCGGAAGGTAGTTTTCGGAAATGTAAGATGGATGAGTTACCTTGATTCTGTTCAAACAATGTGAGGAGGTTAATGATGAAAAAGTTGCCCAGAGTAGGATTGTTGCTGTTAATGGTCATTTTGGTTTTGTCGTTCGGCTCTACATTAGTAGTTGCAGAAGAACTGATTAAGATTGGGATTGTAAACTTACCACCGGAAGAATCCGGCTATCGTCAGGCCAATGTGGAGGACATGAACGCGGTCTTCTCCAAGGAGAACGGCTATGACGCAAAACAGACCAACACAGCCGACAACAGCGAGCAAATGGCTGCGGCCAGAGGGTATATTCGAGACGGAGTGGACTATCTCCTGATCTCGGCCGCAAATGCATCCGGATGGGACGATGTCCTGCAGTCGGCGAAAAGAGCAGGCGTTAAGGTCATTCTCTTTGACCGTCAAATTGATACCGATCCCTCTAACTATGCGGCAGCCCTTCTCTCCGATATGTATTATGAGGGTGATCTGGCGGTAGATTGGGTTTTGAACAATGTGCCAGAACCGATCAACCTCATCCTTATTCGTGGACAGATGGGAAGCGCAGCTGAGATAGGGCGCAGCGCTGCAGTACTGAAAGCTCAAGAAGAAGGCAAACTCAACATAGTGGCTGATGGAACCGGTGGAGACACTTGGAGCCTTGAGGAAGCCCGTAAAGTGGTTGAAGCTGCCATTGCAGCGAACAAGGATTTCAATGTGATCTATGCTCAGAATGACGGTATGGCGCAAGGAGCTGTTCAGGCCCTCGAGGCGGCCGGGATCAGCCACGGAAAAGATGGCAAGGTCAAGATCCTTGGTTTTGACTTTAACCGTTTTGCCCTCCGGAACGTACAGGCCGGTTACTGGGACGCCGATGTGCAGTGTAATCCCCGTCAAGCCGCTGAGATCGAAAGATGGATCAGAAGTGGCAACATCCCCGAAGGAATCGTCTATCAGGAAGAAATTGTGCTATCAACGGATACCATCACCGACGAAGATATCGAGAAATATGGAATTAATGTCGATCCTGGTAAGGGTGTAATCACAAGGTAGTCTGATGTAATAGTCCATGCATTGCGGTGTTCGGATCAGATCCGAGCCCGCAATGCTCTTAATTTATGTGCCAGCGGTAAGGGGGGCTTGGGTTGCGATCAGAAACTGTACTCAATATGGAGGGAATCAGCAAGTCCTTTCCGGGAGTTAGAGCTCTGCACAATGTGGACTTCACACTGCGAAAGGGTGAGATCCATGCCCTTATGGGCGAAAATGGGGCGGGCAAGTCTACGCTGATCAAGGTTTTGACCGGTGTTTACGAAAAGGATGCCGGTCAGAGTATTTTGGATGGAAAGCCAGTTCATTTCCGGTCGCCCCAGGAGGCGCTGAGCATGGGAATCGGCACGGTCTTCCAGGAAATCGCGCTTTGCCCCAATCTTACCGTGGCCGAGAACATGTTTATCGGTCGCAGCCGGAGCCGGTTCGTGCAGTGGAAGGAGATGAACGCAAAGGCAGAAGAAATGCTCAGCTCCCTCGGTATTCCGGCGAGCCCGACCCAAGAACTCTCAAGCTGCTCGATTGCTGTCCAGCAGATGGTCTCGATTGCCCGCGCCATCGATATGGACTGTAAGATTCTGATCCTAGACGAGCCCACGTCCTCCTTGGACGAAGATGAGGTACAGAAACTCTTCGCCCTCATGCGCGAACTGAAAGCCCGGGGTGTAGGGATCATTTTCATCACCCACTTTATCGATCAGGTATACGAGATCAGCGACACGATTACCGTGCTTCGTAATGGGGAGCTGATCGGTGAGTACCAAACGTCTAAGCTTCCCCAAATCGAACTGATCTCAAAGATGATGGGAAAGGCGCTGAGTGATGTATCTGCGATCGAAAAACAAGAGAAATCTAAGTCCGCAAGGAGTGTGCCTGTCTTCGAGGCCACGGGGCTATCCAGCGCCGCCGGCGTAAGGCCTTTCGATTTCACCATCGAAAAAGGCGAGGTGAATGGGTTTGCCGGATTGCTGGGCTCGGGGCGCAGCGAAAGTGTGCGCGCCATATTCGCCGCTGACAAGGTAACAGGCGGTGAAGTGAAAGTAAATGGTAAGAGGGTGAAGCTCAAGACGCCTCTTCATGCCATGAAGAAGGGAATCGGTTATCTACCGGAGGACCGCAAGCGCGACGGAATTATCGGCGAGCTTTCCGTGCGTGACAATATTATCCTGGCCTTGCAGGTAATGAAAGGCTTTTTTCGGCCTCTTTCGAGGAAACAGGCTGAGGAATTTGCCGTTGAGTATATACAGAAGCTGGGCATCAAAACACCGTCGATCGACACCCCAATAGAATCTCTGTCCGGCGGTAACCAGCAGAAAGTAGTACTAGCCCGCTGGCTGCTGACAAACCCCATGTACCTGATTCTCGATGAGCCCACACGGGGAATCGATGTCGGAACCAAGGTGGAGATTCAAAAACTCGTGCTCAAACTGGCTGAAGACGGGATGAGTCTGACCTTCATATCATCAGAGATTGACGAAATGCTTCGAGTCTGTACCCGACTGATCGTTATGAAAGACCGTGAAATTGTGGGAGAGCTCAGTGGAATGAGTCTGACGGAACAAGATACTATGCAGATGATCGCACAGGGAGGTAAATGACATGTCAAGGCTAAAGGCATTCGTCAGTCGCTTGTCTCATCTCTTCCTTCCCCTCTTTGTTCTGGCGTTACTGATTATTGTTAATCTGATCAAGGGTGCTGATTATTTCAGCATTACCATGGTCAACGGGGCTTTTTATGGAAACATACCGAATATGCTTTTTGGGGCTTCGGAGTTGGTTATTCTATCCATCGGTATGACCCTGGTTACCGCGGCCTCACAGGGGCAGGACATAAGCATTGGTGAGACTGGGGCCATTACGTCCGCCATCTTTGTCTGGTATGTCTTAAGGGCCGGAGATGTCACCTTGTTGACCATACTCGTGGGTTTCTTGATCAGCTGTGTAGCCGGGCTGGTGATCGGCGCCTTCAATGGCACCTTAGTCTCGGTCTTCAAGGTTCAGCCAATGGTTGCCACCCTCATCTTGTTCTTGGGAGGCAGGTCCATCGCCTTTATGATTGACGGTAAAGTATCTCCCATCCTAGCGAACGAGATCTCGAATCGAATTGGTACCGTAATACCAGGGTTGCCAATCCAGACGCCAATCATCTTGACAGTTGTCTTCATCGCCATCGTTTCGGTGGTACTCAAGACTACAAATCTCCGACTCTATGTGGAATCTGTGGGGATCAACCCAAGTGCGGTGCGTCTCAATGGTATCGACCCGAAAAAGATCATCTTTCTGACCTTTTTGATTATGGGTGTCTGCAGCGCGGTCGCAGGCTTCATCGCAGTTAACAAAGCAGGACGCCACGACAGTGTGAATTTGCTTAAGTTTATCATGATGGATGCTATTCTCGCCGTGGCCTTAGGAGGAAACTCACTGGGCGGCGGAAAGTTCAGCATCACCGGTTCTATCATCGGCGCCTACACGATTGAGATGTTAAACAGGACTTTGCTCCGGCTGGAGGTAAACCCCGAGGCTATAAAGGTCTTCAAGGCTGTCTTCATTATCATGCTTATGGTCGTTGCTTCGCCGGTGGTTAGGGTTGTGGTCAGGAAAGCCTTAGATAGGGCAAAAACGATCGCCTCTCGCTACTCCCGAGGTCACACAGGGGGACTGAGCAATGCAGTGGTATCCATGACGGACACAACTGGGAAGAAGGAGGATTAGAATGCGATCTCTAAACACGACCCGATCGAAAACAAGACTTTCCAATTCGAATCTTCTTTTTATCATTGCCGGAGTCATTTTTGTACTGATGTATGGGTTTGCCCTGATCAGTTATCCAGGCAGTTTCATGCAGTTTCAAACCTTCTTTGACCTGTTCAACCTGAACGCTGCCCTCTTCATCATTACACTTGGCCTGTGTGTTGTGATGATCGCAGGCGGCATCGATATTTCCGTTGGCGCTGTATGCGGTCTGGTGACCATGGCCTGTGCCCTGCTGCTGGAATCCCCAATGGGGAGCATTTTGGGCGCCTTACTTCTAGCCCTGGCCATAGGCACCGCCTTTGGTGTCATGCATGGATTTCTCATTGCCTATCTTGAAATTCAGCCATTTATTATCACACTGGGCGGAATGTTCTTAGCACAGGGCCTCTTGACGACACTCCATAAAGATCCAATCAACGTGACCATGCCTGCTTTTGTTGCTCTGAGGAACTACACAATCGAGATTCCTTGGCTTGGCACCGTGAACAGGCTGGGGTATTTCATCCCATCTGAGATCAAACCTGGCGTCATCGTTGTGGTAGTCCTTGTGATCCTCTACGCGGTCCTTATGAAGTGGTCGCGCTTTGGGCGCAATGTCTACGCTATTGGCGGCAATAGTCAGAGCGCTAGGATGCTTGGCATCAATGTAAAGAGAACGAGATTCTTCTCGTACGTGATTTGCGGACTGACCGCCGGGATTTCAGGCTTTGTGTTCCTGATGACAACAGGAGCAGGGAATATCGGAAACGGAGCGTTGTTCGAGATGAAAGCAATCGCTTCGAATGTAATTGGGGGCATTTTGCTCAATGGCGGCGTAGGGAACTTGCTAGGCGCGCCAATCGGTACGTTGACTCTGCTGACCATCAATGAATTGATCCGTGCCGCCGGTGTCCAATCGAACTTACAGGCGATCGTCAGCGGGCTCTTGCTGTATATCTTCATTGTGCTTCAAAGCATTGTTATGGCGCTGCGGGGCAATGAGAGATTCCGTCTTACTCTCCCTCCGTGGCTGAAACCACAGGACAAAGAGGTCGAGAACCAAGGGTAACCGCCGGTTTATCTCGTTCCTGAGGGGCGCATCATTAGCAAACAAGGACTGCAATGAGAGTTGCGGTCTTTTTTTGTTGTTGCAGCTAACGACGATTCCTTGTTCCTCCACTGTTTCTCGGAGAATAAGGGATCGCAGTCCCATAGCATGGTCCAGAAGGCCGCATATTCTAGAGCAATGGGTTGATAAGGCTGTTTGGTTGTAGCCCAAGAAGTGCTGGTCAAAGTGAATGGTGCAATACGGTATTGCTAGCCTCTCTTGAAAATCTATGCTGGGAGGGCTCTTGTCTCTAATCTGCCGTTTTCATTAGTGAACACGGCCTCGCCATCCTGGAGCAGGTCTTGATGGACAATCGGCCATTAGCTCAAGAACGGAAAGGAGGTGCTCAAATGGGGTTTCCTTCAAATCAAATGTCACTCCAAGACTTCCAAGATCATCAGCTAAAGACCTTGAAAGTCCTTTGTAAGGAAAGAGTGCAGCAACCGAATAACCAAATCACTTTTACTGTCCCTGGCGTTCCCCTCGAT
>DUPN01000043.1 GCA_012838305.1 Bacillota bacterium | reverse complement strand
ACTTCATCGGGGGATCACCGAGGGTAAGAGAATATTTTCTGAGTCAATTTAGGCCCGTGGGACGTGGCCTTTTTTTTGGCGGCAGCAACATGACCTTCTGATCAGCAATGCCGTTTCGATATCTAGGACATGCTGGCTCTAACGCGTCGGGATTGGGTAGCGGTGGTGTGAGCTGCGGCAGAGTCTTCAGGAGCCGCGTGCTGTACCGCTCTGCAAGAGGCAAACCGCTGGGCTGATCGCCTAGCGGTTACCTACTCGATTCCCTAAAAACCATAGATCGTCTTGTTATATCCCACTGACCACATATAGTGGTTAAACGTCTGATTTTGGATTTGTAGCGTCGTTTGGTAGTTGATCCATTTAATGGGGTCATAGGACTCATCGTTCGAGGACGCACTGCGGTTCTCCTGCGGAATGGCGCTTCTGATCAACCTTAAGGCATGTTCTCGGTCTTCTTCGTCCCCAAGGCTGAGTGCCCTTCGTAACGTAGTCCAGACGGCAGGAAATTCCAGCACCTGTTCCTTTTCCTCTTGACTGAACGCTGGCCACGCTTCCACAAGTTGTTCCTTGATCTCTTGGACTCTTCTTTCCGGGATAGCTCGGAGATCAGCAGCCCCGTCATTTCCGAGGTGTTCTGCGAATACGAAGAGTTCAGCGTAGGCCATCGCCGCTACCTCTGTTAGAGCCGTTCCTCCTGGGACCAGTACGCGATCGGCTTCTAGCATTGCTTCGCGAACCAGATTGACAATGGGGTCATCTGGATCACTCTCTTCCACCCACTCCCACATTACCTCTTGCAGGGACACTTTCATTTCCGCCAGATCTTCTGGGTCGTTTAGAGTCATGAGGAACTCGACAAACAACGGGAAGTCATCGAATTGGAGTAGTTCGTCGTCGGAATAGTCCATCAAAACCCCCTTCAGTTCAGCTCCGATCAAGGTTTCTTCGGCCAGCGTGAGCGGTGAACCTAGGGCAAACTCCAACACGAACAGGAAACCGTCGACATTCCTGGCAATGCGCTCCATCTTTGCATCGGCCCCAGCTGGTGCTGCGGTACTTAAGCTCGATGCCAGGGAGTTGGCGAACCCTCCCAGTATGGACAGGGCCCGGTCTTCGTTAAACATGTCCCGATTGGCGAGGTAGTGAAACCACAGAGTCTGCTCATATTCATTGTCTTTAACAACCAGTGCGTAGCCTTGGGCGCTTTTCTGCCCAGTTCCATGCTGCAAGTCAATGAGGACCATATCACCCGACTGATCAGACTCCCAGTTCGTGCCTTGCATCTCGGGGGTTTCTTCCTGGATGAGAGCGATGAAGTATTCGGCATGCTCCAGCGCGGTCCATGTCCTCTCGAAACCTAGGATTACCAGCCACAGCTGTTCATAACTTTCTTGATCATAGATCATGAAACCTGACTCATTCTCTTGGACAACCCAGCCGTCCGGATAGTCAAAAGATACATAACCATCAGCCGTAACATAGGTCCTCCAGCGTACCGCGTCTTCTGAGGAAGCTGCGCAGAAAGCCGAACAGGCCAACAGGACAATCAGGGTACCCAAAGCAAACCGTTTCCACCACATCATTATCACCTGACCTTTGAGCATATTGATCGCAATCCACCATCAGTGGCTCACGAAGCAGTATCCCATGGACGTTAGGGATCTCTCACACGCCTAATTCGATGTGATCACAGATCTTTCCTGCAAGGAGGGTCCGACCCTGTGACTGGGCAGTCACAGGGTCGGACCCTAAGAAGGAGATTTGTGGTAGTATGTGGAAACTGATTGAGAAGAACCTTCGATCTCAGGGAGGAGGGCGTGGGTATGAAAGGGACTATGGCCTGGTGGATTGTTGGCGTGCTCATGGTTGTCATGCTTGCATTCTCTTGCTCTGCATCGGAAAACAGTGTGCACTTATCCGAGGAAGAGATAGCCTTTATCCAGGCTCACCCTGTGATTCGCCTGGGGATCGATCCGGAGTTTGTCCCCTTTGAGTTCCTTAACGAAAACGATCAGTATACGGGGATTACTGCGGACTACCTTGATCTAATCCGCGAGAGGACAGGCCTTCAATTTGAAGTCGTACCAGGCTTAACCTGGCCCGAAGCTTACAATTTGGCTCTGGCTGGAGAAATCGATGTTCTACCATCTGTGGGAAGAACAGACGAAAGGGAGGAACACTTCCTCCTTTCCAAACCGTACTACCACTTCAAGAGGGCGATCGTAACCAAGGATACGGATACAGACATATCAGGCATGGATGATCTGGAAGGCCATATGGTGGCTGTTCAACGGAATAGTTCCCACCATAGCTACTTGTTGTCCTATCCCGGAATCAATCTCAGCCTCTATGATTCTGTCGATGCAGCTCTCACCGCTGTTGCCACAGGAGAAGAAAAGGCTTTTGTAGGCAATCTGGCTACCACGACCTATTTGACACGTGCCCATGGCTTAACGAATCTCCGCTTCATCGCCTTTGAGGCCGAAAAACCGCAAGCTCTCTACATCGCGGTGCGGAAAGACTTCCCGGAGTTGTTAGGCATTATCGATAAGGCTCTAGATTCGATTACGGAAAACGAGAGGCAGGCCATCAACCATAGGTGGATTGGGCTGGAAACCGTTGTTGATTATGGTCCAATTCTCCGCATTGTTTATATTGTAGGTAGTGTGATCGCGGCCGTTTTGGCCGTTTCGTTTTTTTGGATAGTTCGTCTACGGAAAGAGATCGCTCGAAGAAAGACGATTCAGATAGCGCTAGAGCAAGCCAAACAAGAGGCGGACGAAGCGAATCAGGTCAAGTCCAGTTTTTTGGCGAGGATGTCCCATGAAATCCGCACCCCGCTCAATGCGATTACCGGAGTAGCCTATCTTCTCAAGAAAACAGATATCACTTTGACCCAAAAAATGTATGCAGACCGGATCACCCAGGCGTCTTCCCATATGCTGGGCATCATCAACGACATCCTGGATTACTCAAAAATCGAAGCGGGAAAGGTGGAGCTGGAGACGGTCTCCTTTAGTATTGACCAAGTAATCCAAGACGTGGTCAGCATCGTTTCCTACCGCATTGAAGCACAAGAAATCGGCTTTAGATTGGCCAAAGATCCCCTGGTGCCTAACTGGTTTTTTGGCGATTCAAAGCGCATCGAACAAGTACTGCTTAATGTCTTGAACAACGCGGCTAAGTTCACCGCCAAGGGCGAGGTATCCCTCGATGTCCGCCTCGTGGCCCAAGAGAAGGACCGCTGCCATCTGTCCTTTATCGTTAAAGACACTGGGATTGGAATGAATGAAGAGCAGGTCAAACAGCTCTTTATCCCTTTCACCCAAGGAGACAGCAGCATCAACCGCCGCTTTGGGGGCTCCGGTCTGGGTCTCTCCATCGTCAAGAACCTTGTGGATCTGATGGGAGGGCAAATCCAGGCCTTTAGCACGGTGGGAGTGGGGTCTACCTTTATCATCAATTTGTCTCTCGATGTGGACAGGGAAAAGGAGGATGCTTACAGGAAAACACTATCTGGAGACTACTTCAAGAACATCCGTACCCTTGTATTGGAGAAAACGGGAGCCAACATGAACTTAATCGAGAGCTACCTTGGCTCCTTCGGGATGCACTGCGAGCTTACTACCTCGCCCGCTAGTGCCATGAGCATGCTTGAGGCGGCTAATGGTAAGTTTACTAAGCCTTTCGATTTGTTTATCATTGACCACGAAACACCGGCTGAAGGAGGCTTTGCGTTTGTCAGAGCTATTCGGGAGAACAAAAAAATTGTCAAGAGACCCAGGTTCATTCTGCTCTTACCGATGTTGAGAGAGGATTTGTTTGACCAGCTCGACGAGGAGCAAATCGATCTGGGAATCGGCAAACCCATTATCCCCTCGGTACTGTTTAATGGCATCCTAGATATGTATGAGCTGAAAGCTGTCTCAGGCACTCAAGCGTCTGAAAGCGTGAAGGATGGACTGGTCCATATAGACAAGAAGTACAGTGTATTGGTGGCGGAAGATAATAGGACCAATCAGCTCATTGTCAAATCCCTTTTGGAGCAGGCTGGCATTGGGGCGATACTTGCTGCTGACGGTATGGAAGCGGTGAAACTGTATCGGCAGTATAAAGATGTGATCGCGGTTATTTTGATGGATCTGCACATGCCCGTAATGAACGGCTATCAAGCAGCGGAAGAGATCAGAAACTTGTCTGCTGATGTACCGATTGTGGCCATGACAGCGGATGTGGTATTAGGAGTTAAAGAAAAGTGCGCTCAGAGTGGAATATATCGCTACATCAGCAAGCCGTTTGATCCCGATCGCGCTCTGGCGATGGTCCAGGAGTTGATGGTCGGCTACATCGGGATCATGAAGGAGGAACCCTCCATACTGGACAGAAGTGCAGGATTGAAGAATCTGGGTGGAGTCGCGGATGTGTATGAGCGGGTTCTTTCCGAGTATTACAGGGAGAACCAGGATGTTCAGGAGGAGCTTTCCTTGGCCATCCAGGAGCAGCGTTATGATCAGGCAGCAAGAATCGTCCACAAGATCAAGGGAAGCTCCGGCAGCATTGGTGCCGCCACGTTATACGAGTTGTCAACTCGACTGCAGAGAGCCCTTGAGGATGGAAATGAAAGGCAAATACCTCTATTGCATAAAGACTTTGACAGTATATTGGGAGGCCTGCTTAGAGAGATCGCTGCGGGCCAAGAGTGACAGGCGCACGATTAAGGGGAGGTGAAGGAGTCGTGTCCGTAAGAATACTGGTGGTCGATGATTCTGGGACGGATCGGGAGATCGTTCGGAGCATGCTTCTTGGGTACGATCTACTCGTCGCTTGTGATGGGGTTGAGGCACTTCAAGTAATCGACGAAAATCCCGATATTGGTCTCGTTGTTCTTGACTTGCACATGCCTAGGATGGATGGTTTCGAAGTTCTTGAAGTGTTCCGCTCTGATCGGCGTTATCAGGGACTAAGAACCATTATTCTCACGAACTTGGATGAGTTGGACAATGAAATGCAGGGTCTCCAACTTGGAGCCGTGGACTTCGTCAGAAAGCCCATCCATATGGCCTCACTGAAGGCAAGGATTGATGTCCATCTTGAACTGGTGCGCATTCAACGGGCCCTGGAGCGGCGACTTGACGTGCAGGGCATGACCCTTGAGGCGATATTCCGGCACATGCCCGCGGGTATAGCAATCTCTTGGAACAAAGGTCCCATGACCGCAGAGGCGAACACCTACTTTACCACCAATCCCGCTTTTCAAAGGCTAATTGGGCGCACGAAAGAGGAGCTGATCATGGCGGGATGGGCGGGGATTATCCATCCAGATGATTTGCAGGAGGCTTCGAGGAACTTCGAAAGGCTCCAAGCGGGTGAAACCAGCGGCTTTGCCATGGACACACGTCTTTTGCGGCCAGATGGTGCGGTCCTATGGGCACACGTCTGCGTCTCATCCCTGGCTCTATGGGAAAACCCTGAATTCAATCACATGGCCTTCGTTGAGGACATAACTGCAAGAAAAGTGATGGAGAAAAACCTCACAGAGAGTGAACGCAGCAAATCGGTTTTGTTGGCTAATCTTCCTGGCCTAGCTTACAGGTGTGACTACGACAGCGATTGGACAATGAAGTTTGTTTCCACCGGATGTTGGGCCTTAACAGGTTATGCTCCTGAGGATCTTGTGAATAACAGCAGAATCTCCTTTAATGACATCATCTCACCCGAGTATCGCCCCCTTCTCCGCGAGGAGTGGGCCCATGCTGTTGCCAAGGGCGCGCCTTTTCGCTATGAGTACGAAATTACGACCGCCTCCGGTGAGCGTAAGTGGGTCTTGGAGATGGGCCAAGCATCCTATAACGATGCCGGAGGGGTCGAAGCGCTCGAGGGCATCATCCTTGATATTTCCGATAGAAAAGAGATGGAGAACAATCTAAGGTATATTAACACCCATGACAGTTCCACGGGTTTGCATAATCGGGAGTATCTGGAGACTCTGTTGGAGAGCGACGCTAGAAAACGTCAACCGCTTAAGAGAGCCCTAGTAGGTATCAATCTGGATCTCGTGCGCCTCGTCGAAGCGAACTACGGCTTTCACTATGCCGAAGAACTGATCAGAAAAGCAGCCGACAAATTGAGCCAGTATTGCACCGAAGGCTGCCAGCTGTTTAGACCTTACGAGAGCCGGCTGGTGTTTTACCTAGTCAATTATGCCGGGCAAAAGGAGCTAATTGATTTTAGCGAAAGGATAGCAGAGGATCTGGATCACTTATTTGCCACCGAGAGAGTAGGGGGCGGCATCGGGATTTTGGAGATCAGCTCCGAGGGCGAACAGGATGCAGATTTGCTCCTCAAGAAGCTGCTGATCGCCTCAGAGAGGTCCATTAGCATCTTTGACAAGGACTTCCGGCGCCGCTTCTATGACCGTGACCTGGAGGCCTTGGTCAACCGCGAAGGAGACATCATTCAGGAACTTTCTAGACTCGCTGCAGATGGCGATCGTGAAGGACTGTTTTTGGAGTATCAACCCATCGTGGATCTAAGAACGAATTCGATCCACGGATTTGAGGCTCTAGCAAGACTATGTACAGAAAGCCTCGGATTGGTATCTCCTTTGGAATTTATTCCACTAGCTGAGAAGACCAAACTGATCATCCCCATTGGAGAACAAGTTATTGTCAAGGCGTTTCGCTTTTTGAAGCGGCTAAAGAAACAAGGATATGATACGGTTCATGTAACGGTCAACATCTCCGCGATTCAGCTGCTGCGACCAGGCTTTACGGAACGGTTGCTCGAGCTGAGCCGAGTGATGGATATCGATCCCCATGTTGTTGGCATTGAGATTACCGAATCTGTCTTTGCCTCAAATTATGACTATGTCAACAAGGTCATTGCTCAGTTAAGGGATGCCGGCTGTTATGTGGCTATTGATGATTTTGGGACTGGATATTCCTCGATGAGGAGAATGAGGGAGTTGAATGCCAACTGTCTGAAGATCGACAAATACTTCATCGATAGCCTATTTGAAGTGGGGCGCGATGCAGCTATCACTCGCGACATCATCTCTATCGCACACAGACTCGGGTACTTTGTCGTCGCTGAGGGAGTGACATCTGTCGAACAAGAACAGTATCTGGTGGCTAACCAGTGTGATATGATCCAGGGATATCGAATTAGTCGGCCCCTCCCTGAAGACGTAGCGCTAGAGTTTCTGCAGAGGTATGACGACAGCGCCTCTATACTAGAACAAGCTTGACCCGAAACGCAGGCGGCCAGCCGGGGGTCCGACCCTGTGACTACCCAGTCACAGGGTCGGACCCCCCATTGACAAAGCCCCGGGTTCCTGATACCATCATAGGTAATCCCACTGAGAATGATTATCAGTGTCAACCGGGGGTTCCTATGAAGAAATCACTGCGGCTGTTGTACATAGTCTTGGGCTTCTTGTCCGTCGGAATTGGCTTCATTGGCGTTATCCTGCCCGTTCTACCCACTACGCCCTTCTTGCTTGTGGCATCTTTTTTCTTTTCCAAAGGCTCGGAGCGATTCAGCGCGTGGTTTTTCCAGACAAAACTGTACAAGAGTCATTTAGAGGAGTTTGTGCAAAACCGTGCCATGACCCTTAGAGCAAAAGTCTCACTTTGTGCTTTTGCCTCATCTGTGCTGCTTTTATCGGCCTACTTAGTGAATAACGTGTATGCTCGCCTTTTCGTCTCCTTGGTCGTCATTTACAAATACTACTATTTTGTCTTCAAGATCCGGACCATCAAACCTAAAGTCAGCGGGGAGGGTCGTCTAGCCAATGCTAACGCAGAGCATATCTAGCAGGCAAAGGGGGGCGTTTCCGAAACGACTGCACCAAGGCCAGCTAATATCGGCTTTCTGACCTGGCCGGAGCAAGAAAGGGGATTACGATGAACAAAACTGGAGTAGAGTTTGATTTCGTTGTTAAGGATAGCTTGCAGGCATTGGCCCTGTATGAATCCATATTTGAGGTGGAACGCCTGGAGGTAACCGATCTACCGGTGGGACAGAACGAAGCAGTATTTACAATTTACGGCACCCGTTTTCATCTCTTGGACGAAAATCCACAGTTTGGTCTGGAAGCCCCTGCACCTGGAGCACCCATGTCATTTTGGTTCAATGTTATGGTTCCCAGTATTGCCCACACCTTCCAGAAAGCCATAAATGAGGGCTGCACGGAGGTGCAGCCCATCACAGAACTTACGGATTTCGGTGTCTCCAACGCCATCTTTGTGGATCCCTTTGGCTACGTGTGGATGCTGCATCAGGTACACAAAGAGGTTAGTTTTGAAGAACGAATGAAACTGTGGTAGTGCTTTATTGAAGCAGAGACATAAACTTCCCATAGCCCCGTGCTTCCATCTGGTCGTAGGGGATGAATTCGAGGGCTCCGCTGTTAATGCAAAAGCGCAGTCCTCCTTCGTCTTTGGGTCCATCGGAGAAGACATGTCCTAAGTGGCTGTCCCCAACTCTGCTGCGCACCTCAATCCTGGGTATGAACAAGGAATCGTCCTGTTCATAGCGGACCACATCCCCCTGGATGGGGCGGGTGAAGCTGGGCCATCCACAGCCAGAGTCGAATTTGTCTGTGGAAAGGAAGAGGGGTTCTCCGGTAACGATGTCTACATAGATGCCTAGCTCTTCATGATCCCAAAAGGCGTTTTCAAACGGACGTTCTGTATCATTCATCTGGGTGATGGCAAACTGTTGGGCTGTGAGCCGGCTGCGTATTTCCCCAAGGGAGGGTTTTTGATAAGCATCGGCCTCAACTTGCGGTTTGGCATTGGGAATGGATGTCAGGTCCACGTGGCAATACCCCCACGGATTTTTGAGAAGATAGTCCTGATGGAAATCTTCTGCCAGAGTGTAGTTTCGCAAAGGCTGTATTTCTGTAACGATATGTCTGGCATGTTTCGTCTGCTCGTTGGCGGTCACCTGCTGGATAATGGCCAGGTCCTCTGGGTCCACATAATAGACGCCGGTGCGGTACTGGGATCCCACATCGTAGCCTTGCTGGTTGAGCAGGGTGGGATCGATGATCCTGTAGAAGTAGGCCAGCAGCATCTCCAAAGGTAGTTCTTCGGGGTCGTACACCACATAGACTGCTTCTGCATGCCCGGTGGAAGCGATGGAATAGTAGTCAGTCTCTTCGGATTCCCCATTGGCGTAGCCTACGTTAGTGTAGACCACGCCCAGCATCCTGTCAAAATAAGCTTGGACTCCCCAAAAGCACCCCCCGGCCAGATAAATCTCCTTGTAGCGACTGTCTGCAAAATTGGGAAGCACTTGGAACTGGGCGTTCTGCCTAGCCTGCGTCGTTGAGGACAAAAGGTACACTCCTGTAATGAGCAGGGCAAATGCAAGAACGACTGTCATTTGTTTCGCTCCTCTCAGCTGCATCACACCACCTCCTCTATATAGTAATTCTTACTAACTGTAGCATAGCATAAATCAATATTTTTTGAAATACCCAGTTATCAGGGGATTTGCTGGTTTCCAGCTCAGCTCCGTGTCAAACGAGGTATTTTATCTCGGATTGGGGAAAAGATTGTCCAATTTGTTCTTCAAAGAAGTCCCGAATCTCCTCCATGGTTTCTTTGGGATAAACATATTTGCCGTAACCAAATTGGCCGAACTTAAACTGTCTTTCCTCCTCCTGCATGGGCAAGGTGCTTGTTGGAAAAACCCGTTCGATATTGGCCTTGGCTCTTTTGGTGAAGCGATGGGTGATCAGCTCGAAACTGGGTTTGGAGATACCCGAAAGAGCTTCAGCCAGATCCGAGATGAGCATACGATAGTGCTCTTTCCAGTTATCGTAAAGGATGATGGGGGCAAGTAGGAAGCCCAAAGGATAGCCGGCTAAAGCTATTTTGTGGGCTGCTTCGATCCGGCTCTTGAGTGATGCCGTTCCTCTTTCATATTGACCGATGATCTTCTGGGTATTAAGGGAAAAACGGATTTCGCTATGCCCATTGTGGTCAGTGTTTAAGAGCGAGTCCACATCAGAAAACTTGGTTACAAAGCGAAAGCGCCCAAGGTCCGTGTCTGCAAAAAACTCAATGCTTCTTTGCAGCGAGCCGGTCAAGTACTCCGTCGGGATGGGATCCGATGTGGCAGCGCCCTCAAAAACGGTGAGTTGCGGGGCCCGTTCCGCAATGTACTCTTGTGCTTGCGCTAGAATTTCGTCAATGTTCACATAGACCCGAAGTGCGGGTTTCGGTCCAAGGGTCGTCTGCAAGTAGCAGTACTCGCAAAAACCCGGGCAGCTGGTGGCCAGGGGCAGTTGGTAGTGGGCCGATGGTTTGCAGGCAGCAAACTTCAATGTCCGCCTGACTCCAATCACTAAGCTCTGTTTAGCCTGAACATATTTCTCTTTGGCGGTCTTACCCGGAATTCCCGTGACTCGATTGTGGGAAGGAGTGGTCTGTATCTCCACACCTAATTGGCGGAAATGATGCTCTAACCTTTGGCCGAGGGGGTACTGGAGTGCAGCTGGCTCAAAGATCACCCTCTGAGGAACGAACCGGTCCATACCATCACCTAACCATCTACCGTATTTTCAGTGCCAATGGGCGAAAGAAGCCTAGGTGCTTTGCCCAGGCTTCCGTTCGTATACATCTGCATATCTTGCTTGCATGCGACTCATTCCGACCGGACTTTGTTGTCATCGAACAGAAAGGTAAGGCAATACAGACCGGACAGCCCAACTAGGGTATAGACCAGTCTACTTAACATAGAGGAGGTCCTCATTGTTTCGCCGCCCAGCAGAGCTGTGACGAGATCCCATTGAAAGAGACCTACCAATAACCAGTTTAGAGCTCCGATAATCACGAGGAGTAGAGCAGCCCTTGACAGCCAATTCATTGACGTCACCTCCTTACTCTTGATTCTGTCCTATTATTTCCTGAAACCCAAATCGCATGCACGCCGCCCCTATCCTCCCTGGATGAAGATGGAAGCCGGGAGTTCATTGACCGCCAACGCGGGGAAATTTTATAATAAGGCCAATGCCACGGGTCAGCCTGGAAAGAGGGGGTGGAATGGATGAAGATCGGTTACGCCTGTCTTGCTTTGGGGGTACCCGGCGGTCAGATCAAGAGCTGCACAAGAAAGAACGCCACAGAGGGGCGATTGCTCTCCCTAATCGAGCACAACCTCCAGGCGCTCCAGAGGATACTGGCTTACAATATCAAGAACGGGATTAAGCTGTTCCGGATCTCGTCGGATCTGATTCCCTTCGGTTCCAGTTTGGCCCAGGAGTTACCCTGGCCCACCATCTACAGGGATCGGCTCCACGCGATTGGCTCTCAGATCCGAAGCGCAGGAATCCGGGTTTCCATGCATCCCGGACAGTACACTGTTCTCAATTCCCCGGATCGGTCCGTTGCCGACCGGGCCAAAGAGGATCTAGCATACCATGCCCAGGTGCTTACTTCGCTGCAGCTGGGGCCTGAACACAAGATTGTACTTCACTTAGGGGGAGTCTACGGGGACAAGAGGCAGGCTGTCAACCGCTTTTATGGTCGCTACACGGAGCTGGAGTGGGTAATCAAGGAGCGCTTGGTGCTGGAGAATGATGATCGACTTTTTGGGATCGGCGATGTCCTGGGGGTGGCTCTGGCCGCCGGCATTCCGGTAGTCTATGACAACCTCCACAACGCGGTCAATCCCAGCGACGAGAGCCCGGGCGATCTTGACTGGATCAAAAGGTGTGCGGAGACCTGGACCAGGGACGACGGTCCGCAGAAGATCCACTATGCTCAGCAGCATCCCCATAAGAAACCTGGGGCACATTCCGATACCATTGAGATAGCAACCTTTCTCCCATTCTATGAGGACGTAGCCCGTGGTGATCTGGACATCATGTTGGAGGTCAAAGACAAAAATGTGTCCGCCTTGAAATGTCTTAACTGCATTTCGAATCGGGGTCTCAAGAGCTTGGGCTTGGACTGGGAACGTCACAAATACTCTGTCCTGGAACGATCTCCTGAGAACTATGATGCCATCTGCGAACTGCTAGCTGTTCAGGGCAGCTATCCAGCACTAGAGATGTACCGGAGGGTTGAAGCCTCGCTGAACATGCCGGTCAAGGCCGAGACTGCCCTTTTTGCCGCCACCCATGTTTGGAAGTGTTTGCAGGATAGGGTTTCGGAATCGGAGGAGAGGCGGTTTCAAAGGGCCCTGCACAAGCTGGCCACAGGTCAGGGCGATCTCCGTTTGGTGAAAAATACCTTATTGACATTGGCCCGAAAATATGGCCACGAGCAGCTGCTCAGCGCCTATTACTTGTATCTTTAGCATCCCGTGGGGGAGGCCTGCCTGGATTTCCCAGCCAAAATCGGTAGGAACCACATCGCATGCAGGGAAGCAAGGAAGTAGATAGTCCCTACACGTTAATATAATGTAAATTTCAATGGTGTCAAAGGGAGATTTAGAGGTTATTGTTACTGAGTCTCTAATCTATAATTAAGAAGTTGACGACAAAAAGAGGGGGAAAAAAGGTGCAAAGAAGAAGGGTTTCCGTTGTTGCGTTATGCTTTTTGCTGCTGAGTATGGTCCTGATGGCCCAAGTGGTGCAAGCCGATGAGCTGGAAACGGTCGCATACATCAACATCGCTGCCGACAACTGGACAGTACAGCTGTGGCCGGAGAATCATTTTGATCCCGTGAATAACCCGACGGATGTGCTTGGAACCACTGCGGTTGTTGATGGATATGGTCAGTATACGGTAAGCGCTGACTTTTCCCAGACGGAGGCCGGGTTCATCAGCCAAATCGGTTTCATGGATGTGGAGATTTCCAACGGCGAGCTGGTCTATCACAACAGTTTCATGCAGATTGATTCGTTTAAAGTTAATGGGGAAGAGGTTGTGCTGGGAAAAACCTACACGTCTTCTGATGACGGCATTACCACTCGCACCAACCTTTACAATGAGTGGGTTGGAGAAGAGATCACAGAGGGCCGCAGCGCAGATGGTAGCGGCGATGTGACGGCCCGGCCTTTCGATGTTAGCTTATATGACCAAATCACAAGCATCGAAATCACATTTTCCCTCATGGCTGGCAAGGAAGTAGGAACAGCTCTCCCAGACGAGGCTGTGGCCTATATCAGCTTTGCCGCCAATGACTGGGCAGTACAGCTCTGGGGAGACCACTACTTCGATCCGGAGAATAACCCCACCGATGCCATTACCAAAACAGAATCCGTTGACGGTTACAGGCAGTATACTGTTGCCGCAGATTTCACTGGAACAGAAGAGGGTTTTGCCAACGGAATCGCCTTCTTTGACGTGGAGATTTCCAATGGCGAGCTCTTGTATCCCAACAGTTTTATGCGGATCGATTCCCTGAAGATCAATGGGGAAGAGGTGGAGCTAGCTGCCACCTACACCTCGTCGGATAATGGAATTGATACCCGCACCAACCTTTACAACGAATGGGTTGGGGAGATTACAGAAGGTCGGACCGCAGACGGTGCCGGTGATGTTACCGCCACACCTGTGGATAAGAACCTATTTGATCAAATCGAGAGCATCGAAGTGACCTTTACCCTCATGAAAGGTGCTGAACTGGGATTCCCCTCTGAGGGACTGACAGCGTCTCTGTCAATGTTTGATGGAACTTGGATCAACCAATTTATCCTAGGCGATGATGACTACAACACCGCCGGTGTAGTGGCTGAGGTAGCCGCCGTTCGAGGCTATGATCGCTATACAGTAGGGTTGGATTTGGCCAATGCTGAGGAGGAGTTTTTGGGCATTGGACAGCTTTCCGTTGTAATCGATGATGGTGAAACGTACATGCCCTACAACTTTATCCGCCTTGAGTCTGTCAGGATCAACGGTGAGGATGTGGCTTTGAAGGGATACTCCTTTACGCAGGGCGTTGGGCAGCACACTCGAACCAGTATCTTTGATGACTTGTCCAGCGCAGCAGAGGGTGACCGCACGAATGATCGAGCCCTCTCAAGGGTCACGAGCGAATTGATTGATGCCAGCGAGTATACTGACACGGTCATCGATTCCATCGAGGTGACCTTCGTCGTGGTCCGAGGCGAGGAGCCCGCCCCTTACGAGCTACCCGAGAGCTTCAATGCCTTCATGATGTTCAGCGACACCGACTCACAAGCATGGCAGGTCTATAACCCAGGCTTCTCTGGTGACGCTTCTGTTAGGGAAGATGGAACCTTCTCCGTCTACCTAAAAGCGGAAGACCTCAACGCTGCGGAAGATCAAAGCGTGTTTGCCACAGGCAAAGCGGTTGCAGCCCAAGTATTTCTGGTGGACATTCAAGAACTCGGCAAAGCCATGGTCCATCTTGGCACCCTGCGCGAAGATGCCAGCGGAGCGCTAAGGGAAACGGATCTTGAGGTGTTTGCCAAGGTATTCGTCGATGGTCAGGAAGTTCCGGTTACCCAGAACAAGATTGTGATTGGCGATATCGAGGGTAATGGCCGATTGCGAATTGAATTCTTTAACACCTGGGGACCAACGGCGGACAATCCAGCCGTTGATCCAGAGAAAGTTACCCCAGAGAATGAAATCCTAGTCGAGCTGACCTTAACAGGAACTGGCATCGAACGCTAGAGCGGAGCAAGTTATTTTGAGGAGTATGAAACATCCTTAGCGAGGCGCCTTTGGCGTTTCGCTAAGGATGAACACCAGTATCAGGAGCAAGGTTATCTAGTTAGGAGTGCCTGAATGGACGTTTATGGGCCTAGGAACATCATAACTCGGTTTTTCGAACACTGTGTGAAGATCCTTGTCTTTCTCAGTGCTGTCATGATGTTTTTTCCCACCATGAATCCAGCGAGAGTGACGGAGTTGATCAATCGTACGATCTCGCTGTTTACATCTGCTGTTTCCTATTCCAGGCTCACGGCTGAAGCGGTGAGGGCCATCCGGTTGGGATGGGTTATGGAAAACAACTTCACCTTCATTCTCCTGGCCAGCATGGTAATCTGCCTGGCCATTTTCGGAGCCTTGCTGGGTGCGGGGCTATCCACCGGTAACCTCAGACTAAAGAGACTTGCCTACAAGCTCACCCTTGGGGGCGGCGTTGGGCAAATTCTAGGGCTCCTAGGGATCTACTTCGTCTATCTAAGGCTTTGGGAATCGGCCAATCTGGAAAGGGTATTACCTCAGATTTCCAGCGGATTTGGTGTGTACTTGGCGATCGCCTCGGCCACCGTGTTCCTATCCCTTGCGGTGCTGGCGTTAACGCCGAAGGCTGCGGCTGACATGCCCTATGAAATGGAGCGGTCGAAACAGCTGGTACTGATGTATCTGCCCTTTGCCGCTCTAGTCTTCGTTTTCTCCTACCTGCCCCTGTGGGGATGGCGCTATGCATTCTTTGATTACAGGCCTGGTGTGACAGCCCTCACAGCGGAGAACTTTGTGGGCCTGAAGTGGTTTGCTTTCTTGTTTCAGAATCCGGCCACCTTAAATGATATCGTGCGAGTGATGCGTAACACACTGATCATGAGTACCCTTGGTCTAGCCACCAGTTGGCTGCCCATGGTCTTTGCCATGTTCTTAGTGGAAGCCAAGAGCGCCAGGTTTAAACGTTTCGTGCAGACATTTACCACCATTCCCAACTTTATTAGCTGGGTGTTGGTCTACGGGCTTGCTCTGGCCATTTTCTCCACCGATGGATTTGTCAACAGCCTCCTTTTGAACCTCGGTCTGCGGACCCAGCCCATCAACTATTTAATGGGGGATAGCTTTATCTGGCTAAAGATGTGGGCTTGGGGAACCTGGAAGGGCCTGGGATGGAGCGCGATCATCTACATTGCCACCATATCCAGCATTGATCCCACCTTATATGAGTCAGCCACTGTGGACGGCGCCGGACGCTTTCAAAAAATGCGCTACATTACCTTGCCTTCCTTGATGCCCACCTATTTTGTGCTACTGATCATGGCCGTAGCCGCTTTTTTGAGTAATGGCATGGAGCAGTACCTGGTCTTTGAGAACTCCACCAACACCGCCAAGATCACGGTCCTGGATTTATACGTCTATCAGCTGGGCATCAAAAACGGGGTCATTCCGTTATCCACCTTGATTGGCATGGTGAAATCCTTGGTGAGCCTAGTTCTACTTTTTAGCGTCAATCGCTTATCCAAAATGGTGCGCGGCGAAAGTATCTTTTAGGAGGTCGCTTCCCTTGATGGCAACTACAAGGCAGGAAAAAGGCAAAACGGGCGATATAGTCTTTAATCTCATTAACTACACTGTCTTTACGATTTTCACCATAGCCTGCATCTATCCATTTTACTATTTGTTCATTAACACGATTTCCGAAAACTCCTTGGTCCAGCGCGGGCTAATTACCTTTATTCCCAGGGGGATTCATTTAACCAATTATGTGGCCCTGGCCGAGGTGAATGAACTAGGGACATCGTTCCTTGTGACCGTGGCCCGTACCGTGATCGGAACGGGACTGATGGTGGTAGTCTCGGCCTTTGCGGGCTACTTGGTCACTCGGCGGGAAATGCAGCACCGCACATTCTGGTATCGCTTTTTGATCATCACCATGTATTTCAACGCGGGTCTGATTCCCTGGTATTTGACCATGTCCATGCTGGGCTTAACCAATAATTTCCTGGGTTACATTATTCCCACCATTGTGGCGCCCTTCAACGTGATCCTCGTGAAAACATATGTTGAATCCATTCCAGTTGAACTGGAAGAGAGTGCGTTCATCGATGGTGCCGGCTACCTCAAGGTCTTTCGTTACATCATTTGGCCCTTAAGTAAGCCTATCTTGGCGACCATTGCAGTCTTTGGGGCGGTGGGGCATTGGAACTCCTTCATGGATTCGCTGATCTTGATGCAGGGAGCACCCCATTTGCAGACCGTTCAGCACCGGCTCTTCAACTACTTGAATCAGAATACGAATTTGGAGGCCATTATGGGCCGCAGCGGTATTGTGCAGGATATGCTCAACACCAAGGTAATTAAGTATACGATTTCCATGGTGACCATCATCCCCATTTTGATGGTCTATCCCTATATGCAGAAGTACTTCGAAAGGGGCATTATGTTGGGAGCGGTCAAGGGTTGATATTAGGAAAAAACCGAGGAGGGGATGTTTGTGCGGCGCAGGTTATTCGTTGCGGTGGTATTCTTGGTTAGTGTTACCTTGCTAACAGGGTGTAATCAGGGCAAGAAGGAAGCGGAAGCTCCTGTTACCCTCACGGCCTACAGTCAATTGGCCAACTATTCCGGTGAAATGACAGGCTGGTTTGCCCAGATACTTCTAGAGCGGTTTAATGTGAAGATAATTATCGTTCCCGATGCCGATGGTGTGTATGAAACCCGTATGGAAAGTGGAAACCTGGGAGACATAGTCATATGGGGCGGCGATGGGGATCAGTACCTCGGTGCTGTGGAAGCGGGGCTCTTGTTTGACTGGAATGAAGATAATCTGCTTGATGAGTACGGCCCCTATATCAAAGAACATATGCCCCATGCCCTGGAGAAAAACAAGGAAATTTCCGGCGGGACCCTGTATGGGTTTGGCCACAATGTTGCCTTTAGCAGTGAGGACCATGAAGCCTTCTTCTACACCTGGGACCTTAGGTGGGATTTATACAAGCGGCTTGGTTATCCAGCAGTGAAGGACCTCGATGATTATCTGCAGCTGATGATCGATATGAAGGCGATTGAACCCGTGGATGAAGCGGGCAATCCAACCTACGCCGTTTCGCTCTGGCCAGATTGGGACGGAGATATGGTCATGTATGTCAAGGCCTTCGCCACAGCCTATTATGGGTATGACGAACTGGGCATAGGCCTTTATGATCCCGAAACCGGTGAGTTCCATGGTGCTCTAGATGAGGATGGACCCTATCTGGAGGCTCTTCGGTTCTTTAATGCCTTGTACCGCCATGATCTCCTTGACCCCGATTCTATGACCAATACCTTCGACAAAGCGATGGAAAAGGTGAAGAACGGCGGAACATTCTTCTCCATCTTCAACTTCGCTGGTTCCGACGGCTACAACACCATGGATCACCAAAATGAAGGCAAGATGATGTTGACGATGACACCCGAAGAAGCCACTCCTATTGTCTATGGGATGAATGTGAAGGGTGGGAACAGGATCTGGAGTATTGGAGCCAAGACCCAGTATCCAGAGCTGTGTATGGAGATTATCAATTGGCTTGCTACACCGGAAGGACGCATGACCTCCGAGTATGGACCGAAAGGTATCACTTGGGATTATGATCAGAATGGTAAGAGTTACTTCACGGATCTCGGGAAACAGATGCGCTACGACAAGAGCGTAGCTTTCCCCGCAGAGAGCGGTTATTCCGGCAAGTTTAGCGATGGGGAGTTCGAGTTGAATAATACCACTTGGTCCATCGATGCCATCAATCCGGAATCGGGTGAGCCCTTTAACTGGGAATTCTGGGAAAGTAACCAGGGAGAGCCCCGAAGTGCCATCGAGGCAGATTGGAGGGCCTTTACAGGGGCCAACCATGCCGACGAGTATCTAAATAACAGGAAGTACAAGGTGGCCATCGGCACATCGTATTCCATCGGGCCGCGCTCCTATGAGCTGAGGGTCAAGTGGGAGCAAGTCACCAAGGCGATCAAGGACTATTCGTGGCGGGCTATTTACTCCGATTCGGAGGCCAGGTTTAATGCCCAGGTGCGCCTCATGCAGAGGGATGTCCGCAGCTATGGGTATGAAGAGTGCCTGGAGTGGACTCTGCAGGAGGCGGCAAGGCGGAAGGCCTTGGAAGATGAAGTACGGTCGGCCCTCTAGGCTCCCTAAGCACCTTTTATTCCTTGGCCCGGTGGGGGGTGGCGTATGAAGCTGCTCAATATAGATGGGAAGTTCTATGCCTTTTTGGACATGTTCTGGAATGTGCTCAAGCTGAACTTCCTCTGGCTCATTTTCAGCCTGCCCGTTGTGACCATTGGCTGCTCCACCGTGGCCGCCTATAGTGTCACCTTGAAGATGGTGGAGAAGCGAGATGCTAAAGTCGGCCAGCAGTTTTTGCAGGCCTTCAGGGAGAATTGGAAGCAAGGCCTCCCCATGGGGCTGATTGTCCTGCTTGTCTCCTACTCGGTCTTCATGAACTGGCAGCTCTTTCAGGCAGTGGAGGGAAATCCGATCCTGTTTTTGCTCTTCGCCATCCTGCTTGGGGCAGCGGCCTTGTCACACTTTACCTATGCCTTTGCGTTGACCGCCCGCTACCACAACAGTATTGTGCAGACATTCCGCAATTCGGCAGCCATTTCCAGGAAGTACTTTCTTCACACCTTGCTGCTGTGGTTGATTCTGTCTCTGCTCACCTTCTTGTTCCTGTTCAATCAAACCCTCTTGTTTATTGGGATCTTGATTGGACCTACATCCATGTTTCTGACCGTAAGCGGGTTCGCAGTGAAGTTTTTTGGCGAAATTGAAAAAGAACAGATGGGGGATGCCTAATGCAGACAAGAACGCTCCTTTTGCTGCTATTTATTGTCTCGATTGCGGTGGGCGGGTCGGCCCATGGCGCTTCCGAGAAAAGAGATCTCGACCTGCAAGCCATGACGGCCTTGGAGCTCACTTTCCAGATGGGACTGGGGATCAATTTGGGAAATACCATGGAAGCCTACGGGCGTCCACACCTTGGCGCGGGGGCCAGCCCCACAGACTATGAAACCTTCTGGGGACAGCCTATCACAACGGCGGACATGATCCGTGCCATGAAATTGGCTGGGTTTGACTCCATCCGCATCCCCGTCGCCTGGACCAATACCATGGACTACGAAAACGGCGATTACACCATCGATCAGGCTTATTTGGAGCGGGTGGAGGAGATTGTCAACTACGCCCTAGCCGCTGATATGTTTGTGGTCCTCAACGATCATTGGGATGGCGGCTGGTGGGGTATGTTTGGTTCTGCGGACCAAGAGACGCGTCAAAGGGCCATGGACCTCTTTACCGCCATGTGGACTCAAGTTGGGCTGCATTTCCGGGATTATTCCCATCAACTGATCTTTGAGGTGGCCAATGAAGAGCTGGGCTCCCGCCTCAACGAAACCAGCATCGCTCTCGATTCAGGCTACTTGTCGGAGGATGCAACCTATCGGGTGACAAACCAGCTTAATCAAGCATTTGTTGACCTGATCCGATCCCAGGGCGGTAACAATGCCCACCGTTTTTTGCTCGTGGCCGGCTATAACACAGATATCACCAGAACCATAGACGATCGCTTCAAGATGCCTACCGATACGGCCCAGGACAAACTGCTTCTCTCTGTGCACTACTACACCCCCTGGAGTTACTGCGGTACCGATGGTGTGAATCGATGGGGAACAGAACAGGAGTACCAGATCCAAAATCAGCTGCTGGAGAAGATGACCAAATTCACCCGGGAGGGCTATGGGGTCATTTTTGGCGAATACGGGGTTCTGCCCAAAGCGGACGGGTCACTGAAGAACAACACCGTGGACTTCTTAACGAACTTCCATGATAACATGGATCTCTATGGCTATGTACCCATGCTATGGGATACCAGCAGTTTCTTTATCCGCAGGGAGCTTGCGATTGTGGATCAAGATTTGGCTAGATTCTTTGAGGAGCGAAGCCTTCCAAGGCGGGCTTCCCTACACTCCGATCCGATCAGGGAGCAGGCCAAAGCCTCTATGGCCGCAGCACTGGATGTGGCCAGACAAAGAGACGCAGAAGCAGGACCTACCCTAGGGTCCGCGGGGGAGGCCGTGGCTTGGATCATGTTTGACAGCGGCGATTATCAGATCACCTACAGTGTTGGCGATATCTATACACCCACATCGAAGACAGAGGGAGTGATTGCTTACGATGTCGTGGTAACCGGAGCAGGGACATATACAGTGGGTCTTGACTTCACCCAGACAGCGGTAGGTTTCGCCAACTCCATCACCTTTTCTGCCGTTGGCATTGCCCATGGTGAAGTGCTGTTTCCGCGGTACATTATTGACATCAAAAAGATTCTGATTAATGGCGAACCCTACAATATGCGGGGCCGGCCTTATACAACGGCCGATGACGGAATCTGTACTCGTGTGAACTTGTACAATGAGTGGGTCACAAGGATTCCCGATAATATCCGGATGATCAATCCCAATTGGCGTCCCTATGTGTCCGCCACCTTACTCAACAAACAAAATCTCGGAAGAATCGAATCGATCGAAGTCGTTTTCGACTATGTTCCCAAGTAAAGCGGGCTTGCGATGATGGAAGACGAGGAGAAGCAACTATGAAATTCACAAATGGGCAGTGGCTGCTGCGAAGCGGCTGCGAGATTTTTAGCCCCCAAGAGATCTACTTTGAAAAACTGGTTGGTAACAAGTTGATCCTAACAACTCCCACACGGAAAATTCGGCACCGGGGTGACACCTTAGGCGGCGTCAACCTGACGATTGAAGTCTCCGTACCCCAGGAGGAAGTGATCCGCGTCCGGGCCTATCACTACAAGGGCGTAGCCCAGAAGCCTCCCCATTTCGAACTGAATCTGGAGGATCGGCCCTTAGACTACACTTCTACTCAAGGGGAGATCATCATTCGGAGCGGAACGCTGAAGCTAGTTTTGAGCAAAGCGGACTGGTCCATGAAGTACTACCGGGACGATCTGTTGATCACCCATTCCAGCGGGGGAGATCTAGGCTATGTGAAAACGGACTGGCAGGGCCTGGCCTATGATCAGCCAAGCTATGAGAATAGCTTTATGCAGCAGCATTTGAGCCTGTCTGTGGGCGAATTGATTTATGGAACGGGAGAGCGCTTTACCCCCTTTGTGAAAAACGGCCAGTCCATCGAGATTTGGAATGAAGACGGCGGGACTTCCACCGAACAGTCCTACAAGAATATTCCCTTCTACTTGACGAACAAAGGCTATGGAGTCTTTGTCAATCACCCCGAGCGGGTCTCCTTTGAAATGGGAAGCGAGCGCGTGAACAAGGTGGGCTTTACAGTCCATGGTCAACTCTTAGACTACTTCTTGATCAATGGCCCGGAAATGAAGGATGTCCTGGAGAGGTATACGGACATAACGGGAAAACCTGCCCTGCCTGCGGCTTGGACCTTTGGACTCTGGCTTTCCACATCGTTTACGACAAACTATGATGACAAGACAGTTTTTAGCTTTATCCAAGGCATGCTGGAACGGGATATTCCCCTGGCAGTGTTCCATTTTGACTGTTTCTGGATGAAGGATTTCCATTGGACCGATTTCACTTGGGATGAACGGGTCTTTGCGAACCCCCGGGAGACACTGCGACAGATCAAGGAACGGGGCATCAAAACCTGCGTCTGGATTAACCCCTACATTGCCCAAGAATCGAAGCTTTTCGATGAGGGTATGGAACATGGCTATTTTCTTAAAAGGGCAAATGGGGACGTCTGGCAGTGGGATATGTGGCAGCCGGGAATGGCGATCGTCGACTTTACCAATCCCGCCGCTTGCAGCTGGTACAGGGGAAAACTGGCGGAGTTATTGGAAATGGGTGTAGATTGCTTTAAAACGGACTTCGGAGAACGAATACCTACTGATGTAGTCTATCACAATGGGGCCGACCCCTACAAAATGCACAACTACTATACATACCTCTATAACAAAGAAGTGTACACTCTACTCCAGGAAAAACGGGACAAAGGGGATGCGGTTTTGTTTGCCCGCTCCGCCACTGCGGGAGGCCAGAAGTTCCCGGTTCATTGGGGAGGGGACTGTTGGAGCAATTATGAGTCCATGGCCGAAAGCCTGCGGGGAGGCTTATCACTTCTCATGTCCGGCTTT
>DUPN01000042.1 GCA_012838305.1 Bacillota bacterium | reverse complement strand
TGCTGGCGGAATTTCGCCGAGATGTGGATGCTTTTTTCGCCGATGTGATGATCATGGATAAAGATTTGACCGTGCGCGGCAATCGCTTAGCCCTGCTAAATCAAGCCCTGCGTTTGTATAGTTTGTGCGGGGATTTACAGTTAATTGTTGGAAATAGGTAAAGAAGTGGCGTCCTGGAAGGAGAACAAGGCGTCTTACAGAATAGTGTCTGTTGGATTTTGATGGAAACACATAGATACAATAATCGAAGGAGGAAGATGATGAGTACAAAGTGGGTTTATTTCTTTGGCGATGGCCAGACAGATGGCCAGCAACAAGACAGAAACTTGGTCGGCGGCAAAGGCGCTAACCTAGCCGAAATGGTGCACCTTGGCATTCCGGTTCCAAGTGGTTTCACCATTACGACCGAAGCCTGTACCGCGTTCTATGCAAACGGTGAAAAATGGGTGGATGGTCTTGAAGAGCAAATTAAGGAGAACATAGCGCGGCTTGAGCAATCTATGGGTGCGAAGTTCGGGGATCAAGAGAATCCCCTTTTGGTGTCTGTCCGCTCCGGTGCTAGAGTGTCTATGCCAGGCATGATGGACACGGTCTTGAACCTAGGTCTAAACGACCAAACGGTGGAGGCCCTGGCCAAAAAATCCGGTAATCCCCGTTTTGCCTGGGACTCCTATCGCCGTTTCATCCAAATGTACGGTGATGTGGTGATGGGCGTAGACCATGACCTATTTGAAGAGGCCTTGGCAGCCGAGCGCATCAAGTACGGTGTGGAACAAGACAATGAACTAACAGTGGAAGCCCTGCAGGATTTGGTGGCAGACTACAAGGACATCGTTCTGAAGTCAGCCGGACAGCTATTCCCCGCTGAGCCATTTGAACAGCTCCGCGGCGCTATTGATGCCGTCTTCCGTTCCTGGAATGGAGCTCGCGCCATTCGCTATCGCCAAATTAACCATATCCCCGCTGAGTGGGGTACAGCTGTAAACGTGCAAGCGATGGTCTATGGTAATATGGGGGCAGACTCCGGTACAGGTGTGGCCTTTACCCGCGATCCATCCACGGGCGAAAAGATCTTCTACGGCGAGTACCTCATGGATGCACAGGGTGAAGACGTGGTCGCCGGAATCCGCACACCGCATCCTATCGCGGACCTAAAGGAAGAAATGCCTGAGGTCTATGACGAGCTGGTGAGAATTTACAAGCTCCTTGAGAACCATTACAAAGATATGCAGGATGTGGAGTTTACCATTCAAGCAGGTAAGTTATATATGCTCCAGACCCGGGCCGGAAAGCGCACCGCAACCGCTGCAGTACGCATGGCTGTGGAAATGGTAGAGGAAGGTCTGATTGACAAAAAGACCGCTATAATGAGGGTGGAACCGGAGCAGTTGGATCAACTCCTGCATCCCATGATCGATCCTCATGCCCAATATGACGTGATCGCCACTGGATTGCCCGCTTCTCCCGGCGCAGCAGCCGGACGCATCGTCTTCACTGCTGAAGAGGCTGAAGTGTGGAAGGACCGCGGCGAACAAGTCATCTTGGTTCGTAACGAAACCTCACCAGAGGATATTGGCGGAATGGATGTTGCAGAGGGTATTCTTACCGCTCGAGGCGGCATGACCTCGCATGCTGCTGTGGTCGCCCGGGGCATGGGCAAGTGCTGTGTGGCCGGATGTGCCTCAGCCCAGATCAGCGAAGCCAATCGCACCCTGACCTTTGGAGACACCGTGCTCAAAGAAGGGGACTGGATCACCTTGAATGGTACCGCCGGTGAAGTCATTGTTGGTCAGGTACCCATGGTCGAAGTGGAGGTGGCTGGCGACTTTGGCACCTTTATGGAGTGGGCTGACGAGTTTAGAGCTCTTGGGATTCGCACCAATGCCGATACTCCCCATGACAGCCAAACAGCCGTCGATTTCGGTGCTGAAGGTATTGGGCTGACCCGTACGGAGCACATGTTTTTCGAAGGTGATCGCATTAGTGCTGTGCGTCAGATGATTTTTGCCAAGGACAAAGCCGGACGTGAAAATGCCCTGGCCAAGCTGCTTCCTTACCAAAAAGACGACTTCAAGGGTATTTTCCAAGTAATGCAGGGACTGCCTGTTACGGTACGTCTCTTGGATCCTCCGCTGCATGAGTTTGTGCCCCAGGATGAGGAGACCATCAAGAGGCTGGCCAAAGATATGGACCTTTCCGTCGAGGTACTGAAGGCTCGCATCGAAGCTCTAGAGGAAATCAATCCCATGCTAGGCCATCGCGGCTGCCGCCTGGGAGTGACCTACCCTGAGATCTATGCTATGCAGGCCAGAGCCATTTTTGAAGCCGCTGCTGAGCTCACCAAGGACGGCATCAAGGTATTTCCGGAGGTCATGATTCCTCTGATCGGCACCGTTGAAGAGCTGCGCTTGATGAAGGAAGTCTGCGTTGAGGTAGCGGATAGGGTTATGGAAGAGCTCGGTATCAAGTTTGACTACCTGGTTGGCACCATGATGGAGATCCCCAGAGCCTGTATTGTGGCTGATGACGTTGCGGCCGAAGCAGAGTTTTTCTCCTTTGGAACCAACGACCTAACACAAATGGCTTTTGGATATAGCCGGGACGATGCCGGAACCTTCCTGCCCGAATATGTGGAGAAGGGTGTCTTGCCACGAGATCCGTTCCAGTCATTGGATCAGGTCGGTGTGGGCGCTCTCGTGGAGATGGGTGTGAAGAAGGGCCGCGCCACCAAGCCGAATCTCAAGATCGGTGTCTGTGGTGAACATGGTGGAGATCCATCCTCCATTGATTTCTTCCATCGTGTCGGTCTGGACTATGTGAGCTGCTCGCCATACAGAGTACCCATTGCTCGTTTGGCTGCGGCCCAGGCTAATATTCGTAATCCTCGCTAAGCAAGAGTCTCAAGGGGAGGGAGGAAAACCCTCCCTCGTGGGGAACCCATACTATAATGGTGTGGGTTTCTTTTTGTCCAGGGTTAGGCACTCGAGGGGAGATGACGGACATAGCTCGGTTTTCTGACGAATGGATTGAATATGTCAAATCTTCCGTGGATATCGTAGAGGTTGTGGGCCGACGTGTGGAGCTCAGGCAGAGTGGGCAAAACTATCTAGGTTTGTGCCCCTTTCATAGTGAGAAAACGCCCTCATTTTCCGTTAATGCAGAACGGCAGTTTTATCATTGTTTTGGCTGTCAGGCCGGGGGAAACGTGATCAATTTCGTGATGGAGACCGAGCACCTCTCCTTTCCTGAGGCCGTAACGAAGCTGGCAGAGGACAAGGGAATTCCTGTTCCTGCCGTTTCCAAGGAACAGCAGCGAAAAGAAGCCTATCGTGACCAGCTGCGCCAGGCGAATGAGTTGGCTGCCCGCTACTATTACCGTAATTTACGTTCGCCAGCGGGAGAAAGAGCTCGCGCCTATTTGCAGGGGCGAGGCATCACCGAGACGTTGGCTCGGGACTTTTTCCTGGGATACGCCTCCGAGGCATGGGACGGTTTGGTGCGGTTTTTTGAAGACGAGGGATTTGACCCAAAAATTGCTCAGGCCGCTGGGCTCATATCCCAGTCGAAACGGGGATACATTGACCGTTTTCGCGGCCGCTTGATGTTCCCCATATGTGATCATCTGGGACGTTTCTTGGGTTTTGGCGGACGAAGCACCAAAGAGGGCCAACCGAAATACCTTAACACTGGGCAGACTGAAGTGTTTAACAAAGGTTATGTGCTCTACGGTCTCAATTGGTCCAAGGATGAAGTGAAGTCAAAAGACCAAGTGATTATTGTAGAAGGGTACACCGACCTTATAGCTCTTTTTGGGGCAGAACAGCGCAATGTCGTGGCGTCCCTAGGCACCGCTTTTACTCCGGCCCATGGAAAACTCCTAAAGCGTTTCTGTTCCCAGGCGATTATTGCCTTTGATGGTGATAAGGCGGGGCAGAGGGCGGCCCTGCGCAGTATGGAAGTCTTATACGAAGCAGGTTTGCAGGTGCGCGTGGCTGAGCTCGATGGAGGCCAGGATCCCGATACCTTTGCCCGAACCCATGGTGCTGATCAAGTCCAAGAGTGGTTGGACGGGGCGAAACCTTTCAGAGAGTACCAGATCGATAGAATTATTTCCCAGCACGATGTAGAAACTAGAGAAGGAAAACTGGCTGCCTCTACAGAACTTGTATCTGTACTTGCTCAGCTTACTAGCCAGATTGAGCGGGATGAGTACGTTCGTTATGCGTCCCAGAGGCTTGGAGTGTTAGAACGTTCATTAGCGGCGGAGGTCAGGGAGAAGCAAGGAATAGGGAGCATAAAGCACGTACACACTAGGCGTAATGTCAAAAACATGCGTCCCGTGCAAGTTGAGGCAGGCGATGAGCTTCGGGAAAGGGAAATTATCCGGTGCCTGCTGCGCCAACCGGAGCACTTAAGGGATCTAGTGGAGCAGGGTATCACAGCCCATGACTTTTATCACCCCGACTATCGCCATGTATTTGTTTCATTGTGTGAAAACAGCTCCGATCCAGAAGGAACAGCCATCGCCAGTCGACTTTTGTCCCTTCCTGGTGCCATACCCGGTTGGGAGGATTGCGTTGGTTCATTTTTTTCCGTTTTAAAGAAGCGAAGATTGAAGAAGATAGAGGAAAAACTTTCCCATTTGGAGAATGATAGGAAAGGTTTTGATATTCGAATGGAGTTTTATCGCTTACTAAAGGAGTACTATGATATTTTCATTACAGAGTCCTAACAGTATCTGCAGGAGAGGGGGTTATCATGTTGAACAAGAGAGAGGCAAATATTGCTGAAGAACATCGCACAGCAATCAACGAACTCATGGCCAGAGCAAAACGTCGGGGCATGGTTACGTATCGCGAAATTATGGATAGTCTTCAAGACGTGGAACTCCTGCCGGAACAGATTGATGAAATTTACGACAGTTTTTCGGCTATGGGCGTCGACGTGATTCCCCATTCTGGTGAAGACGGCAGTGAAGATGGCGACCTGTCCGTTGATGATGACGGAGTGGTGGGCGATGGCGCCGCCGATGATGAGGTTGAGGACAGTGATGAAGGCAGCGAATATGATTTATCCGTACCGGAAGGTGTAGGTCTGGATGATCCTGTTCGTATGTACCTCAAGGAAATTGGACGCGTTCCGCTGCTGACCGCGGAGGAAGAAGTGGAGTTGGCCAAGGGTATTGAGGCCGGCAGCGAAGAGGCGAAACGGAAGCTAGCCGAAGCAAACCTGCGTCTTGTTGTGAGTATTGCCAAACGCTATGTGGGACGGGGAATGCATTTTCTCGATCTGATTCAGGAAGGAAACCTGGGTTTAATTAAGGCAGTGGAAAAGTTTGATTATCGTAAGGGCTTTAAGTTCAGTACGTACGCCACATGGTGGATTCGTCAAGCGATCACCCGGTCCATTGCGGATCAAGCACGGACGATCCGAATTCCTGTACACATGGTTGAGACTATTAACAAGTTGACCCGCGTCTCTAGGCAGCTGTTGCAGGAGCTAGGACGTGCGCCTCTGCCTGAGGAGATCGCGGAGGAAATGGACTTGCCGGTCGAGCGGGTGCGGGAGATTATGAAGATTGCCCAAGAACCTGTATCCCTAGAGACACCCATCGGTGAAGAAGAAGACAGCCATCTTGGCGATTTTATCGAAGATGCTGAGGCTACTGCACCGGCGGAAGCAGCAGCCTTTTCCATGCTCCAAGAACAGCTGCGACAGGTCTTGGAGTCCTTG
>DUPN01000041.1 GCA_012838305.1 Bacillota bacterium | reverse complement strand
TACTTCATAGAAATACCCCTGGGACTTACCATCCGTCACAGGGGTATCCATCATTGATCGGCTGCATCATATACCAGTCGCTCACCCTGATCCTCGATCAGGAAGAGCTTTTCCATATCATCGCTACGAAGCGCACTTACATCCCGCTCCGTTTGGAACTTGGCTCCAATCCCACAGTCTGAGCTCAGTCTCCGGGGCACCGGAAGCAACTCCACATCAATGCCTAACGTCTTCAGATGCCTCTTGTACTTGACCGCACCGGAATGGGTAAAAAAAGTCGCAATATATTCCATGTCTATTTGGCGATCCTCACAACAAAGTCCTCTCCATCCATTGTGGTCTCTGTCTTATAGCCCTTGCTTTCTGCAAAGCGTTTCACATTGTCTCTGGACGTTGCATTGTCCAAGATAACCTGAACTCCCCGGGGAAACTGCTCCAACGCCTTGCGAGTAAGCACCACAGGTTCCGGACAGCTCCTACCCCGGGCATCCACTGTATTAAGCATCGAGTTTTACATCTCCTTTCATGACTGCCTCTGAGATTGTACTGGTGTTGACGATCCCAATCACAAGGACCGCTACAAGACCGATTATTACGGCCACTTGTCCGTTGGTCGTAGGACCTGCCCCTGACGAAGCGAGTCCAAAATTATGGGCGAAGGCAGCACCTACCAACATACCGATCAAGGTCACCGCAGAGTCAATGTTCCCTTCGGCAGCCAGAATGATCTGACGTAATGGACAGCCTCCTAAGAGCACAGAACCGAGTCCAGCCAGTACCATACCTAAGAAGTTCCACAACCCATCATTATGGGCTACCGGCTGTCCTTCAAAACCTAGGTTGAAGTTGCCCGTGAGAAGAGCGCCAACAAACGCCACGACCAAAATGGCCAAAAAGCCGCTGATCAGGTGGGCATCCCTAAACATAATCAGATCCCGAATACCCCCAACCATGCAAAGCCTGGTTCTTTGCGCTGCAACGCCAACGAGAAGGCCGGCGATGAGAGAAATCGCGATGGGTGCATGCATGGAACCCGGACCTGAAGTGCTAAAGTAGACTAAGACGGGGGCAATCACCAGTAAGAGAAGGAACGCCACCTGCATAGCGGGGAATAAGAAGCCCTCCGCTTTGTTCAGGGAATAGGTCCTCCTGAGGGTAAACCCTTTGTTAAGGAAAACAACGCCGATGGATATCCCCACAGCGAAGCCCACTAAACCCAGAATCGCGGTGAGATCTCCGCCCGCCATCCTAAGTACCATACGCAAAGGACAGCCTAAGAACATCAAAGCTCCAATCACCACAAAGAAACCGAGGATAAAACGGGTGAAGGGTGATGAACCGCCTCGCGCTTTAAAATCCCCGCTCCCCAGAGCCATGAGCCAAGCTCCCAAGGCGATTCCGATTAACTCCGGCCGGATATACTGCACCGCACTCGCCCTGTGCAGCCCCAAACCTCCTGCGGTATCTCGAATAAAGCAAACAATACAAATTCCCATATTGGCTGGGTTTCCGAAGTGAACGAGGATGACTGATAGTAATCCAACGAGCCCCCCGGCCAAAATAATGTTGCGCTGATCACCCAAATCAATCGCCCTCCCCGTCGAATTGGTGCTGCGTTTGTAATTCTTTTCGCAATACCTATCTCGATTATAGTCAAGGGAGGGTTTCGTTGTACAATAGGGTTTTCCTATACTGCCTTGCCATTCATAGGGAAAACCTATACCTGGACAGACCCGCCTGATGTACAATGGACTTGGAGGTGGGCCTAAGTGAGGATCTACTTGGATAATGCGGCAACATCCTACCCGAAAGCACCAGGGGTGGGCGCTGCGCTCAAGCACTTTATTGAACAAATCGGTGATAACGCCAATCGTAGTGGTTACCACACTCCGACGGCCTCCGATGAGATGGTCTATGAGACCAGGGAGTTGTTGGCGGAGTTCTTTAACTTCCCCACACCAGAAAACGTTGTCTTCACACTGAACATAACCTATGCCCTGAACATCTTGCTGAAGGGAAGTCTTGAGCCAGGCGACCACGTGGTGGTCTCGTCCATGGAGCATAATGCTGTGATGCGCCCTCTAATGCAGCTCCAACGGCAAGGTGTGCAAGTTTCCAGGATGGTCTGTGACCAGATGGGAAGGCTCGCCGCCAGCACTCTTTGCGAACACATTCAACCTAACACCAAAATGGTGATTGTAACGCATGCTTCCAATGTATCAGGAACAATCTTGCCCATCGAAGAACTGGGGGCGATCTGCGAGGAAAGGAACCTCTTTTTCATTGTGGACACTGCTCAAACCGCCGGTCTTTTGGAGATCGATTATCAGCGCATCAAGGCAGATGCCCTGGCCTTCACGGGACACAAAGGCCTATTGGCCCCCCAAGGGATTGGAGGGTTCTTGATCAGTGCAGAACTGGCCGCAGCGACCGACGCTTTGATCAGCGGCGGGACAGGAAGCTTGTCAGAGTCAGAAGAGGTTCCCCCCTATCTCCCGGACAAATTTGAAGCAGGCACCCTGAATCTGCCTGCTATTTGCGGCCTCAAACAGGCCATCGAGTATGTTATGGATGTGGGTTTAGCCTCGCTGCGGAACAAAGAGTTACGGCTGGCCGAACTCCTTCTGGAAGGTCTTGGTAACATCAAGGGAGTCCATATCGCGGGGCTTCCTGAAACCGATGGCCGCCTGGCTGTTGTCTCCGCGGACTTTGAAGGGTACGACAATGGCGAGGTGGCCTACTATCTCCAGCGGGACTACGCCATCCAAACTCGCTGCGGTCTGCACTGCGCTCCCTCAGCCCATAAGACTCTGGGCACCTTTCCCCAAGGGACGGTGCGTTTCTCTCCAGGACCCTTCAACACGGAAGCGGAGATCCAACACACCATTTCCGCCATCAATAAGGTGCTCCAGGCGATTGGAAGTAATCGGCGGTGAAGGCTCTAAACGCACTTGCCACTGGGCTTAACACTCTGTTTTTGTGGTTTACGAAGTAGAAAGTCTGTTTGTGTTCGAAGCCGGAAAGGTAGAAAACCTTGAGCAAGCCCAAACGGCTCTCGTCTTGCACCGCATGTTCCGATACAACCGCAACGCCCAATCCTTCCTGGACACACTGTTTGATGGTGTCGGGGTTCTCTATCGTAGCCGCCACAGAAAGAGTGCAGGGATCAATGCCCTTCTCCTCCAGCCCCATGAAAAAGGTTGTCCGGCTTCCCGAGCCTTCTTCCCTGAGGATAAAGTCCTCATGCGCCACTTCATCCCAGCTGATCTCGATCCCTTCTCGTTCGGCGAATTTCCCGTGGCAAGAGGCAATCAAAACAAGCCGGCCTTGACAGAGCTCCATCAGCTCCAAGTCTGGCAAGGACGTATCTGCGCCCAGAAAACCAAAGTCCAGATAAGCGGATGTTAAGGCGTCCACAACGCCCTTGCTGTCGAATTGGCGTATCTCGAACGTAACCTGGGGATAGTGGGCGCGAAAGGCAGCCAGCAACTTGGGCAGTATGTATCTCTGCGGTACGGTACTGGACGCAATGGCCAGTCTACCTTCTAAGCGCCCTTCGTATTCAGCTAAGGAGAAAAGAGCCTGCTCCCGAGTGCTCAAGATGTTGACAGCATATTTGAACAGGATCATCCCTGCATCCGTCAGGGTAACCGTCTTGCCGCACCGATTTAGTAAAACAGTCCCTAGTCTGTTTTCTAGGGACTGTATATGCCCAGTTATGGTCGGTTGGCTCAAGTACAGCTGCTCCGCTGCCTTGGTGAAACTCCCATGTTTAACTGTGGCTACAAAGGATTCAAGCTGCCTGAAATCCATTCACTCCACCTCACCCATCACCTAGCGAGACTATCTCACGGTAGCCTTCTGAACCTCATACCCAACAGTCGTAATCGCTTCCTTAATCTGATCAATGGAGATGGTATCTTCGTCGAAATTGAGTCTTACTTTGCCGGAGTTGAACATGACTTTCGTCGATTCTTGGTCAACACCATCGAGCTTCTTCAGTGCCCCTTCGATCTTTTGCAGACAAGATGGACAGGTCAATGTCTCCAATTGGATTGTTGCTGTTTTCATTGGGCAAATACCCTCCTCTGTTCTTATTGTGACGCAACTTTGTTCAAGTTTCAACTCCATTCTATCCTCTTTTCCCAGAGGATACCGTGATCTCGATCAAATTCCCCGGTTTATTCAGGAAGTTTGTAGCGGAGCAGTCGCATCCCATTGAGGATCACCGCCAGGATACTGCCCTCATGGACGAGCATGCCGATGGACATGTTCATCCAATCACTAAAGATCAGACTTACCAGCAGGACAGCTACGACACCTACGGCGATCAGAATGTTCTGCCGCATGTTACGAGCGGTGGCCTTGGTCAAACCGAGAGCATGGGGCAAACGGCTAAAGTCGGAGTTGATCAGGACAACATCGGAGGTTTCGATGGCCACGTCAGTGCCTCCACCCATGGCAATACCGATCTGCGCCAGGGCCAGAGAAGGGCTGTCATTGACACCGTCTCCCACGAAGGCAACAATGCGGCCTTCTTCCTCAATCAGCCTCCTAATGTAGGCAGCCTTATCTTCCGGGAGCATGTGCCCATATGCTTCCGTCAACCCGAGCTCACGACTGACAACATCGACTGTTCCCTGGTTGTCGCCGGATAGTACCACAAGGTTCTTGACTCCCAGCTTTCTTAGCCTTCGTAGATGCTCCTTCACCCCGGGCCGGATCGGGTCACGGACGCCCATCATGATCTTGAGCTCCCCATCAACAGCGCTTAAGACGAGTGAGTTTCCGTTCTTCTCAAAACGAGCCAAGTCTGCCCTTGCTTCTGCGCTGAGGGCAACGGACTCCCGTTCCATTAAGGCCGCATTGCCCACGGCTACCCTATGGCTATCGACTGTAGCTACAATTCCGCCCCCTTTGACGACTTCCGTGTTTTCCACAACGTAGGCTTCTGTATCTCCAATTTCCTCCAAGACGGCCTTGGCCAGAGGATGATCCGACTCACGTTCTACGCTGGCCAGATAAGCTAATGCTTGTTCGTGGTTAGCCCCGTAGTACGCCTTTTCTGCCACCGACGGGTTTCCTACCGTCAATGTACCGGTCTTATCGAAGACCATGGTATCAACTCGACTGAAATCTCCAATCACTTCGCTCCCTTTGAGCAGCACACCATGGCGTGCTCCGTTTCCGATTCCAGCCACATTGGAGACAGGCACTCCGATTACCAACGCACCGGGACAACCCAGTACCAAGATGGTAATGGCCAGCTCCAGGTGGCGAGAGAAGAGCCAGACAAGAAAGGACAAGACCAAGACAGCGGGTGTATAGTACTTGGAGAAGCGGTCGATAAAACGCTCCGCTTCGGACTTGGAGTCCTGGGCTTCCTCCACAAGTTCGATAATTCGTCCAAAGGTGGTATCCTCTCCGACACGATCGGCCACAATCTGCACTGTGCCGTTATCCAGGATGGTTCCGGCAAAGACAGGGGAACCCTCTCCCTTGGCCACAGGTATGGACTCTCCCGTAATGCTCGCTTCATTGATACTAGCCTCTCCCACAAGAACTCTTCCATCCACAGGGACTTTGGCCCCGGTTTTCACCAGCAGAATATCACCGACATCAACCTCTTCCACGTCCACTTCCACAAACTGGCCGTCCTCCATCTGCTTGAGAGCACTTTCTGGGGCCATCTCGGTCAATTCCTTGATGGCAGAGCGTGTCTTGTTCAGCGTGCGCTGCTCCAGAAAGGCGCCGAACAGAAACAGAAAAGTAACGATGGCGGATTCCTCAAAGTTTCGGATCAGGAATGCACCCAAGACGGCGATCGTCACCAGTACATCGATGCTGACCACCCGTACCCTCAGCGCCTGATAGGCTTGGATGGCGATGGGTGCTACACCCAAGATGGAAGCGATAATTAGGGCCCACTCGAAGACCAGGACATTACTCCAGGCCCACAGACTAAGAAAGCCAACTGTAATCAGTGCACCACTCGTGACTGTGATCATGTTCTTCTGCCTCAAGATCCTGCGCTGCATATGGTCACCCTCTTCCTTCGTTTCGTCGGCACATATCCCGTCTATCCTCGATGGTAGGCTTGATCCAGTTCGGCTAACATGCTATAAACCGCTGCATAGCTCTCACATACATCACCTGGAATGGCGTAGTCGCCTGTGACTTCCCGCAGCTGCTCGAACTCATGGGTCAGATCGGGTCTCGACGAATCCGCTGCCTTCAGCTTTTCGTTCATGGCAGCGAATACTTGCCGCACTTGGTGGAACTCGGGGTGGCTGCCCCCGTGCACTCGTGCCACAATCGGTACATATTGCTCCAGTGTCTTGAGGTTACGTTCCTTCGCTTCGCTAAATGTTGTCATTATGGTCTCTCCTTTTCCCCTTATTCTCCGTGTTTCTATCTCGATTCTAGCATGGCCTACTCTCAGGAAAAATGACAGGGATCAAATTTCCCAAGGGAGGTCCTAATTTTTTCGCGCCAGGGAATAGGCAGGATTTGGGCAAATTCTGAACGAACTAGATGATCACATTTTAGGGAAGATGGTGAAGAAGGATGAAAAGACGGCATTGCCTCGTTTTGCTTATGATCGCGATCATGGCTGCGGCCACCCTACCGGTTCATGGGGAACAACCATTGACAGCAGGAATGTCTTTAGCCTGGCTTATGGAGGGAAACAGTCGCTATCTACAGGGGCTTAACAACCCAGACTTGTCGCCGGAACGAAGGGAAAGTCTCGCCGTAGCGCAGCACCCATTTGCGGTTATTGTGGGGTGTTCAGACTCCCGCATCCCGCCAGAGCACATCTTCGACCAAGGCCTAGGTGATCTGTTCGTGATTCGTCTGGCTGGAAATGTCGTGGATACCCTAGCACTGGGCAGTGTGGAGTACGCCATCGCAGAACTAGGCGTACCGCTCGTGGTTGTGCTCGGGCATGAAGGTTGTGGCGCGGTAAAAGCCTCCGTTCGCTCCCTGCTAGACGAGGCCGAGGCAGGCGGTCACATCGCAGATCTTCTAGATTTGATCAAACCCTCTGCAGAATCCGTCCTTCAGTCCTTTGCTGGAACAAGGGCAGAACTCTATGAGCGTGTTGCGGATGCCAACATTACGGCCGTCATAGGGCAGCTACTGCAAAGCGAGATCATTCAACAAGGCGCAGAAGAGGGGGTTCTCTCCATTGTGGGTGCAAAATACAGTCTCGGTGGCGAAGTGACCTTCTTTGGTGAGTGAGAGGAGAACCAAAGGGAGCTTCTACGCCTTTTGAAGGACAAAAAAACCACCTACTCGGTGGCGGGCAACTTGTTGCGGATTGTTAGAATACCGCTTCTGACAAGATAAAGGGCGACGACAACGGATCCGCCCACATCGACGATGGATGTTATCGCTGCCTTCGGGGCCAAAACCACAAAAAGCAAAGCCAGCACTACGCATACATCCACCACCGTCTTGGCCCTATACAGTCGGCTCTGTACAGCCAGAATGGCATCGGGTTTTTCCCGATACAGCTTGCCATAGCGGAACCAAAACCAAGAATTAACGATGACTCCCAAAAAAGCGATGATCAGACCGGGAATCACATTCTGCTGATCCGAGTGCGCTGAGAAAAAGGCGATAAAGAGCATGGCCAAGCCTGAAAGACAAAGGGCCGCACCGACTCCACTCTTGACCGCTCTCTCCAGCCTCCTCTTTAAAGCTGGATCATTTTCACCGTCTTTCTGAAGAGCTCTGAATACGATCCAGGACACGATAATGGCAGCTAATTCCGCAGTACGCCGCACAAAGTCCGCCAATTGCGTGGCGGATCGACCGTAGATGAGAGCGATCCCCAGGACCAGAGGACCCGGTGAACTGAGCAGCACTGAGGCGCGGAGGGTTCGTTCTCCAGACGTCTTCTTCATCGTAGACCCCCCCACAAATAGACCATTGGAATTAGAACGGACGACGCCGCCAAGGGACATGTGATGGTATCCATCCCGCCTCTCGTGTACAGTTCCACAACGGCACTGACCGCTGCAGTCACAAACGAAACGGGGAGATAACCAGACCGCAGTGAACCATTGGCCAGCAAAACGATGAGAACCGAAAAAAAGGACACCACAAACATAGAGATGGTTCCTTCCAGGCTCTTGCGGCCCTCAACCCGTTTTCCTTCGATGTGGTGTTTGCCAAAGCGTTTGCCAACCAGCGCTGCTGCAGCGTCTCCCAAACCCCAAGCGGCCACCGATGCGATCACCAAGTACTTCTGGCCCAAATGACCCCAACAAACGGTAATCAGAATGATGAGCATGGCCGACACAGTGACCAAGCTGTTTTTGATCTCCCCCGGTCGGCGCTCTACCAAGAGCTCGGAGTAACCTGGGCAGCCTTGGGCCAGATGCAAAAGGGGAAGCACCATGGCAACAAAGATAATCAAAGCAAGGACCGCCATCCACCAGGTGGCAAAGGCGTAGACCCAACCAAATACGGACCCTAGAACAATTAAGTGCAGACTTTTTCGAAATACTTCTCTAGGAATGGGAATCAAGTGACGAATAACTAGCGCCAAACCTGCCGAAACCAGGAAATAAGCAAGAATGATTCCATAGCCCCAAATTAGCCCTTGCAGCATGTGCCAACCTCCAGACGCTCCTCGCTATGGGCTCCACTATATCGAACATTCCGGGGCCGGTCAATAGATTTTGGGCGAGGCGAAGGTTGGGCCTGATCGTTTTTTCTCCCTTAACGCCTCCAATCGATCGTGATCGTCCTTTTCTGTCTCCATCTACGCTTGGGCAGAGGGGAACGATCCTCCTGTCGTCACGAATGTATGATCGATGAGGATCCGATCTTCACCAAAGAGAACATAGGTCATCGCATCCAAAGGGCGATCCTCCGAACCACCGACGTAAGAACTTTTGGTGCCCTGCTTGATCTCCATCACGGAATTGTCCCCTCAGCCCGTTAAGTCTTCCTCCAACCAGTTCTCTCCCCTCTCCCTGATCAGCCCCACAAACAGCTCGGCAATTTCGGGATCGAACTGGGTGCCGGCATTCCTCTCAATTTCCGTGAGGGCATCGTCTAAAGGCAACGCCTTGCGGTATACCCGATCTTGAGTCATAGCATCGAATGCGTCAGCTACAGCCAAAATCCGTGCGATCAGCGGGATCTCCTTATCCCGTAAGCCCATGGGGTATCCTCCTCCATCCCAGCGTTCATGATGATAGAGGATATAAGGCGCAATATGCCTGAGCTGAGGCGATGTCATGGCAATGCGATGGCCGATTTCGGGATGCTGTTTCATGATGGCCCATTCCTCCTCACTCAAGTGGGAGGGTTTATTCAAGATGTAATCGTCAATGCCAATCTTGCCTATATCATGAAGCTTAGATAACAGCTCCAGGGCATCCAGGTCAGATTGCCCGAGGTCGAGTTCCCTGCCAATCATCGTGCTCAATCGCCCTAAACGCTGTCCATGCTCCTCCGTTTCCTGGCTCTTGGCATAAAGGGCCGCCATGATCGATGCTACAATGGCCGAGTGGGAGCTGTTCTGATTCAACATCTTACGACGACGCAGATGCTCATGGGCCTCGTTTACCACAGCCTGCATATCTTGGGCTGGCCCTTCTTTCGTACTGTAGCCAATGGAAACACTGATGGTATAGAGGGACCTTTCATTGGTTCGGTTATAGCTATCGATGGAACTCTCGACGTCCGAGACAACATCGTATGCAGCCTGTCCGTCTGTGCGGGGTAATAGGACGATAAATTCTCCTCCTCCGGTGTGAGCCAGGACGTCCGTGTCGCGCAGGCGGTTCTGGATAAGTTGCCCCGTCTTGATAATCAGGTAGTCTCCCTCATCTTGACCATAGGCGTCATTGATCACGCGCAGACCGTCGATGTCACAGATCACAACAGACAGGGGCCAGTACTCCCCTTGATCAAGACGCTGCCTTTCCTGCTCCAGAAAACTACGGTTATATAAGCCGGTGAGGAAGTCGTGTTTTCTGAGGTGAGCGATTTGACGGTCCTTTTCCTTCTGGTCTGAGATGTCCAGCACAATGCCCTCGAGCGCCTCCGCCTTGCCATCGTCAGCATAGATAGCTTGACCTAACTCCAAAACCCACTTTCGTTCACCCGATTTCGTGATAATCTCGTATTGATCGCGATAGCGTTTGCGCTGCAGCACAACGCGGTTCCATTCCTCGCGCACAAGATCGCGATACTCGGGGGAGATGATCGCGTTATACGAGATGTCTCGATTGAGGATGAAGCTTTCCGCCTTGTGGCCAGTCAGCTCAAGGGAACCTTCTGATACGAATTCCATGGTCCAATTGGGGTCATTCTTACAGCGATATGCCATTCCAGGCAGTTGGGCAAAAAACACCGATTTACTGCGCTCGCTCTCCTGGCGTGATTCCTCCGCTGCTCGCAACTGGACATTACGCCGGAGCAGATGAACGAGGGTGAAAGCAAGGGCACTCAAGCAAAAAACGACGATAACATCGGGAATCATCCTGTTCCACAACTTGCCACGCCACTCAGAGGCAGCATAGCTGAGCCCAAGGAGGGCGATGACGCTGGTGCTGTCAGAATCAAAGATGGGGACCAAAGCTCTGATCCAGTCTCCGCAAGGAGTGGAAATCGGCCCGGTGATGAAGTGGCGCCCCGTCTCAAAGGGAATGCGGTTAGCCTCCGCCGTCTCCTCGCAGCTTCGCTTGGTGGGCCGGGACGCCGTGGTGTCAGCAGAGGACGAATCCGAAACAATGGTATAGCCCCCGTCGTCTTGTCTTAGAATGTAGGCATAATAAATGGAATCTGTAACCTCAACGAGCTGTCTTAGGGACTGCTCCACAAGATGGGCATTGTGATCCTCGGTCTCGCCAGTCAGTGCCGCGATGTGTTCCACATGCATCAGCGAAGCCACAGACTGCGCCAAGGCGGCAGCCTCCAGTCTGGCCATGCGATCATACCTGAACCAGGCGAAGCTCAAATAGAGGCAGGCTGCTATGGCCACAGTCACAACTGCGGATATCAGGGTTAAAGGTGTACGATTTCTCCCGCTCCTTGGCAATAGGCGTACAGTATGTTTCTCTTTCATGATTCCTTCTCCTCGATAGGCTGGCGCTAACCCAGACCTAGAGTGCAACCGCTTTGTTCCCACCATCGAATTTCGACTGATAGATAGCCCGATCTGCCCTAACTATAGCATCATGAAAGCTTTCATCCTCCGCTCGGATGAGCCAGAGCGAAGTTTAGAGATTCAGCTGAAGTTCTCCATCTCAGACTTTAGGGGCAGATAAACGAGGGAAAAACGAAAAAGGGGGACAGGATGACTAAGGCTGGCAGCGTTATGAACGCCCGCTTGACGAATGCCTGAACAGGATACGTCCTAATCCTCAGATTTGCCCCTCGACGCAAACTCATCTTCGTTCCGCTCCTTGCAGGGTGTGCTGTACAGATTTCCCTGTTTACTGCAGAGTTCAACTTCTTGATAATTTGTCCTGCCTATCCAACATTTTCCCCCTTGCCTGACGCCTTAGATGCGTCATTTTAGTGGTCGCGGGTTCTCTCCAGCTCACCTCTGTTTGCTGACGATAGGGGTCCGGGAAAACCAGCGAGTTTTTATACTAACCCTACGAGAAAATAGTGTGCAACGGTATTCGTCACTGTGCTCCCTCGCTAGCAGGATTTTTCTGGAATACATCGAATACTGTCAAAAACGTTTGGAGGTTGGTGTAGGGTTTTGTATACAGACAGAAAAAACGATTTGGCTTCCGGAGACCTGCAAGTGAGTAGTGAGCAAGGATACAAGAACTACATACCTGTCAAGAGCAAGTTTGTTGCAGGTCACATCGGAGCACTTCTCTGGTTGTGTTTCAGCATCTACATGTCCATACCCTGGGTTATTGATTTGGCCAAGGTAACGAATTGGCCGCTCTCTATACTGATTATTACCGGTATAGCCTATATACCTGGGTACTGTAACACCTTTTTGGTGATCAGTTTATTGCTTGATAGACAGCCTCCCTTCAAGAACGAGAGGCCTAACCAAGCTGTAACGATACTGATTGCAGCCAGAAACGAAGCGGAGAGAATCGCAGAAACCTTAAGCTACATTGCCAAACAGGACTATGATGGTCCGATCCATGTCTTGGTCGTGGACAATGGCTCTACGGATCAAACAGCTGAAGAGGCACTGGATGCTGCCGCCAGGCTCGTTTTAGATTTAGTGGTCATAGCGGAAGCAGAACCGGGAAAGTTTAACGCGCTAAACAAAGGGTTAGAGAGTATTTCCACCGATTTGATGATCACCCTAGACGCCGATACCCTGCTGCACCAGTCTGCAGTAAGGCATCTTGTGGCCAGAATCGAAACAGCACCTGACGATGTCAGTGCTGTGGCAGGCGCCGTTTTGGCTAGAAACAGCAGAGATAACCTACTGGCCAAAATTCAGGAGTGGGATTACTTTCTGGGTATAGCCTCCATCAAGAGGATGCAGGGGCTGTATCAAGGTACTTTGGTGGCCCAGGGAGCTTACAGCATCTACAAGACGGAGCGGATCAGAGAGGTCGGCGGCTGGCCGGATGCCATCGGAGAGGATATTGTCCTTTCCTGGTCCCTGATGATGAATGATGGGAAAATCTATTTCGAACCCCATGCTGTAGCCTTTACGGAGGTGCCCATTTCTACTTCACATTTCTTCAAACAGAGGTCCAGGTGGGCTCGGGGAATGATTGAAGCCTTAAGGTCGATGAAGCCTTGGCATCAGCCCCAAGCATATGTAAAGTACCTCACCGGCGTAAACTTCCTGCTTCCCTACCTAGACACTGCCTATTCCCTCTGCTGGATACCGGGGCTGATTGCGGCCTTCTTTGGTCACTACTATATCGTCGGGCCCATGACCTTACTTGTCCTACCGCTGACGCTGATCAGCTACCTGATTCTATACAGTTACCAGAAGAATGTATTCCATAGGCTGTCTCTCGACATTCGAAGGAATGGATGGGGCTTTTTCGTCTTTGTGCTTTTTTACCAGATCATGATGTCACCCGTCTCCTTCTGGGGATATATCCAGGAGTTTACGCAACTGAAAAGGGTCTGGAAGTAGTCCAGCAGTATTTCCCTGGTGAGCAAGTCCATGGCCCGATCCTCATCCAAGGGTCTGCTGAGCCGGCATTCTATACCCAGAGAGTAGCTCGCCTCTGCATTTAGGCGGGCATCTCTTACACTAAGCCTCTAATTCTCGCAGTGAGCTCCGTACTATAGCTGGTGATCACCCTTATATAACCATCAAACAGCGAGTTAACCCCCTCATCGCCGGTATCGACCAGCAGAGGGCGCCCTTGCAGAGCTTCAATTTTCTTGCGAGTTGCCACAATCAGAATGTTCTCCTTGCCCACCTCTTTGACTACCTCGGCACTAATTTGTTGATTTCCACGACCAAAAACATAGCCTTGGTTGCCAATAACTGTAACGATGATTTTCGCCGGTTCGCCTCGGATCAGGTCAAGAATTCGTTGTTCATTCACATCCTGGGCCACCAACTGCAGATTACGCACTACATCAATTCCGAGCAGGCTGTTTGGCAGGTCCAAGATCTCCATAATGGGAGCAAGCGAGCTGCCAGAACCGATGATGTAAAGAGTTTCAGGATGATCCGCCATCTCCTCCACAATCCGCTCGGCCATACCCAGCAAAATCTCCCGCTCTGGTGCCTTACCCCCAGACTTGGTCATTTGAACGAGCGAAGGAGCTAGAGGGATTCTCATCAAACCGTAAAGCCTCGTTGTGACAACTCCTGCTCGAAAGGCCTCTTCGTCGATGTCCATCACTTCCCCATCAACGAGTTCCAGCTTCTCACCGGAGAAGAACCTGCGAATCAGCTTTCCTGCCGCCTGTGGATGAATAGCAAAAACCCCGGAATGTATTTTCACCCCAGCTGGAATACCCAAGACAGGAAGGGAGGTCTGGATCACGGCAGCAATGTCACGGGCAGTACCATCGCCGCCGGCAAAACACAGCAAATCGACCTCCTGCTCTAACATCCTTTTAGCCGCTGCCACCGTATCCTCTGCTGTAGTTGGAGTCCCCATCTCGCCCACGACAAGCGCCTGGAAACCTAATTCTTCTGCTACGTCCTGCCCCATGGCCCCCGGGTAGGTCAAGATCTTCAATTTGGATTGGAGGGGCAACAATTCTGCCAGAGCTTGCTTCGCTTTAATCCTTGCTTCAGGTACTGCACCCAAGCTTAAAGCCTGCTCCAAAATCTCAGCTCCATCAGTACCCTTCAAACCAACCCGTCCACCCATTCCTGCAATGGGATTGATAATCAGGCCCAGTTTCATTATATCCGCCTCTTTCCAAGCCCTACTCCTCTATGCCCGTACGCTCCTCTGTGTTCTTCCTCTATACTCTGCTCAGCTTCCCAATGGCATCCTCTTCAGAGGATACAAAAAAGATGTCTCGTCCCCTATTGCTTTCCGAGATAAAGTCTTTCAGCGGCTGGCTTGTGTAACCGGAAAAATCACCTACAATCGCCAACTTAAACTGATACGTGATGAACTTCTGCAGGATCGCCCCGGCAATCCGTGTACTTAAAACGAAGAAGTCCGAGGTTATCGCTTCTTTATTTATCACCATAGAATGGCTCCCTGTTTCATAATAGACGGACATCACAAGATCAAGTGCGGACTGCACATCCGAGATTATAACCTCATCACAGTTTACAAGGGCGATATCTCTCCCATTTGATGTAACCTTCTTTATATCCATAGCTTAGTCACGCAACCTCCTTAGATAGTCCTCCGATGGAGAATGGTCAAAATTTCCAGTCAATTTTCGCCGGGTTTGGTTCGTCCAGCACCGCAACGGCTTGCAGTGCTTCAAACATGCGCCTACATTCTTCAGCGGCGAGTCCTTCAATCTGCCCCCACGGCGCATCCGTCCCGAGTTGGTCATAGGCCACTGCTAAAGCGCCGTAAAAGGCCAGCCCGATACAATGCCGTGCCGAATGGATAGTGGATGCGGATTGACCAATGGCCCTCGCCGCCGCTTGCGCCATAGGATTTCCCTCAGCCTCACGTGCCGAGGCGTGGCAGGCAAGTATTGCTGTTTTGGCCTGCTACAGTCTTACTTCCCAGGACAGCCATTGGCCAGCCGCATATAGTGCATCTAGGGGACGGTGATCATGTGGCTATTCCTTCAGCCATAGCGGGAGAATGGTCCAAGGCCCAATGGGCTAGCGTTGTCTTGCTCTGAGTTTCAATCCATCTCATCAGTGACTGGATCTGGGGCGCCCCAAAGTCGCTCAGCATCTTGCGTGTTTTTCGGCATGCTTGTCCCTCTTTTGCTCGTCATAGGTATTACGTACAGCCAACCTGACCCCTTGACTCTCAGCACAGGCACTGCACGTGACATCAAGACTGTTGTGGGTCTTGGCCAAATGGCCTTGGAACACGTGAACGTGGTCTTCTTACCCCGCTAGAGTGGCCTTGTATCTCCGTGACAGTGATCTTTTCTTACCGGAATATGCATCACTCCCTTGCCATGATGGACTCATTATCTCATCATTGCAGAGGAGACTCTAAGTGTGGTTACTTTGATGCTTACGAATAAAAACAAGCAGGCCACTCTACGAAATCATAATCGTAGGGTAGCTTGCATAATTTTCGCTTGTTTTTCAGACCAATTCATTTTATGCTCTGCTCATTCTACACAAACATCCAACCGAGTATTACGGACCCAATTGAGCCACCAGTCCGGCCATGATTGAGCCACCATTCCAGGGGACACTGATCCGCCGTTCCGACTCCTACTGTGCCACTCGGTTGGTTCCATGTACTTGTACATCAGCGCGATGGACAGAAGCGTCGGGTGCCAACGCATCCACACATAGCGCATAAACCTCGAGAACAGATCGAGGCATACGGGGCAGGTGATCCGACTTCAAAGTCTGCTAGACACCCTCCACCCGGCGGGACATCCCAGCATAGGGCTTAATCGAGGTGATGCGGCTCCTTTGCTCAGTCCTGTTAGGGCGCAATCACCCTCCAATTAAGGGATTACCTGACTCACTGGAGCGGTATCATCGTGTAGACGACGCAGTACACTAGTAGTCAGTTCTCCAGCCCGGTTAGCACTGGAGGAAGCCGTACTCATGCTCATAGCCGTGGAAACCCCATGTAGGGAAGACCATCTATACCTTGTCCGGTTTGCCATAGGGGCGTAGCTGAGTGGCTCAACTCAAACGGATTGATAGATCTCAAATAGCCAGCGTAATATTCAATGCGTGAGGCCTTTGGAAGGGGCGAACATCTAAGGGATACGAGCTAATGGCTCAGTTGGGTCCGGACTGCTGGCCCAGTCTCGGCCGGACCCGCGGCTCCGCCGTACCGGTATATTCACCACGCACTCAACATGCCTCGAGTGGATGGAATTGATGTCTGTGGGCTGTTTTTTTACAGTATCTGTTCGAGGAAACATGTCAATGGGTTTTGAGGTCATTTTTGAAAACGACGGTTCAAGGGAACATATCAATTAGGCAATTGGGCAACGAGCAAACCTCCATTTGATATACGTCCAGTCTGCCGCGATAAAGGATTAACATAGATCTTGGCAGCAACCCGGTTATCCAGACATCTGCTTCATTCAAAAGGCCGCCGCTATAATTTGCAGCCTATTTTTTATACGCAATTGCATCAATTTGTGCATGAAGCCCATCTAGACCACCAAAATGTGCAAAATCTGTCTGGATGGTTTTTCTTGCGGGATATTTACCAGCGAAACGTTCTCTAAAAACCTTTTCCATGATAGGTATATACCATGCGTCTCTTAATAAAACATCTACCTTAACCACAGATTCCAAAGTCAAACCAATCTCTTTTAGATGATGTTCCATATCATCCAATGCACCATGTATCTGTGCTTCAACAGATTGTCCAACATTTCCTACACAGAAATTCAAAAACACAAAATCTCCAGCCTCCACCACTTCTGACCATGCGTTTGCTTCGTTTACATGATATCTTTTGATATTAGCCATAGGTCATTTCCTCCGTTGCTTTATTTTTATAGGTTAATTGTAACGGAGAAACTACGACAGCAGTATGTCATAGTTTTTGATACAGGGCAATTATTTCTTTCGCCGATTCAAGCACACGATTCCTGATATGCTCTGGTGCCTTAATCTCAATCCCATCACCAAGCGATAACAGCATTCCAAACCATAAGTGCTCATTTTCAATGACATACAGTTTCATATCACAATCTTTATTGTCATATTCACAAGTAATAATACCGTTAAGATACTCAATGGCCTTGGCACGCGCCTCCGATTTGCAGTGCGCGATTATTTCAGTATGCTTGGGAGGCATCTTATTATCGTTTTCATTCAGTATTTCCTCAGCGCTTTTGTGCTCTTCTGTAAAAGCAGCATCGATTATTTTGGCACTTGTCATCCTAGTGAGTTTATATGTTCTGTAATCGTTCTTAACAACCGAATAAGCAAGCAAGTACCAGGAATACCACCGGTATACGACGGCTATCGGTTCAACGGTATGCATTCGTGTAATGTTGTCTGCATTTGTATACTCAAAGCTGACAGGATTTTTTCTCTTTATAGCATCTTGGAATATTTGCAGAAGCTGATGATCACCCTCACGCAATACTGAAAAATCAAGAATTATTCCGTTATCCGAATTTCTCGTTAGCGAGGCTACTTTTTCCAGTGTTGCGTTAATTCTGGGACTATTCATTGCAGAATGAAATCCCTTGAGGGCAGTAAGGATAAATGAGTAATCTTCGTCTGTTGCTAGATGGGCATCCATGCGGAAATTCTCCGCAAGATAATAACCTCCGTGTACTCCGGTCTCCGCCACTATGGGAATCCCAGCTTGGCATAACGCGTCTATATCGCGTTGAATTGTACGAACTGACACTTCGAATTTTTGGGAAAGCTCGCGTGACGAGGCTTTGCCATTGTTCAGCAAATATACGGTCATAGCATATAGTCTATCAATTTTCCCCACATTGTACCCCTCACTCTGATTCTCCACTATTCACCATAATCCATACCCCAATATACGCGTATAGGTTCAGGACCTGCATTCTTTATTTCGTTACAATCGACATCCATCCTGTCTCCCCAACCCATGTGTTATCTAATCTGTCAACTCAACCCTACCTAGTTTTGGGCAAAATATTCCCCAAAAATACACCTTCGATGTTCCCATGTACTCATTTTGGTGCTTTAGGTCGAGTAGACGATTTAAAATGTAATGCAGCAATATCATGGCTTACAGTCTGGTAATCAATGCCACGCACTCAACATGCCTCGTCCAGGGAAACATGTCCACCGGTTGAACGTGGCCGACGGTGTAGCCCCCTGAAGCTAAACGGGCCAGATCCCTGGCCAGTGTGGCGGGATTGCAGGAGACATAGACAATGGCGGGGATCTCTGCCTCAATCAACGTTTCCAACAGCGATCGCTCACAGCCCTTGCGGGGAGGATCCAAGATGACCCCATCGATGGGGCCATGCAGCCGAAGAAGCTTCGGGAGCACATCTTCCGCCTTTCCCTGATAGAACTGTGCGTTTTGAATGCGGTTGAGCCTGGCATTATAACGGGCATCATGCACTGCTCTAGCAAATGTCTCCACCCCAAGGACCGCTTTAACCTGGGATGCGAGGTAGAGGCCGATGGTACCAGCGCCGCAATAGAGATCGAAAAGGGTCTCGCCTCCGTCAAGTTGCATCTTCTCGCGGACCAAATCGTAAAGTACTTTGGTCTGCTTGGGATTGACCTGAAAGAACGACCCTGGAGAAATGGCGTATTGAACATGTCCGATGGAATCCATCAGGTAAGGCTCGCCCCACACAACCCTCGTTTGCGGCCCCAAGATCACATTGGTAACACCGGGGTTCACATTATGGGCAACACTCACGAGTTCTGGAACCTCTTGGGTCAAACGGTGGATGAGTTCGGTTCTGGCTGGAAAGTGCGCTGTACGGGTCACCAAGACCAGCATCAACGTCTCTTCAGAGAAACTCACTCTGAGTACGGCGTGGCGCAGAAGACCAACATGGTTGATCTCGTCATAGGGTTCCACCTCAAGCTCCTTCAAGGTTCTTTTCAACACGAGGGCCAGCCTTGTAAGCAAGGGATGCTGGATCTCGCAGCTTTCAAGATCCACAATGTCATGACTGCCCTTCCGAAAGAAACCCATCACCAACTCGCCTTGGACTTCACCCAGGGGTAATTGGGCTTTGTTTCTATAGCAGTAGGGCTTCTCCATACCCAATACCGGCAGCACTTCCACATTGAGCCCACCAATCCGCTCCATGGCGCTGACCACCTGCTGCCTCTTCCAGCTAAGTTGCGCTGCATAGTCCATATGCTGCAACTGGCAGCCTCCACAGGTTAAGGCATGGGGGCAACTGCGTTCTTTGCGCTGGGGCGACTCTCTAAGAAGATCCACCATCTCGCCGAAGCCTAAGCTTTTTTTGAGGTGAACGAGGCGTACCAAGGCTCGATCACCGGGAATCGTCTCGGGTACAAAGACAACACGCCCATCGATGCGTCCCACTCCTGTAGCTTCATGGGATAACCCCGTTATTTCCATCACATGTTCCTGTCCCACTTGCCAATTGGTCATCAGAAGCACATCCTTTAAAAAAGACCGAGAGCACAGGGCCTCGGTTTAGTCTTCGACGCTGCGAATGCGCAACATCGAATAGGGTTTCACTGGATTCATGGGAATGCACACCCTATAATTGGCATGGGCTTGAGCCAGAAACTCTCCCGTATCTGCCTTCGCCATCTGCTTAAGCTGATGTTTGAACACATCCCCAAGAGGCTGCATGACTTCCACCTCATCACCAAGGCTGAGGCGATTACGTACAGCCACGACTGCTTCGCCCCTCTTCGAATCATAACTCTCCACCAGTCCCACCACATCATAGGCTCTGATATAGGAGCCGGTGGGCCGATGGATACCTACCTCGGACGGCACAAAGAAACCGGAATAATATGGGCGGTGACTGACCTTGTCCAACTCCTCCAAAAGCTCTTGGGGCAAGATATAGTTTGCGGGATCGGAGGCATAGAGATCCAAGGCTTGGCGGTAGGCTCGAACCACAGTGGCTACATAGTAGGAGCTCTTCATGCGACCCTCGATTTTCAGGCTATCCACACCGATCTGCACTAGATCGGGAATATACTCCACTAAACGCAGGTCCTTCGAATTGAAGATGTGGGTGCCGCCTTGATCTTCTTCAATGGGCATGTACTGGCCTGGCCGTTTCTCTTCCATCACAGCATAGCGCCAACGACAGCTCTGGGCGCATTCGCCCAGGTTGGCATCGCGGCCGGTCAAGACATTGCTCAGCAAACAGCGTCCTGAATAGGCCATGCACATGGCTCCATGGACAAAAACCTCAATTTCAGCCTGCGTTTCCCGGCGTACTCTGGCGATCTCGTCCCTGGTCAACTCCCGGGCCATCACCAAGCGCGCAATACCAAGTTCCTCCCAGAACTTTGCAGCCCGGTAATTGACCGTGTTGGCCTGGGTACTCAGGTGCAGAGGAAGGCTCGGGGCATACTCCTTGGCTAAGGCCATCACCCCCACATCGGCTACAATCAAACCGTCCACCTGCAGGTCTTCCAATTTAGCCAAGTACTTCGGAAGCGAGTCAATGTGGTCATTATGGGCGAAAATATTCACCGTAACGTAGACTTTAACCCCACGCTCGTGGGCGATCGCCAGGACAGCCTGTAACTCCTGCAAACTGAAGTTGCCCGCCTTCGCTCGCATACCGAAGGCTTTACCTGACAAATATAGGGCATCGGCCCCATACTCCATGGCCACGATGGCCTTTTCCATATTGCCAGCTGGGGCCAGAATCTCTGGAATCTTCACTGTTTAACCCCCTCTAGTAACCCAAGAGCCGCCTGGCGGTAAGATGTTCGTTATAGGTCTTGGTAAACTCATGGGTACCATCTCTGCGACTTACAAAGAAGAAATAGTCCGTTTCAGCCGGGTTCAATACCGCCAGCATCGAAGCGAGCCCGGGGCTTCCGATGGGACCCGGCGGTAGACCTCTATGGCGATAAGTGTTATAGGGCGATTCAATCTCCAGATCACGGTAAAGCACCTGGGGGCGTTCTTCGGCCGTCACATAACGGACCGTTGGATCGGCCTGCAGAGGCATATCAATGGCCAGGCGGTTGAGATAGACTGAAGCGACAATAGGGCGTTCCTCGTCTACCATGACCTCCCGTTCCACAATGGAGGCCAAGGTGGTTATCTCGTGCAGGGAAAAGGGACTGTCTACCAGCAGAGGGATTATTTCCTCTGTAACGACTGCGACATAACGATCCACCATTTGGACAATGAGATCTTCCTCACTCTGCCCCTCGTGGAAAAAGTATGTATCAGGATACAAGTATCCTTCCAGAGAGGAGATGGGCAGTTCAATGGGGGGATTGTCCCCAAACACAAACCGAAAGTCGGAGGCCAAGGCAGCAAAACGCTGGGCATCGGCTAAACCTTTATCGGCCAAGACTGCTGCAATCTGTTTGATCTCAAAACCTTCCGGAATGACCACGGGGATCGCGTATACCCGCCCTAAGCGCAAACGTTCGATGATTTCCAGTGGCGTCATCTGGGGACTCAAACGATACGTCCCGGCTTGAAGGCTCTGATCCGCCCCCTGCACAGTCAGGACAAAGCGGAACAGCGACGGATTGGCTATAATTTCCTCTTCATCCAGAAGCTGAATAATCTGCCTGGCGTTCATTCCCTGGGAAACACGAATAACCTTGCTGGGAGCATCCGGATCAGAGCTCAGTGGACGGTTGCCGATATCCATGAGAATGCCAAGGATGAGATTGACCACAACCACCAGCAGGAATACAAAACGGACCACAATCAGCCAGGTCCGTTTCAAGTTCACTTGTAGACTTTTGGGCATTGATACACCCCCAGAAGAAACAATTCAATCCGTTGACCGGATTAGTCCACTTCGTCGGAGTCCAAAACGGCTACAACTCTGTCAAACTCATCATCGTCTTCGATATCCATGAGGATCTCTTCACCATTCTCATCTGTGCCGACCTTAAAGATGTAGGCTTGCCCTTCGATCGCATCCTCTGGGAGCAACACCGCATAGACCTGGTCATCCAGCTCGAGATACTCCAGCACGGTAAAGACATGCTCTGTGCCATCTTCATCGTCAACAAGTACAATAGTATCGTCCATTTCAAAATCGTGTTCGTGATGGTCATGATCGTGATCATGTCCGTCATGGTTGTGGGACATTCGATCGCCTCCTTCAAGACGTAGCTTTTACCGCTTATGATCCAAATATGCCTGCAAAATAACGGCGGCAGCCACCTTATCGATAACCTGGCGCCGCTTGGCTCGACTCACATCACCTTCGAGCAAAATACGTTCCGCTTGAACCGTGGAAAAGCGTTCATCCCAATATTCTACTGGCAGTGAGAATCTCCTTTCCAATTCTGAGCCAAAGGAATAAACTTTTTCCGCCTCAGGACCATAACGTCCATCCGTTCGGCGAGGCATCCCCAAGACAAAACTCTGCACCTGATACTCCTCCACAAGCTCTCTGAGGGCGGCGAAATCCTGCTTATCACCTGCGCGCCGCAACACCGCGACGCCTTGCGCTGTCCAGCCCATGGGGTCACTTACCGCTATTCCAATCGTCTTTTCGCCCAGATCCAAACCAAGGATTCGCATCACCACACACCTCTAAATCACTTTGATCGCAAATTCGGGACAACTGGCACCACAGTACCCGCAAAAGACGCATTGCTCACGGGAAACTACCCTGGCCCGACCTTCCAGCACCTGCAGAGCCCCGTTGGGGCAGGCCTCGACGCAGGCACCGCACCCTATGCACCATTCATCAACGTGTAAAAGCCTGGTCGTGACGGGCGGTTTGGGTACATCCCGTCGGCCCTGAAAATAGGCTATATTATGTTCCACTTCCTCGATGGTCTTCATACCCACGGCAATCGAATGGATATCTGCCTTTGCCAGCAGGTAATCCAAGGCAGCGGACCAAGTGGCCAAAAGGTGCCCTCCTCCTAAAGGCTTCATGGCCAGAATACCCTTGCCTAGGGCGGATGCATGGGCAATCGCCTGGAGCATTTGCTCTCTGCTGCCCCCTTGAATACCGATTCCGGTGCTATTGATCAGGGGCGAAATAACATCAATTTCAGGAATGGCCGATGCAGCCAGGACTCCTTGCACATGATGTGTGGAAATCCCGCAGGCTTGAATGATTCCGCTCTTTTTCGCCTCCCACAGTACCTCCAAGGCCGGCCAATGTCCCCTTAGGGTATGGCTGGACTCTTGCTCATGGAGCATAAAGATGGGGATGGACTCTAGGCCCAAACCCTGCAAAGCCCGTTCGATGCTCTCGTACATACCCTCCCTGGTAAAGGCGTAGGACTTCGTGGCCACGACCACAGTTTGCCTACCCTCGAAACCTTGGAGAGCCAGGCGAATATGCTCATAGGTTTGGTAAAGCTCAGCAGTGTCAACGAAATTGACCCCCAGATCTAAGGCCCTGCGGAGAACCTTACTTCCCTCCAAGGGAGAAAGGCCCCTCTGCAGGGGGCCCATGGTCAAAGCACCAAAACACAGTCTGGAGACCTGGAGGCCGGTTTGGCCTAACTCTCTATATTCCAATGCATAACTCCTCTACCGCCGCCGGAACAAGACACCAAGGGTGTTTGGTCCACAATGACTCGAGATGGTACAACCGGCCTGGGTAACAATGATCTCTGCAAAGTCTGCCTTTTCTTCCAGCGTAGCACACACCATGGCTACAACATCGGGATCGCAGCCGGCCGCAGTGACAAACACACGGCTGGGATCCAAGATGGAGGGATCCTGAAGACGATCGAGGACATAGGATTTGAGCGCCTTTTCAAAGTGACCTCGGTATTTGCGCCCAACAATCATCACTCCATCACGCACTTCTATGGAGGGTTTCAAACGCAGAATTCTAGCTCCCTGGGCGGTTATGGCTGAACATCGCCCTCCCTTGGCGAGATAATCCAGCTGATCTAGGACGAAACTGGCGTCGACCTTGAGACGCAGCTGATCGAGCCTTGACTTAATCTCAAGCAGTGAAGCGCCGCTGCGGGCCATCAAAGCGGCTTCGTACACCAAATGACCGCTCCCCGTCGAGAGGTTCTGTGAGTCAACAACCTCGACTCCGGAGAAGTCTCGGGCAGCTAAGAGTGCATGTTCGTAACAGGACGAAAAACTCGATCCGATACAAATGTGAATGACCTCATCTCCGTCTTTGGTCAGCTCTTGAAAGTGCTTCTGGTACTCGTACACATTGACCGCACCTGTTACACAGGTCTTACCGGCATCTACATATTGAAAAATATCTTCGGGACGAATATCTACAGCGTCTTTGAACACCCGCTCTTCCACGGTTATGCTTAAGGGTGTAATAGCAAGATCGAATTGTTGAATTAATTCTGGTGAAAGATCGCATGTGCTGTCTGCACTGACTCGTATCATGACCGTCCTAACTCCTTAGTCACTTACTTAAGATACTGTCTCACTAACTCCTCAAGGATAATATCCCTTTCTAGCTGGGTAATGAGAGAACGTGCTTTGTTGTGACTGGTAATAAATGTGGGATCACCAGAGATCAGATAACCCACGATTTGCCCAAAGGGATTATATCCTTTATCCTTTAAGGCCTCATAGACGTGCTCCAGTACCGTGCGCACCGCCAAAGGATCTTCTTCCAGCGCCTTCCAGTTAAACAAGGTGGTCTTGTCGAGAGCATCACTCATGGTATCCCTCCTCACCAGCTTCTCTCTACATACTATTCTCTAGCTATGGCTTAATTCCCTCCAATTGTTCCCTAAAGAACGCTCTGCTCCGTTTAAGGGCCTCCGGTATCATCTGGGGCAAACGCCCGCCGGCTTGGGCCATATCGGGGCGCCCACCGCCTCCGCCTCCGCACAGTTTGGCAGCTTCTCGAACCACATTGCCCGCATGGAGTCCCGCCTGGGTCAGGGATTTGGAAACCATGCTGAGCAGAAGCACCTTCTCGCCGCTCCTGGAAGCCAACAAGAGTGCCACGGGGTCCAGACGGTCCCGAATGCGATCTCCTAGTACTCTCAAGTCCTCCGGCTGATCCGCATCCACCTCGGAAACCACGATGTAAGCCCCGTCCACCTGATCTGCACCTGCAACCAGAGAATCCACAGCTCCCAGCAAACTTTGCTGCTTGACACTTGCTAGCTCTTTCTCCAGCTTACGATGGGCTTCCAAAATGCGCTCCACCTGTTCCGGCAGCTCTTCGGTCTGGACCTGAAAGGTGGTCTGTAGCTTCTTCAACACAGAATCGGCAGCCCGAACGTAGTTCATCGCTTCCGTCCCTGCAACAGCTTCAATGCGGCGCACTCCCGCGGCCACGCTCCCCTCGGAGAGTATTTTGAAGAGTCCGATCTCGCCTGTGGAACGGACATGGGTCCCTCCGCACAGTTCCAGGGAATCCTCTCCTACCTGGACCATTCTTACCTCCGCCTCATACTTCTCGCCGAAGAGGGCTGTAGCTCCCTGCTGTTTGGCGCTCTCCAAATCCGTGATGGTCGGTGTTACAGGCGAGTTTTTGAGGATCGCCAGATTGACCTGATCCTCTATACGGCGAACTTCTTCTTCACTTACAGCTTGGAAATGCGTGAAGTCGAAGCGCAGGCGTTCGGGGCCCACAAAGGAACCTGCTTGATTCACATGTCCTCCCAATACCTCGCGCAGAGCATGGTGCAGCAGATGGGTGGCTGTATGGTGGCGCGCCGTCTGTTGGCGGCAGGAGGGGGTGATGGACGCTAAGGCCTGGCTCCCTGTGGCAATGTAACCTTCCAACACCACGCCCAGATGACTGATCAGACCCTGAACAACCTCCCGCACATCGGTAACACGTACCAGACCTGTGTCGGTCTTAATCAGACCTTGATCCGCCACTTGCCCGCCACCTTCCGGATAGAAGGGGGTCTTTTCCAAGACCACAGCGACTTGACTGCCGCTGTCAGCCTGATCTACACTATGGCCGTCCACAATAATGCCCAGGACCTGAGAATCGACCTCATACAGGTCATAGCCCACAAATTCGGTGGTCACAACTCCTGCCAGTTCCTTGTACACGGCCAGACTGCTGTCGAGGTAACCTTGGGCAGCTCGCGATTTCCTGGCCCGCTCTCTTTGGGCTTCCATGGCCTTGTGGAAGCCGACCTCATCAACCTTCAAGCCTTCATCGGCCAGGATCTCCCGGGTCAAATCAATGGGAAAACCAAAGGTATCGTAGAGTTGGAAGACATCCTCACCGGAAACTTCATCAAGCTTCTGTTCCTTGGCTTTCAGTGCCAAATCTCTAAGCAGGCGCATGCCCTGTTCTAATGTTTCTCCGAAGCGTCTTTCCTCCAACCCAACCACTCGGTGAATGTACTCTTGCCGCTCAACCAGCTCAGGATAGGGCCCTTTCATCATCTCAATCGCTTTCGTGACCAAGCGATTCAAGAATAAAGCATCAATACCAAGGAGACGACCGTGACGAACCGCTCTGCGAATCAAACGACGCAGCACATAGCCGCGCCCTTCGTTGCTGGGCAGAACACCATCGCTAACGAGAAAAGCCACAGCGCGGGCATGGTCGGCAATCACCCTCAAGGATACATCCGCGGCAGGGTCTTGCCCGTAAGACACACCGGCTAGGCTACCTGCCTCTTGCAGGATAGGAAGGAGATTGTCCACCTCAAAAATGCTCCGTTTGCCCTGCATCAGCGCGGCCACCCGTTCGAGGCCCATGCCGGTATCAATACTCTTTTTCTCCAGCGGCGTATAGGTATCCCCATCTTGATGAAACTGAATGAAGACTAAATTCCAAAACTCAACATAGCGGTCGCAATCACAACCTGGTCTGCAGTTTGGATCGCCACATCCCACCTCAGCCCCCCGGTCAATATGGATCTCCGAGCATGGTCCGCAAGGTCCAGAACCTGTTTCCCAGAAGTTATCGTCCTTGCCTAAACGCACAATCCGTTCGGCTGGAACGCCCACGTCCCGGTGCCAAATGTCGAAGGCTTCGTCATCATCTAGGTAGATGGATACCCACAGCTTCTCAGGAGGCAGATGGAGGTGTTCCACAACAAACTCCCAGGACCAGGGGATAATTTCCTTTTTAAAGTAATCGCCAAAGGAGAAGTTGCCGAGCATCTCAAAAAAAGTCCCGTGGCGATCGGTCTTACCGACATTATCAATATCACCGGTCCGAATGCACTTTTGACTGGTAGCAATGCGAGGATGAACAGGCTTCTCTAGACCTAAGAAATGCCGCTTAAAAGGCACCATTCCAGCCACGGTTAAGAGTAAAGTGGGATCCCCATGGGGGATAAGTGACGCACTAGGCAAAATGCGGTGGTCTTTGCTCTGGAAAAACTCCAAAAACATGGTACGAATCTGATCAGCTGTATAGTTCTTCATTAGATACCGCGAATGCGGTTCACCCCATTTCTGCACAAGGAAAATTTTCCTCATTAATTCAATAGTAACGAACCCGCCTCCCCTTGTCAACTGACCGAGGAGGCGGGTTCTTGAAGGCACAGTGCCCATTATTGGCTATGGGGACGTCGTAGAAAGAAGAAGGCTAAGATCACGCGGATAATGGCGGCAACGGGAATCGCCAAGAGCATTCCAAAAATACCCATCAGGTCTCCACCGGCAAAGACCGCAAAGATCACCACCAAGGGATGCAGTCCCACCCGATCCCCAATCAGCTTGGGGGAAATCACAGCGTTCTCCAGTTGATTGGCGGTCACAAACACAAGCAGAACCCACAGTACTGTCAGAGGCGATTTGGCTAAAGCCAAGGCGGCTGCGGGAAGAAAACCCAAAACAGGGCCGAAGTAGGGTATGATGTCGAAAAGACCAGCTAAGAAGCCGATGAAAAGGGCATAGGGTATCCCTAAGAGGTAGAGACCTCCGTAAACAAAGAGACCAACGAACAAACACACGATTATTTGGCCCCGGAAGAACCCATGCAGGGCAAGGTTGATCTCCTGCAGAATGTAGAGGGCGTCGCCTCTAAGGTGCGCCGGAATGTAGTTTAGGGCTCCATTGCGCATCGCTCTGTGATCCCGCAGCAAATAGAAGGCTAAAACAGGTGAGATTATGAGGGAGATCATATGGGTGAAGGCCGCCATGAGCATCTGCATCAGCCGGCCGGCCAGAGATTCCGTTGCCGTCTGAACACGTTCCAAGACAATACTGAGGGCGTCACGAATGGTGGCCGGGAGCTGTACTCGACGAAAAAAGCCTACCGCATCTTCCCCAAAGTCCTGCAATCGGGCGGCTTGCTCAGGTAACTTGCGACCTATCTCCTCCAAATCCCCAAGTAAGCTGGGCAAAGCAATCCAGAATGCTACTCCAACTGCAGCACCAAAGATTGCGTAAACAAGCAAGATGGATCCAATTCTGGAGGCCCCTCGTTTTTCTACAGCAACGACCACAGGATAAAGAATATAGGCGATGAGAATGGCGAATAAGAAAGGGGTCAGCACAGTCCTGACCCGATAAAGAAAAGCGAGTATTCCTAGGAGGACGAATCCCCACCAGATTCGTTTGGCCACAAGACTCAATCCATCCAGTTATTCAGCTGCTGTTGCACTTGACCCCGGGCTTTACGCATCAGCGTTCGGCCTGTAGAACGAACCTGCCTAGTCACAGAACCAGTTCTTAGGCTGTTGCCGACATAAATTCCTAAGGCCAGACCGACCAAACCCATGATCATCATGTTGCGACCATTGGCCACCGTAATCACCTCGTTTAGTTTTCTGAACCTTAGTTTCTCCCATTGGGGCGAAAAAAACACCGGGAAGTTGACCCGGTGCTTCCTTCGTGTTACGAAGCAGACGTTTTGTCTGATTTCTTGCGGTAGTCCTCAATAGCGGCCATGAGCGCTTCCGCAGCTAGATTCGAGCAATGCATCTTCACGGAAGGCAAACCGTGCAGTTCTTCTGCCACTTCCTGATTGGTGATTCTCTCCGCCTCGGCTACCGTCTTTCCAATGGCCATTTCCGTGATCACACTGGACGTGGCAATGGCCGCTCCGCAGCCAAATGTCTTGAATTTCACATCGGTAATTACATCCCCGTCCACTTTGATCCACAGCTTCATAATATCTCCGCAGCGGGCATTTCCTACCTCACCAATGCCGTCCGCGTCTGCAATTTCCCCGACATTGCGTGGGTTCGTAAAATGATCCATTACTTTATCGGAATACATGCTGTTACCCTCCCTATCCTTGATACAACGGGGACATGGCCCGTAAACGCTCTACAATCATGGGTACCTCCTGGAGAACGTAGTCAACATCCGCCTCCGTATTGTCCCGCCCTAAGGTCAGACGCAAGGAACCGTGGGCGATTTCATGGGTCAAGCCCATGGCCAAGAGCACATGGGACGGATCAAGGGACCCGGAAGTACAGGCCGATCCGCTGGAGGCAGCAACACCCCGTAAGTCGAGATTAAGGAGCATTGACTCGCCTTCAATAAACTCAAAACAGACATTCACATTGTTCGGAAGGCGCTGAACCAAGCTGCCATTCACCTTTGTAGAAGGGATACGCATCAGACCTTCGATCAGGCGATCACGTAGAGCAATCAGGCGTGCGTTCTCTTCCTCACGCTCCTCTTGGGCCAACTCCAAGGCCTTCGCTAAACCTACGATTCCAGCCACGTTTTCTGTACCTGCTCTGCGACGCTTCTCCTGGGCCCCGCCATGGATTAGCGGGTTCAAGCGCACTCCTTTACGCAGATAGAGGGCTCCGACGCCCTTGGGTCCATAGAACTTATGGGCAGATAAGGACAGTAAATCAACATTCAGTTCCTGCACACTCATCCCGAGGACACCCGCTGTCTGGACTGCATCGGTGTGGAAGAAGGCGCCATGTTCGCGAACAATGGCACCGATCTCGCTGATGGGCTGAATCGTACCTACTTCATTGTTGGCGTGCATGATGGACACCAAAATCGTATCTGGCCGCAGCGCCTCAGCTACCTGAGCGGGCGCAACCTGCCCTTCTGCATCCACGGGCAGAATGGTGATCTCGAATCCCTGCTTTTCAAGCCAGAGCACAGAATCCAATACGGCATGGTGCTCAATGGCGCTGGTAATGATGTGCTTACCTCTGTTCTGATTAGCCCAAGCCACGCCCTTGATGGCCAAATTGGCCCCTTCGGAACCGCCCGAGGTAAAAATGATCTCATCGCTGGAGGCTCCCAAGAGCCCACTGACCGTATCACGAGCCGAATCCAGTGCCTGACGGGCTCTGCGTCCCCAGCCATAGACACTGGAGGCATTGCCGAATTCTGAGCCAAAATAGGGTAACATAGAATCGAGAACCTCAGGCCTAAGAGCAGTTGTGGCCGCATGGTCCATGTAAATCTCCTTCATTGTCCTTCCGTCACCTCAAGTCTATAGGCATCCTGTTTCAAATCTTCCAGGGTCGTATTATCCAAAACCTGCTTCATGCTGTCCTGAAGCTCTTTCCATAAATTCCGCAGCACACAGCGATCCGGCGTTTGGCAGTAGGGACCTGTTCCCGTATGGGTATCCAGACAATCCAAAGGGGTAATTGGACCCTCAAGCACTCGAATGATCTGTCCTATGGACACGTTTTCCGGTTCATGGGCCAGTTGATAACCGCCCTGGGCTCCCCGCCTGCTTTTGACTAAGCCGGCCTTCCTCAGGGCAGCCATGAGCTGTTCCAGGTAATGTTCGGAAATCATCTGACGCTCTGCAATCGTCTTTAGGGCAATCGGACCTGCTCCAGAGTGAAGGGCCAGATCAAACATGGCCCGAACACCATACTCGCCCCTCGTAGACACTCTCATCGCTTCTCCCCCATTCATTTCCGACTAAATCCGTAGGAATTGAACAAGTTTATGATACCACATGGGTTTCTTGACTGTCAACGCCCAGCCCCAGAAATAAAAGGCTCCTCTTGAGAATTCAAGAGGAGTTCTGTCTTTCTCCCTTTTTTAGCTTAGCAAAGTATTCCAGGCGTTCTCGAATCAGTTTCTCCCGCCCCTGATCGGAAGGAGAGTATACCTGAAATTCCCTGATCGTCTCCGGTAGGTAGTCCTGAACCGCATAATGGAAGGGATAGTCGTGGGGGTACCGGTAGCCGTGTCCATGCCCAAGCTTCTGCGCCCCTGCATAATGGGTATCCCGCAAGTGAATGGGCACGGGATCTGCTCCCGCTTTCTCTACAAAAGCCAAGGCCTGATCAACCGCGGTGACCACGGAATTGCTCTTAGGAGCCGTGGCGATATAAATGATGGCTTGGGCAATGGGAATACGAGCTTCGGGCATCCCCAGCCACTCCAGGGCAAATGCGGCCGCCTGAGCCATGAGCAGGGCATTGGGATCAGCCATGCCCACATCCTCAGCGGCGTGAACCAGGAGGCGGCGCACAATAAAGCGAGGGTCCTCACTGGCATAGACCATGCGGGCATACCAGTAGAGGGCTGCATCGGGGTCGCTTCCCCGCAGAGATTTGATGAAGGCGGAGATCACATCATAATGGTTGTCCCCACTCTTGTCATAACGCACCCTCTGGGCTTGGGCCGCCTCTTCGGCTACGGAAAGATCCACCACTCTAACCCCGTCTTCATTGGGCAAGGTTGTGAGTACGGCAAACTCAAGGGTGTTTAGAAGAACACGGGCGTCTCCGTTGGCAATGCGAGCTAGATGCGACAATGCTTCCTCTGTTACCGTACAGTTGATCGCCCCCAGCCCTTTGGGACTGCGCAGAGCTTTTTTGCCTACGAGAAGCAGATCGCCCAATTCCAACGGCTTGAGCTGGTAAATTTGGGAGCGGCTGAGTAAAGCGGCATTCACTTCAAAATAGGGGTTCTCGGTGGTGGCGCCAATTAGGATCAGGTCTCCTTGCTCCACTGCGGGCAGGAGCACATCCTGCTGTCCCTTGTTGAGCCTCTGAATTTCATCCATAAAAAGGATGGTTCTTTGACCATAAAAGGCCCTGCGATCCCGCGCTTCATTCATTAGTTTCTTCAGTTCTGCCACTCCGGTGGTCGTTGCACTGACATTAAGAAAAACACCCTTCGTGGTTTGGGAAATCACGTAACCCAAGGTGGTCTTGCCCACCCCTGGAGGTCCATAGAGAATGATGGATCGCAAGATGTCCTCGGAGATAGCTCTGCGCAGAAGCTTTCCTGCACCGAGAATATGCTCTTGACCCACATACTCCTCTAGAGACTCGGGGCGCATGCGCACCGCTAAAGGTGCATTTTCCTGTCGTAACGGGCTTTGGTCAAAGAGATCCATCTGCAACCTCCTCACACACTTGCCGTACAATCCAGCTGGCCATCAAAAGACCGGCAGCTGGGGGAACAAACGATGTGCTTCCGGGGATCGGGCCCAGGCGTTGGCCCTTAGGCGATTCGTTAGAAAACACCACAGGAACTCCCTTATGGATTCCACGCTTACGAAGGGCTCCCCGTACCGCACGGGCCAAGGGACAAGTGTGGGTTTTCGAAATATCCGTGATCACAAGTGCAGCGGGATCCACCTTGTTGCCGGCCCCTAAGGACGATATCAATGCAGCATCGCTTTGCAGGGAACATTCGATCAGATCGACTTTCGCCCCCACACTATCAATGGCGTCGGCCACAAAATCAACGTCTGCGGGGATTAGCTCCCGGTGCAGTCTTTTCTCATAACGCACTCTATGTACGGTCACCTTGCAGTCGGGATTGATCTCCCGAACCCTCTGGGCCATTACATCCACCTTGGCCTGCCCTATGGTGGATGTGAGGGCGATAATCTGGCGGTTCAAATTGGTGATGCTGACCCGATCATAATCCACGAGCACCAGCCCGCCAATGCCGGAGCGGACCAGTGCTTCAACCACATATCCTCCCACTCCGCCCACACCCACAACGGCCACCTTTGTGCTTGCCAGCCGTGTGAGGCACTCTGCTCCTAGAACCAGTTTTGTGCGGTCAAAGCGATGATCCATCGTCTTCCTCCAACAAAAAATACCCCTCGCGGGGTGATATGAATACCCCCACCGTACCGCTAGTGCTGACCCGAATGAACCTGCATTTGCAGGTGGGTACCCACCATATTAATTCGAACCTCCCCTCCAAGGGGGCACGCTCTAGTTAATACGAGTTAAGGTTCCCAGTGTTATGGTGTTGGCTCATAACAAGGCCAGATTGATCGCGAACACAGCAGGGGCTCAACTTCTAAGTCGATGATATCACACCAAGCGGTCCGATTCAAGTCCCCTGCATGTACCGATTTTTCCCGGTTCTACTGTCAATTGGTTGTACATACATTTTGACAAAGGAGGTCTTGAACATGGAACAGCTTTTAGGCAAAGTCTTGGCCATCGCTTTTGTGGTCGAAGTGATCACCAACGTGATTAAGAACGCCCTTCCCAACCTGGACACCCGCTACTTGCCCTTTCTATCAGGGGTAGTAGGCGTCTGTCTCGCTTGGGCCACCGGCATTGGGGTACTGAGCACCCTGGAGATACCCGTACGCTACCTGCTCCTGGACTATCTCGTAACAGGCGTCGTGATCTCCAGGGGTTCCAACATCGTCCATGACCTGGCCAAGACCCTTAGCTCTGCAAGCTAATCTTCAGTTCATTCAGCTGCTTGTCGCTCACCGCAGATGGCGCTTCGATCATGAGATCCGAAGCGCTAATCGTTTTTGGAAAGGCGATCACATCACGAATGGACGGCGCCTTGGCCAGCAGCATCACCAGTCGATCCAGCCCAAAGGCGATTCCTCCATGGGGCGGTGCCCCGTATTCAAACGCTTCCAGAAAGTAGCCGAACTGGGCCTGGGCCTCCTCCATGGTGAACCCCAAGGCAGCAAACATTCTCTCCTGCAAAGGACGATTGGTGATGCGAATGCTTCCGCCCCCGAGTTCTACTCCGTTGAGCACTAAGTCATAGGCTTTAGCCCGCACCTTTCCGGGCTCTGTCTCCAGCAAATGGAGATCCTCATCCATAGGCGCCGTAAACGGGTGATGGGCAGCCATATAGCGTCCCTGTTCATCATCATACACCAAGAGCGGCCAGTCGATTACCCAGAGTAGATTAAAGAGACTCTCGTCAATCAGCCCCAGTTCCTTGCCTAAAGAAAGACGGAGGCGGCCTAGAACATCACTAACCAGTTCACGCTGACCTGCCGCCAAGAGCAGCAAGTCTCCTGCCTTACCACCCAAAGCGTCTTGAATAGCCTCCAGTTCTGCTGTCTTCAAGAACTTGGCAATGGGTGAGCGAACCTGGTCCTCCTGGATAGCCAACCACATCAGTCCCTTGGCACCCATGGCCACAGCCCCTTCGCTGAGCTGGTCGATCTGTCTTCTGGTGAAGGAAGCGCCGCCTTCCACATTGATCCCCCGGATTACGCCTCCCTGGGCTGCAGTATCGGCAAAGACTCGAAACTCGCTGGCGCCAACATATGCCGTTAGATCGCAGATTTCCATACCAAAGCGGGTATCGGGCTTATCGGATCCAAAGCGGTCAATGGCCTCGTCATAGGTGAGCTTTTCAATGGGGGATGGAACTTCAATCCCCTTTACCTCCCGCAGCACGTGAAGAATCATGGCTTCCATCATATCCATCACGTCGTCCCGATCTACAAAGGACATTTCGACGTCAATTTGGGTGAACTCCGGCTGCCGATCGGCCCGGAGATCCTCGTCTCGAAAACAGCGGGCCATCTGGTAATAGCGTTCGAAGCCGCTAATCATCAAGAGCTGCTTGAACAGCTGGGGTGATTGGGGTAAGGCATAGAATTCGCCGGGATGGACCCTGCTGGGCACAATGTAGTCTCTGGCCCCCTCAGGAGTGGAGCGAATCAGAAGCGGGGTCTCAATCTCCAAAAACTCTTGGCTGTCTAAAAAGGAACGGACGGCGGCCGCTGTGCGGTGGCGCATCGCTATGGCATCCTGAAGCTGTTGGCTGCGCAAGTGCAGATAACGATATTTCATGCGCAAACTCTCGTCCACATCCGACGCTTGATGAATCTGGAAGGGAGGTGTCTTCGCCTCCGCCAGGATCACTAGCCTGGAAACATGAAGCTCAATCTGGCCAGTTCTCATATTCGGATTCGCCTGTCCCTCTGGCCGCTCCCTGACCGTACCTTGAACTGCGATCACAAATTCACTCCGCAAACGCTCTGCGGCGGCAAACTGCTCCCTACCTAAGATATCAGGGTCCAGTACAATTTGTACCTGCCCCCACCTGTCCCTAAGGTCCACGAAGATCACCTGGCCTAGATCGCGCCTGCGATTGACCCAGCCATTAAGGACCACTGTCTGTCCCGCGTCTTCTTTCCTTAAGTGTCCACACCGATGCGTCCGTTTCCATTCTGTCATTTCCCACACGCTCCTACGATCTTGCTTAGTTGTCCTAGATCATCCAAGACGACCTCTTGTTCTCGCCCATCTTGCATATTCCGTACCACAACTTGATTCTTAGCCAGTTCATCCTGTCCAAAGACGATTACGCAGCAGCTCTTTAGCCGATTGGCCGCCTTCATCTGGGCCTTAACACTCCGGTCCATATGATCCAGTTCGACCCACAGCCCCTGACTACGCAGGAAATGGGCAGTTTGGGCTGCCTTGATTTTGGTTGCACCGCCAAAGTGTACCAGATAGGCACTGGGACCCTCTAGGTTCACTTCCAGCTTGTTCTGCCCCTTCAGCGCCAACAGCAGCCGGTCAACGCCAACTGCATATCCCACGGCCGGGGTCGGCTTGCCTCCTACTTCCTCCACAAGCCCATCGTAACGTCCACCGGCCCCGATGGCATTTTGCGAGCCCAGCTCGGAGCTGACAACCTCAAACACTGTGCGGGTGTAATAGTCAAAACCCCGAACCAAACGAGGGTTCAGTTCATAGGGTATCAGAAGTTCATCCAAGTAGGTCCGTACTCCCGAAAAGTGGTCTTGACAGTCAGCACAGAGGTATTGGGTGATCACGGGCGCGCCTTCTATGATTCGTTGACACCCCTCTGCCTTACAATCCAAGAGACGCATGGGGTTACGCTGGAGACGACTCTGGCAGCTTTTGCAGAGCTGATCGGTATGGGGAGTGAAGTACTCCACAAGCTTTTCTCGATAGGCCCCTCGGCATTCGGGACAGCCGATGCTGTTTAACTGCACTTGAAAGCCGCTCAGCCCGCAAGCGCGATAAATCTCCAAGGGCAGGGCGATAGCTTCCACGTCCAAGAGGGGATCAGAGGATCCCAACGCCTCGCAGCCAAACTGGACGAACTGGCGATAGCGACCTGCTTGGGGCCGTTCATAACGAAACATAGGTCCGTAGTAAAAGAGCTTGACAGGGAGAGTACCGCTGCCCAGATTGTTTTCTATGTAGGCCCGTACTAGGGGTGCGGTACCTTCCGGACGAAGCGTGATGCTCCGCTCGCCGCGATCAAGGAATGTGTACATTTCTTTCTCCACAATATCGGTAGCGTCTCCTATACCGCGCTGAAAGAGCTCTGTATGCTCAAAAATGGGCGTGCGGATCTCCTTATAGCCGTACGCACGGCAGACGGTCCTGATCTTCTCTTCGAGATCCAGCCAAAATTCGATTTCTCCAGGGATAATATCATTGGTACCCCTTGGTCTTGACGTTAACGCCATCATGCTCCCCCCTCAAATGTCAAAAAGCGAGTGATGATGGCCACCACTCGCCTAAACCTCTAACCTTCCAGGTCTGCTGGTTCGACCTCTGGTTCAATCTCCTCTACGTCTGGTTCAGTTTCTCCAGGCTCAATTTGCCCTTCGCCCTCCTGCGCCTCCTGCTGCTCCCGGAGCAGCTCCATCTGCATCTCCTGGAACGCTGCGATCCGTTCTTCCACTACCAGGGCCGCTTCGGAACGTTCCATATCGGTCAAATACTGATATAGAGCGAGTTGGGTCCAAATATCATGGGGCGCCAGCTCCGATGCTTTGAGGTAAACCTCCTCCGCTTCGTCAAAACGTTCGGTCTCCCGATAGAGATCACCGAGGCCAATAAACAGGCTAACATCGCTGTAGATCTCTGTGGCCTGGATATACTGGGCAATAGCCTCGTCCACGTCCCCCAGTTCGTAATGGGCATCACCCAGGGAGGCATAGAGATAACCGTCATTGGGCTGAAGTTCAAGGGCTAGCTTGTAGTAATGGACGGCCTGATCATATTCTTCCTCCTGCATGTGCTTAAAGGCATTGAGCTGATAATCCATGACTACAACATCGGCGGCCCCGCGCAGCTCGTCAAACCAAGCCACAAGATCGCCCTGTCCTTTTTTGTTGCGAATGTCCGCCTCCAGATCGTTGCGGGCTGCTTCAAACTCCTCACCCTCGGCCCGTTTCCAGTCGGTAGCAGTGATAATGTGGTATCCATAGGTGGATCGCACCGGCTCGCTGATTACCCCCACGTCGAGGCTAAAGGCCGTCGTTTCATACTCCGGCACAGTCTGTCCCCGGACGATAAAGCCAATGTCTCCCCCTTCTAGACTGCTGCTGTCCCCTGAATAGGTTTCGGCTAACTCGGCGAAGTTCTCTGTGTTGATCTGACTATAGACGTCCCAGGCTTGCCGTTCAGCTTCGGCCCAGGCCTCATCTGTGTCCCCATCGGGACGGATCAAGACATGGCTTGTTCGTACCTGCTCATAGGCGTCCTTGATTTCCTCTTCACTCACGGGAATGTCGCCAATGACTTCCATCGTCAGCTTATTGAACTTAATCTCCTCAGCCAGCTGGGCACGGAGAATATCTTCTGTTAGACCCGAGTTGGTCAGCTGCGTCTTATACTCTTCCTCACTGGGAAACATGGCAATAATCTTTTGCAGCTCTGCATCGATTTCTGCCTTGGAAGCACTCAAGTCTCTTTCGTTAATCTCCTGATGAAGAACGAGGCTCCCAATGAGGGTGTCCAGGGCTTGATAGCGCACGGCTTCATAGGCCCGGCCAGAAAGTCTTCCTTGTTGGGACTCGATTTGCTGTAGTTGATTGATAAAGACCTGATTAAGATCATAGACATGGATGGCCTGGCCATTCACGGTGGCTACGACCGCCGCGGCTTCCGTCGAGTAGGTGGCGTTCCGGCCTGTGAACAGATAGCTTAGTGCCGCCCAAAGACCGCCCCCGGCCATGGCGATGATGACGATTAGGACCACGAGCTTCATTTTGTCACGCATTTTGTGAAACATCGTATACCAACCCTTTCCATTGTAGAACGACCAACATGCTAATTGTACTTGAAACAGGCCTTTCTGTCAAACCGGCAAGTTCTGCTTGTCCAGCAAATAGATCCCAGCCCAAAGAGGTTTTCAGCCCGACAAATGCTGACGCAAACGCTCCATTTTTTGCGGGAGTCGAGCCTTCATCTGCTGACTGTAGGTGGCGGGGCATTTTGGGTTGCTCTCCCGCACTAAACTCCCATCAGATGACACAAGCTTGGTCATGCCCCCTCCGCCGAGGCCGATGATGGTCTGTCTCTCCTCCATCATTTGGATATTATAGATGGAGGCGGTCTTGGGCGTAGCATAGCCAATGTTTTCTAAACCGCCTAGGATATGGCGTTGACGGTAAAGATAGTATGGAACCATGCCCAGCAGAGCAGCATACTCTCCGGCCAGATTGACCATGGCCGCACCCTGCTCGTGGCCCATTTCCACGACATCCAGTGCTTTCTTCAGTCGAGACGCCCTTTTCATGGCCAGACTGTGAACTGTGAGGTTGTCCGGTCCGAGGGAAGAAATCTCCTGGAGGGTATACTCCACCTGAGGCAGCTTTTCGCCGGGCAAACCGAGGATGATATCCATGTTGATCATGGGAATCCCAACCTCCCTAGCCAGATCAAAAGCCCTGTACACATCCTCCACTGTATGCTGCCGTCCTATGGCCGACAAAGTACTGCCATGCATCGTCTGAGGGTTGATGCTAATCCGCCCTACTCCGGCCTCCCTGATCACAGATAGAGTCTCTAAGGAGAGCGTCTCCGGCCTACCGGCCTCCACCGTGTACTCCCGGGTCCGAGCGGTGTGAAGCTCTGTGCCAATTTGGTTGAGCAGCTGGGTTAGGTCGGATCCCGTTACTGTTGTGGGAGTGCCTCCTCCTAGATAGATCGTCTCCACCTCCAGACCCAGCTCCCGCAGGAGACGGCCTACAGCAGAGATCTCCAGCCGGAGAGCTGCCAGAAAACCCTGTAAAAGGTGACCGTGGCTGTGCATGGGGTAAGCTGCGAAGGAACAGTAACTGCAGCGAGTTGGGCAAAAGGGGATCCCGATGTAGACGCTCACGGGATTGTTGGGCGCAGGATGGAAATAGGGCCTCTGCCTGCGAGCTACGTCCATGAGCAAGTCCGCTTTTTCCAGACTGAGGGCATAGATCTCGATCAACTCCAGGCGAATATCCTGCCAGGAGAGACCGGCGTCCAGCAGCGCATGGACCACTTTGGTGGGCCGCACGCCGGTGAGAATACCCCAGGGACTCGGGGACAAATCGTAGGATGCAGCCAGAATCCTAAGCAAGCCCAAACGAATCCGTTCCTTAATACGCCTCTCCTGATCCAGAGCGTCCCAGTCGACCATGGTCCAAGGTTCACAGCCCGAAACGGAGACGCTGACCGTAAGGCTTTCTCCGCGATCAACTTCAATGGTCACAAGTCTCCCCTGACCGAAGCGGGCATGGGGTACCACGGACTTAATGGCTGCCTCGGCCGCAGGAACAAACGCCTCGGGCGCGCGAATCTCAAAGCTCTCGTCGCCGAAATAAAAGGGGATACCGATTTACTCCACGTCCTTTAAAGAGTGGAGAAAAGGGTTCTTCTCCAACTCATGTCCGATAGTGGTGCTCGGGCCGTGACCGGGATAGACAACGGTTTCTGAAGGAAGCTGGATCAATCGGCGCAAGCTTTCCTGCAATACCTTTCCGTCGGATCCTGGAAAATCCCAGCGCCCAACGGACTCTCTAAAGAGGGTGTCGCCGCTGATCAGAAGCCCCTGACCATAAAGGGATATCCCTCCCCTGGAATGACCTGGCGTGTGCAGCACCTGGAGATGCTCTCCTCCCAGTTCAATACGGTCGCCCTCTTCGAGCAGACACTGGGGCTCGGAGGGAGGCACCTGCAGACCAACCTGAGCTCCCAAATGTAAGGCGGGATCCGCAAGGTAGGGAGCATCGAGTTCGTGAATGAACAAAGGTGCACCCGTCTTATCCCTAAACCAGGCATTGCCTGCAATATGATCTGCGTGTCCATGGGTGTTCCCAATGGCGACGACCTTGAGTTTTTTCTCTTCCAAAAAAGCCAAGACGGTCTCTGCAGGGCCTCCCGGATCAACGATCAGCGCCTCACCCTGATGGTAAAGCACATAACAGTTCACCTGGAAAGCATTGACACTAAACGACCGGATCTGCATGCTAGAACTCCCCTCCACTCGCCATCACCAAGGTAACAGGACCATCATTGACCAAATGAACCTCCATATGCGCCTGAAAGACACCTGTCTCCACATTCAGGCCCTGACCCCTTAAGGCGGCGACGAAGTCCAAGTATAAGGCATGGGCCACATCGGGCGGTGCGGCACAGCCGAAGCTGGGCCTGCGTCCTTTGCGGCAATCACCATAGAGGGTAAACTGGGAGACTGCCAAAATCTCCCCGCCAGTCTCCTTGACACTGCGGTTCATTTTTCCCTGATCATCGGGGAAAATCCTCAAATGGGCGATCTTTTCCGCCAGATACTGCCCGTCCTGGGATGTATCTCCTTCGCCCACACCAAGTAGAATAAGCAGCCCGTGACCAATTCGACCCACAACGCTGCCTTCCACCTTCACATTCGCTTCTTTCACTCTCTGTACAACCGCACGCACAAAACATCATCCTTCGACTTAGTTCGGGTTGGCTCGATGGACCCCTAAGACCCCATGTATTTGTCTTAAGGCGGCCATCACATCATTGAGATGATTGACATCATGAATATCTACGACAAGCTGTACATTGAAGGAACCGTGCTTAATGGTCCTGGCCGTAACGGCGTCCACCGTTGTCTTCCGCTCCGAGAGGATGTTCATGATATTCGTGAGCAGATGGGGGCGATCAAAACCTTCGATCTCAATTTCCACTTGGTACGAGTCGTTTTCATCGGCATTCCACACAACCTCAATCTGCCGACCCGATTCAAGGCTCAAACTGGCCACATTGGGGCAGTCAGTTCGGTGCACAGAAATGCCTCGTCCTCGCGTAATGTATCCCACAATGTCATCCCCAGGAACAGGATTACAGCATTTGGAGAAGCGCACCAAGAGATTGTCGACACCTCGCACTTCAACGCCCCGGGTAGCCTCGCGCCTCTTCTTCTCCCGGACTTCCGGCAGTTTTCTCCGCTCCGTTGTCTCCTGCCCTGTTAGTTTCTGCACCACTTGGCTGGCGGTGATGCGCCCAGAACCGATACTGGACAAAAGCTCCTCCGGGGTACTCACCCCATACTTGCGAGCGGTCTTCTGCAGGTTTGCCTCGCTCATCACCGTCTTAAGATCCGCGTCCGTGCGTTTCAGCTCCCGCTCCAAGAGTTCCCGGCCGCGGCTGAGGTTCTCCTCGCGCTGTTCCTCCTTTAACCAAGACCGAATCTTGCTACGCGCCTTGGATGTTTTCACGTAGTTGAGCCAGTCCCGGGTGGGATTGGCGGTCTTGCTGGTCAAAATCTCCACAAAGTCGCCGTTCTTCAAGGTATAGTTAAGGGGAACAATGCGGCTGTTGACCTTGGCTCCAAAGCAGCGTAAACCCACGTCGGTATGAACATCAAAGGCAAAATCCACCGGAGTGGCGCCATTGGGCAGGGATTTCACATCACCCTTGGGGGTGAAGACAAACACTTCGTCCTCAAAGAGGTCGATCTTGAGTGTGTCCATGAACTCTTGAGGGTCCTTCATCTCCTGGAGCCACTCTACCGCTTCCCGCAACCACCCAACTTTGGCGTCCTCGCCGTTTTTGCGGCTATAGCCCTCTTTGTATCTCCAGTGGGCGGCTACACCCTTTTCCGCTACATGGTGCATCTCCCAAGTCCGAATTTGTATTTCGTAGGGTTCGCCGTGGGGCCCCACCACCGTGGTGTGCAGCGACTGGTACAGATTGGACTTCGGAACTGCGATGTAATCCTTAAACCGCCCAGGAATAGGTTTCCAGATGGTATGAATAATGCCCAAAACAGCATAGCAGTCTCGCACACTGTCGACAATGACCCGAATCGCCATGAGGTCGTAGATCTCATCAAGCTCTTTGTGCTGCTTCTGCATCTTTTGGTAAATGCTGTAGAGGTGCTTGGGTCGGCCTTGAATGTCACTGGTCATGCCCACATCAGCCAGGCGTTCCATAATGATGTCCATGACCTCTCTTAGATCCCCTTCACGTTCCTGGCGTTTGCGATCGATCTCGGCCACCAATTTGTAGTACTCATCGGGATTGATGTGGCGAAAGGCCAAGTCTTCCATTTCAAACTTGATCTTCCAGATACCCAGGCGGTGAGCCAAGGGAGCGAAAATGTCCAAGGTTTCCTGGGCAATCAAGAGCTGTTTAGCCGGGGAAACATGCCCCAACGTCCGCATATTATGCAAACGGTCGGCGAGCTTAATCAGGATCACCCGCACATCTTCAGCCATGGCAAAGATCATCTTGCGCATGTTCTCGGCTTGATGCTCAAAGCGGTCCCTAAACGGGAGTCTCTCCAGCTTCGTGACGCCTTCGACCAGCATCACAACGGTGGGGCCAAAATGCTCCGTCAACTCGTCCCGGGTAACATCGGTATCCTCCAGAATGTCATGGAGCAAACCGGCCACAAGCGTCTCGACATCGAGCTCCAGCTCAGCCAGGATCAATGCTACTTCATAGGGATGCTCGAAATAGGGGCCTCCAGACTCCCGAGACTGCCCCTGGTGGGCGCGCTGCGAAAAGTGGTATGCTCTTTCAACCATCTCCACATTCGCGTTTGGAAAATAGCGTAGGATGCGATCAAGAAGATATTGGAGACTCACAGCGCCCCCCCTTTCCCCCATATACTTATCTACTCCTCATAGCGAACTAGCGAAAAGATATCATAGTCGGCCAGTCGTTGACGACCGCCCAAGTACGTCAGTTCAATCAAGAACGCCAGGCCGGCCACCTCGCCGCCGAGCTTCTGGATCAGCTTAATGGCCGCTTCCACCGTGCCGCCGGTGGCCAGAAGATCATCCACCACCAATACCTTGGTGCCGGGAGGAAAGGCGTCAGCGTGGATCTCCAGATTATCCGTACCGTATTCCAGATCATATTCTACGGATAAAACCTCGCCAGGAAGCTTTTTCGGTTTGCGAATCAAAACGAACCCCAAGTCCATCTCATAGGCTAAAGGGGCCCCCAGAATAAAACCTCTTGATTCCACTCCCACAATCATCTCAATCCCGCAATCCCGAAAGTGCTCTGCCATGCTCTGGACAGTTTCCTTTAACGCTTCTGCGTCCTTCAGAAGAGTAGTAATGTCTTTAAAACTAATGCCCGCTTTCGGAAAATCTGGTATCACTCGAATCTTCTCTTTTAAGTCCATCGTGGAAAAATCCCCTTTCCAAAGAACGCTTTAGATATTGTGACGAAGCTTGGCGCATCTTTGTTACTTTATTATACAAAACTGTTTGGCCCAAGTCTAGTTTCTCCGGCGGCGGCGGTAGGTACAGAATCGCCTCTTCGCCTACCTCCCAGAGGCCCAGTTCCGAAAATACCCCTAAGGCCACGGGCAGGGCGCCGAGCAGCCCCATCTCCTCCAAGCGCCTGTAGGCATCTTCAAGTTCAACGACACCATCTGCCTCTCTGAGCATGGTGTAGATGCGTCCGAGTCCTTGCCGATCTGGATAGTAGCGAACCAAGTCACCCTGGAGTCTGCGCACATCCTTGGGCCCATACAAAGCTGCCAACTCTCCCCCGTCCTGGCAGAGACGGGACCAATGGGCCCAGGTCCCTTCAGTCAGGGGCGGTTCCCACAACCAAACCGATGACCAGCTCGTACCAGCCAGTCCAAAGCCTGTGGAAACCAGCCACTCAGGGGGAGACGCCTCTAGCTCCACTCGCTCCTCTTCGCTCAGGTACTCGTGTTCAAAACCAATCGAAAGCTGATCATAGGCGACCTTAACCCTAAGTTCCCGGCACACCCCAAGGACAGCTGCGGGCGTATTGGCCAAGATCAGAGTGGGACTTAGCTCCCGGCCTCGTCTGGACTGGAGGACCCCGGCCTTATCCCAGGTTCCCCGCAAATCGATCCAGCTATGGTTTGATGCTCCAGGCGAAATCACGTCCAAATCCAAGGCTTTGCTTTGAAAGAATGAGGCTCCCAAACGCCAGGGGTATTGATCCACCATCCAGCGACGAACGTAGCCCTCCCCGCGACGTCTCGGCTCCCACTCCCTGACCGTGAGCTGAATCTTCGTCTCACTGCGCCAGTGATTGACCCCGGGCACAAAAGCCAAGGCCACCCGTTCCGCATACTTTTCCATTTTTTCTTGTTCCTGGCCAAAACCAAAGGCAATAGCCTGCGTTTCGCCTCCGGTTCCGTCCTGAACAGATAGCTGCAGATGGCTGTTCTGGGCACCCACGGTACGCGTGCGCAGGACAGATACTTCTGTCTGCAGCAAGGGGCCGGGATTTCCAACTCCATGGGGTTCAAGCTCGCTCAGTTCCTCGATGAGCTGAAAGGAGAGTTGGTTAAGCTTTATTGTACCGTCAATAGCTAATTTCGGGATATAGTCTTCTGGGCGGATTTTCTCTGCACAGAGCTGTTCAAAACGCCGTTGAAACTCAGGGAGATTATCCACGGGGAGGGTGAGTCCAGCCGCCATGGCGTGCCCTCCGTACTTGGTAAGTAAGTCAGCGCAGTCGCCCAGAGTTTCATACAAATTCAAACCGTCTATACTTCGAGCAGATGCTGTAGCCTGTTCCTCGGCTAGGCTCACCACCACCGTGGGCAGATAGTAGCGCTCCACCAAGCGGGACGCCACAATCCCCACCACGCCTTGGTGCCAATTCTCCCCCCACACCACCAAGGCACTGCGCTCATGGAGGCGATGCTTCTCCACCGCTTCCACGGCAGCCTCTAAAACAGCCAGTTCCAGGTCCTGACGTCTTCCATTCTCTGCTTGCAGTTCCCAAGCCAACTCCTGGGCCTCTCTTTCATCGTCTGTGATCAACAAACGAACGCCCCGAGCAGGATCACCTAGACGTCCTGCCGCATTGAGGCGAGGGCCGAGACGGAAACCAAGATCCGACGCTTTAGGCTGCTCAACTTGGGCCGCCTCCAGTAAGGCCCGCAGACCCAGATTTGTCGTCTCAGACATCCGTTTCAAGCCATGGCGTACCAGGGTGCGGTTTTCCTCGGTTAAGGGAACCAGGTCGGCCACCGTCCCTAAGGCCACAAGGTCCAAGTTCTGCTGCCAATTCGGGACACCCAAGGCCTGCACAAGTTTTAGTGCCACCCCGACGCCGCAGAGATGCTTAAATGGATAAGGACACCCTTCCTGCTTGGGATTGAGGATGGCCACAGCCGGCGGTTTATCCGCTCCCGGCTCATGGTGATCGGTGACAATCACATCCAGCCCCAGATCATTGGCATAGGCCACATCCTCCTGGGACGAAATCCCGCAATCCACTGTAATCAAAAGTTTGGCCTGCTGGCCCAGGGCCCTAAGGGCATCGCGGTTCAACCCATATCCTTCCTCAAACCGATTGGGAAGATAGTAGCGAATGATCCCAGGATGCGCAGACAGTTTGCGCAAAGAAAGGACCAGCAAAGCGGTGGCCGTTTGCCCGTCAGCGTCATAGTCACCATAAACTACGATCGGTTCCTGGCGATCGAGTGCCTGCCGGATGCGCTTTACAGCCTGTCTCATTCCGAGCATCAAAAAGGGATCAGGAGTGTTCTCCAGATTGCACTGGAAGAACTCTTCACCCTGGGTCCTGGTTGTGATCCCGCGATTGATCAAAATCTGGGCTACCACTGGCGTAATGCCCAGCGCTTTGGCCAGTTCCGCTGCCTGTTTGCTGTTTTCTTGCCGCAGAATCCATTTCTTTCGTTTATAGCCCATGGCAAAGCCTCCATGTGATCTACATTCTACGTCTTCTCACAAACTTCCTGCGCACGGCTACCTTGATCTTTTTTTGCAGAAGTAGTAGTATTGAAAAAACGAGCGGTGGTGAGAATGTGGATATTGTTGAACGCATCGTGCTTTCAGAAGAGCAGATACAAACCCGCGTCCAAGAACTTGGACAAGCTATATCCCAGGATTACGGAGACGAATGCATTACACTTTTGTGCATTCTAAAGGGAGGACTGATGTTTCTATGCGATCTAGCCAAGCACATCACCTCACCTGTCGTCTACGACTTCATGTCCGTTTCCAGTTACGGGGATGCCACACAGTCGTCAGGCGTCGTGCGGATCACCAAGGACTTGGAGGAGAGCATTGAGGGTAAACATGTAATTATTGTGGAAGACATTATTGATACCGGACTTACACTGAGCTATCTCCTGAACAATCTGCACAGCCGCAACCCGGCTTCGCTGCGCATCTGTACGCTGCTGAATAAGGAGGCCCACCGTAAGGTGGAGATTGCCGTGGACTATGTGGGGTTTGATGTGCCTAATGAGTTCTTGGTGGGCTATGGCCTCGATTTCAAACAGCTATACCGAAACATCCCCTATGTATTTGTTCCCAAACCCGAGTACTATCAAGACCAAGTGGATTAGTGGACGCAAAAAAACTGGCGCAAGGCAAAGGCCCTGCGCCAGTCGCTTTCATCTCTACTTTTTCCACTCCATCCACGTAAGCCAGAGCGGCGCCGCCACGAACAAGGAAGAATAGGTTCCCAACAAAACCCCAAAAAGCAAGGCTACCGCAAAGTCCCCGATGGCACTGCCTCCAAAGATGACCAGCATCACGATGACTAGCAAGGTAGTGATGCTTGTGTTCAAGGAGCGAGTCAAAGTCTGGTTTAGACTTTGATTGACAAGTTCTTCGCCGCTTTGCTTTTTCTTCGAACGCAGATTCTCCCGCACTCGGTCAAAGACCACGATGGTGTTATTGATGGAATAACCCAATACGGTTAAGGCAGCAGCCACAAAGGGGCTGTTCACTTCGCGCCCAGTAATGGCAAAGAAGCCAAGGACGATCAGCACATCATGCAGAAGGCAAGCCACAGCCACAGCGGCAAAACGGTACTCAAAGCGCCAGGAAACATAGGCTAAGATACCCAGAGCGGACACCGCGATGGCAATCAGGGCGTTGCGAACGAGTTCTCGGCCGATGACAGGTCCAACAACGTCGGTCCGCAGCTCCACCAGGGAGCCAAACTCGTTCTGGAAAGCTTGGTCAATGCGGATGATGTCAGCATTCGACAGCTCCCTGGTACGCACCACAAACTGGTTAGGCAGATCCAAGATCTGCACGACGGCCCCGGAGAGATCCACTTCTGGGACGGCCCCATCAAGCACTCTGCGTACCGCAGCGGTGGTCACATTTTGAGCGGTCTGTCGCTCCAAGATGGTGCCTCCGGTGAAGTCTACACCCAAGTTCAATCCGGGAACGAGTAAGAACAGGGCGGAGAGGGCGACCATGACCCCTGAGAAGATAAAGACAGGTTTCCTATACTGAACGAAATTCATGACCGTTTAAACCCCCCCATCCGAAAATGTCTGGCCATCGTATCGGGATAGTTGGCGGCGATAATGTCCAAAATCACCCTTGTAACAACAATGGCCGCGAACATACTGACCAGAATGCCCACACCTAACGTGACCGCAAATCCCCGCACACCGCCTGTACCGACATAGAACAATACCAGAGCGGTAATCAAGGTGGTAATGTTGGAATCCAAGATGGTGGCGAAGGCACGGCTAAAGCCTGCTTCGACCGCGGAGCGCAGGCGCTTGCCATCAGCTATCTCCTCTTTGATTCGTTCAAAAATGAGTACATTGGCATCCACCGCCATACCCACGGACAGTACAATCCCAGCAATGCCCGGCAGCGTCAGGACGGCGTCAATCGCGGACAAGACCCCAAGCAGGATAACGATGTACACCAACAAAGCGAGATCAGCGACAACACCGGGCAGCTTGTAATAAAGCCCCATAAAGAGCAAGATCAAGACTACACCGACGATGCCCGCTCGGAAACTCCGATCGATGGAATCCTGTCCCAAGGTGGGACCCACATTGCGAATCTCCATAATCTGCATGGGTACCGGCAGAGAACCTTCCTGCAGCAGCACAACCATATGGCGAGCCTCTTCCACCGTCATTCCACCTGTGATCTGGGCTCGTCCTTCTAAAATGGGCTCACGGATCATCACAGTCTGCAGCACTTCACCATCGAGCACAATGGTGGTAGCCTGACCCTGATGGCGGGTTGTGAGTAGGGCAAAAAGCTGTACGCCCTCCCGATCAAACTCCAAATCAATGGCCGGTTGCCCGTAGCGATCGGTGCCCAGTTGTACCTGTTTCAAATAGGATCCATCCAGCACTGTCTGTCCCGATGGATCTTTAAACTCCAGCAAAGCTGTGCGCCCCACGGTATCAATAGCTTGCTGCTGATCGTGAATGCCAGGGAGCTCCACGATAATGCGGCTGGATCCCTGCCTCTGAATCAAAGGCTCTGACACACCCAGGGCATTAATACGTCTTTCAATGATGGAAACGACGCCGGACATATTCTCACTCGTTACTTCACCAGCTGACGAATCTGCTTCCAACACAACATGCACGCCGCCTTTGAGATCCAAACCGAGGTTAAACGGTGTACGATATAAGAAGATCCCAGAGACAAGCACTATGGCTAGAATAAGGGCGATTCTCCAGCCGCTCCTGTGTCTCAAATGCTACTCCCCCTCTGTGGACTAAACTTTAGCACACGAAATTGTGGTACCGCACCCAACATGGGTGTCTACAGTAAAAGCGCTTCGTTGATCTTTAGCTTGAACTCGCATCCGAGATAAGAAGCAGCCCGGCGACACATCAGCATCCGTTCTAAAAAGATCTCGAAGTACTCCATAATGGAGGTATTCTCTGTTTCGATGGTGATGCGCAGAGTAATCAAATGCTCAGCTTCGTTTACATCCAAAAACGATCTAACCGCGGCATAGTTGACTCTGTCGTGAATATCAAAGGTCGGAAGATCGGGATTGCGCACCCGGGTCCGGTGCACATCAGATTTATCCGCCAGAATCAGGGCGGCCGCGACCTCATTGACCGGCTCTCCAACTTCCTCTTCATGGTTACCCACTGCGCTAAGGATGAGGGCTACTTCCTCTGGCGGCATGCCCAGTTCGCGCAGGATCGGCTCCACTAAGAGGGCACTTGCGGCCCCATGGTTGACCCGTCCGATGCAGTTTCCGATATCGTGGAGGTAACCGGCAATTCCTGCTAAATCGGCCAATCGTTCGTCGTAGCCAAGGCGTTCGAGAATATTATGCGCGATGGAGGAAACCAATCCTATATGGCGGCGTCCATGCTCTGTAAATCCCATGGCACCAAGATTTGCATCGGCCTGTGCGATATAGGCTTGAATGGTCGGGTGTTTTTCCACATCGGACAACTTGATCATCAAAGGCACCTCCCTGTTTTTCTTAGTTCCACTCGAATCCGTTGACCGCCCGAATCCAATACTCGCGCAGATCTCCCTGGTATTGATCGGCTTCCAGGAAAAGCGTCAAATAGACCACATGACGCCCCTTTTGGAAGAACACGGATCGCAGCATCACCTGTTTGCCGTTGGCACCCGTACCTTGATAGGCATAGAAGTGGGCCTTCAGATTATTGGATGTGGTGATTTCCTCATTGCTCAAAATTGTGAGGTTCTTTACCACCGGTTTGTACCGTACGTCGAGGCTGTTGCGTACTGACTCGATGTCTGTACCGGGCTGGTAAATCACTTCCATGGTAATCGTGCCCTTCTGAAAGGTCATCAGTAGGTGCTCCATCCCAAAGATCGAACGTTCAATGTAGTTATCTGCTCCCGAGGGTATGATCGCGCTGAAGGCTGGGTCGTCCACCACATACCACCAATAGCTGGGATGCTCATGCAGATAGAACGTACCGGCCTGCACCGGCTGGATCCCAAGGAAGAAGAACAGAATGATAAGGCCTAAAGCCAAAGGCTTACGCATGGTAATCCCCTTTCTTCGAAATTCTAGAAGAAAACCACCTAAATGGTGGTTTGTCGCCCAAAAAAGGAGGCTCCCTTCCATACAGCGTCTACTTGTTCGCTACACTGCTAATACCGCTCCGGGAAACCTTGATTTCCACTTTATCCGCGACTTTCAATGTTACATAGTCTTCTTTGAGAGCCACGAGCTCGCCATAGATTCCACCTACTGTAACAATGTGATCACCCTTCTTTAGGGCATCTAGCATTGCCTTTCTTTCCTTTTGCTGTTTTTGCTGGGGCCGGATGATCATGAAATAAAACAGCACACCCACAATTAAAAAGGGCATGAGCATACCGATAAGCCCCGTACCTGCCCCCACTTCACCAGCGGGAACATCCGTCTGTAAAAAGAACACGCACTTCACCTCCTCCTCTACTCACACCTCACTAGATTTCGACTTGGGACATCATCTTCCTCTATTTTTCTGTTCCAAAAGCCTGGAAAAAATGCCGGCTGTACTCCAGCAGCTGATCGGCGGCGATGGCTGCGCGAATTTCCTGCATAAGGCGGGTCAGGAAGGCGATATTGTGGATCGTTGTGAGCCGAATTCCCAAAACCTCATTCGCCTTGAGCAGATGACGAATATATGCCCTGGAGAAGTTGCGACAGGCATAGCACTTGCATCCCTCCTCGATGGGAGTGAAATCCCTGGCAAAGGGCAGATTGCGAACGGCCATGTTGCCCCTGGAGGTGATGACCATGCCATGGCGAGCCAAGCGGGTTGGCCAAACGCAGTCAAACATATCTACGCCCCTCAAGACGCCCTCGATCAAACAATCGGGCGAGCCAACCCCCATCAGATAACGGGGCTTTTTCCCAGGCAGAAGGGGAACCAGATCCTCAAGGACTTCATACATGATCTCCTTCGGCTCTCCTACACTCAATCCGCCAATACCATATCCCGGAAAGTCCAGTTCTATGAGCTCCAGAGCGCTCTCTTTCCTTAGATCCTTGTACATGCCGCCCTGCACAATAGCAAACAAGGCCTGATCGTCCCTGGTATGTGCTTGTTGACAGCGTTTAGCCCACCTCAGGGTTAAGTCCTTTGATATCTTGACATATTCTCGTTCTGCTGGATACGGCGCACATTCATCAAAAGCCATCACAATGTCAGCACCCAGTTCCATTTGGATATCCATGGACTTCTCAGGGCTAATGAAATGCTTGGAGCCATCTAGATGGGAACGAAACGTGACCCCTTCTTCCGCAATTTTCCGCAGGGGACCAAGGCTAAATACCTGAAATCCGCCGCTATCCGTGAGGATAGGGTGGTTCCAACCCATAAACTGATGAAGACCGCCGGCCTCCGCCACCACATCACTTCCAGGTCGGAGATAAAGGTGGTAGGTGTTACTCAAAATGATCTCCACACCCAACTCTTCCAGTTCATGGGGCGTTGTGGTCTTAACAGTAGCTTGGGTCCCTACCGGCATGAAAACCGGGGTCTGAATCACACCATGGGTTGTTTCAAGCTGACCAAGACGGGCTCTTGAGTTCTTACACTCCTTCGTGACAGTAAAGTTAAAAGCCACACTCTCTCTCCCCTTACAAAAGTAACATGCCATCTCCAAAGCTGAAAAAACGGTACTGCTCCGAAATGGCATGTTCGTAGGCATTCCGAATCGTTGTAGTATCGGCGAACGCGGAAACTAACATCAACAGACTGGACTTCGGCAGATGAAAATTCGTTAACATGCAGTCCACCGCCTTAAAGCGGTAGCCTGGATAGATGAAAATGTCCGTCCACCCCGAGTCCGCCCGCACGACTCCGTTTTGATCGGCCACGCTCTCTAGCACCCGCACCGAGGTTGTGCCTACAGCAAAAACCCGCCCGCCCCCTTGCCTGCGGGTATTGATCATGCGCGCACTTGCCTCCGTGAGCTCGTAGTATTCCTCATGCATAATATGGTCTTGCACCTGCTCCACTTGCACGGGCCTAAAGGTTCCAAGTCCCACATGCAAAGTAAGGGGTACAACGGCAACTCCTTTGCGCTCAATGGTAGCCAGCAGATCCGGCGTAAAGTGCAGACCCGCAGTGGGTGCCGCCACAGAACCAGAGTGCTTGGCATACACCGTCTGGTAGCGAGTGGGATCATCGAGCTTCTCATGAATGTAGGGAGGTAAGGGCGTTTCCCCCAGCGTCTCCAAAATATCATCGAAATCTCCGTCATAGGAAAAATGCACAAGACGCCCACCACTTGCCGTTTGTTCCAACACTTCGCAAGATAAGAGGGGCGAAAAAACCAGTTCATCACCGATCCGGGCCTTCTTACCTGGTTTGACCAAGACTTCCCAGCGTCCTTGGTCCCAGGGACGCAGAAGCAAGACTTCAACCAGTCCCGATCGTCTTGGATTCCGGCCATAAAGGCGAGCAGGAATCACCCTCGTATCGTTCAGCACCAACACATCGAGGGGGCGCATATAATCGATCAAAGCAGAAAACAGGCGATCCTCAAGGGCGCCGGTTTCCCTGTGGACCACCAGAAGTCTGGAATGGTCCCGATGTTCTAAAGGTTTTTGAGCAATGAGCTGATCGGGCAGGGCAAAATCAAAGTCGTCCACTTTCATCGGTTCAATCAAAGGTCTCCTTTTACCGCCGTAAGGGAAAAGTTCGCATTATACAGCTCTGTTCTATTGATTGCATCCATGGTCTGCTTCGTCCATTGAGACGGTGTTAGGGAAGGGCGCTGCTGGGCACTGGCCTGCAGGGTGGACGTCTTCGTTAGGGGCTTTGCAGCCACTTCTACCTCGGGCGTATCACTCATGGTCAATCTGGTCTCGAAACGCTGCGGGATCACTGGGCTGGCCGGCAGCTGAATGGCCAGGTACCTGCTGGGAACAATCCCCGCCAGCTTTGCTTCCGTCTGCAAGGAGCGGGGTACTTGCCACACCCGCACTTGGGCCAGTCTGCTGGAACCAAAGGCCTCCATAATCACTTTTTCCAGTGCTGCATACTCCCCACTGCTGCCCCCGCCTTTCAATTCAAGCGGTTTGGCATTCTGATTGCGCTGGGACGCAATAGTCACAACCACCTCGTTTTGACCCTGTCTCATATAGCCCATTTTTTCCGCCTGAGCGGTGATCTTTTCCAATGCAGGCCCTAAATTGTCGCCCACCACGGCCAAATTCGCTAGTAGATTCTTCCCATCGCGATTGAGGCCCTCAACCGCCAGCACCTTCTGATCGGCGCTGATCTGCATTTCCAGACTGGGATTGATGTCAACAGTAAGAATAAAGGCGGGCACGATGGAGGTGGGCACCAATTGTTCAGAGAGCAGAGGCCAAGTACCCACCAAAGCCAAAAAGAGGGTGGCTGCAAGACCCAACTGCCAGGCACTCAGGCGTTCCTTTTTTGGGCTAAAACGAATTTCTTGCCCCACCTGGACATGCTTCTTAAAAGGGACCTTGACAAACTCCCCCCGAGAAGTCATGACAATCACTTGATTCTTCGGTGCAATCTCCACAACAACCCCACGATGTTTCACACGGGTCCCCTCCTTTTCACGCTGGTCGGTTCAAATATTCACGCAGATGATAAAAGTCGCCGACTAAAACAAGTGTGAGGGCGATTATGTATTTCCTCTGCCGCTCGAGCGTCTTGCGACTTACCTCCACCCGTTCTTCAAGCTCTTTTAGGGGCAAGGATTTCCTAGTGGTCAAGTAGCCCAAGAGCTCCGGGTCATTGGCTAAGGTTCTCGCCACCTGTAAAGCCCGATCCCGGGCGTCTTGATGTTTTGGGGAGATCTTGACCAGATCGGAGAAACGAATTCCGTAGTGACTAAGGAGTTGATCCAGGCGAAAGATCTCTTCCCTCCGCTCCTCGGTTTCTTCTTGAATCTGCAAGACTGTATGGGCCTCTTTGGATTCGATCCTTTGAATGATACTGTCTTCGTTCTCATCGTTTTCCAAACTCGATAAGGGAATCTCATCCGCCTTTTTGGATTGACGGCGGAAATAGTCCACCATGCGGCGTTTGATCACGATCTCGGCAAAACTGAGGAAAGATGCTCCTCCATCCACATTGTAGGAATCGATGGCTTCATTAAATGCTATCATGGCAATACTAGCCTCATCGTCGCGCCCTAAAACCAGATACTTGCGGCAGGAGCCTGAGGCTACCCGTAAGTAAAATGGACGATAGTCCTGCAGGATCTGTTCACGAGCGCGGCCATCGCCTGCTTTGGCTTTGATGACAAGGTCCGTCAATTGACTGCGTTCATCCGATTGATGGGCCACTTGAGTAGTAATCATTGCTGAACCTCCCTTGACAACTTTCGCCAAAATCGAAACTATTATGAGGGTAGTCACTCATACCCAAATTCCCTGAGGGCACCCGGTTTGTTGCGCCAGTCCTTCTTGACCTTCACCCACAGCTCGAGGTAAACCCTCACTCCTAGCAGCCGTTCGATCTGGAGACGAGCACCGGTACCCACTTCCTTGAGCATCTGACCACTCTTACCGATCACAATTCCTTTCTGGCTGTCCCGTTCCACATAGATGGTGGCGCGAATCCGCATCAGGTTCTGCTGCGGATCTTCCTTAATCTCATCCACATCAACGGCGATGGAATGGGGAATCTCCTCTTCTGTTCGGACCAAAAGCTCCTCCCGAATAAACTCAGCAATCACAAATCGCTCGGGATGATCAGTAATCCAGTCCTCGGGATAATACTGGGGACCCTCCTCTAGACCGTCCACAATGGATTGAACCAAAGCGGGAAGATTGGTGCCCTCCACAGCCGAGATTCCCAAAACAAAGGCAAAATCACGTCTTAGGGTCATTTCCCTCAGAAAGCGCTCTTGCTCCTCCCCGTTAATTTGATCCGCTTTGTTGGCCACTAAACACACGGGCTGCTTTACTTCGGCCAGCTCACGCAGGATATGTTCATCGGCTGGGGTCCATTTACCCATTTCCACGAGCCACAATACCAAATCCACATCATCGAGGGCATGAAAGGCGCTTTTCACCATATACTCCCCCAGCTTATGCAGGGGTTTATGTATTCCGGGCGTATCAAGAAAGACGATCTGCGCGTCGTCCCGGGTTAGCACACACTGGATGGTGTTGCGCGTGGTCTGAGGTTTGTTCGACACAATGGCCACCTTGTGGCCGATCAGTGCGTTCAAAAGGGTAGACTTACCTACATTGGGCCGACCTACCACCGCAACAAAACCCGAACGAAAGCCCCTATTCATCGCCTTTAACCTCAAGGTTCATAGCTGCAGACGTGAAAGCGCCAGGCAAGAGCTCCTGGAACGTAGTTGCTACGATCTCCCCCTGCAGATTGCCTAGATAGACAGGAGTGTCGGGTTGAAAGAACTCAGCCATAACTTGTCGGCAGACACCGCAGGGCGTAACGGCGCGGGGAGAATCGGCCACAATAGCCAAAGCCGCAAAACGCAGGGACCCTTCTGAAATGGCCTTGAAAATCGCAGTCCGTTCTGCACAGTTCGTAGGGCTGTAGGCTGCATTCTCAATATTGCAGCCGGTGAAGACCCGGCCGCTCTGATCGAGGACGGCTGCCCCCACCTTATAGTTTGAATATGGAACATAAGCTTGCTTCCTTGCCTCTATGGCGCATTCCATCAACTCACGCGCTCGCATATATCTCCCACCTTTAGGGCATAAAGTAACCTTTGAATACGAGGTAACCAATGCAAAGAGCCGTTAGGGCCGCCACCAAGACAGACCCGGCTGCGATGTTTTTTACTACCCCGGCCAAAGGGTGATAGTCTCTTGTAATCAGGTTGACCACTTCTTCTAAGGCCGTATTAACCAGCTCCGCAACATACATAATGCCTATGGTCAAAATGAGAATCATCAGCTCCAAGCGAGGGACATCCAAAACAATGGCCAGCACAATCACTGCAAGCCCAAGGGCGATGTGAATCCGCATGTTCTTTTCTGAACGCAGCACATAAACAATACCCCTGACCGCATCCTTCACGCTGTCGTAAAGCCGTCGCTGCTTCACCTGTAATCTCTCCCCAATTCGAGCTGTGCTAACACCCTTTCTTCCTGCTCCCGCATGATCCTTTGCTCCTCGGGATCATGGTGATCATACCCAAGCAAGTGCAAGAACCCATGCACTGCAAGGTACACAACCTCTCGCTCCACGCTGTGCCCGAACTCGGCTGCCTGGCTCTGGGCCCGTTCCAGAGAAATCACAATATCCCCCAAGACAGCGGGCATCCCCTCCAAGGCAACGAACCCCCCATCATCGTCCTGAGGGAAAGAGAGCACATCGGTGGGAGCGTCCATGCTGCGATACTCCCGATTGAGTATCTGTATGGTCCCATCGTCCACAAATGAGACGCTGACCTCCAGGGTTCCCTGGAGATCGTGCAACTGGGCCGCGCACTCCAAGCCCTGTCTGACCAGGTTTTCATAGGGATGCACTACGTCCCCATCTAACTCACTGTTGATCAGAACGTCCATTCTTAGCTCTCTTCCCCTCGATTTCTTCTTTCGTGATCTGTTCGGGATATTCCACCCGGGAGTGGAACATTCCCATGATCACCTTCGTGAAGGCGGTGGCGATTCTGTCCATGTCCTGGAAGGTCAAGTCGCTTTCATCGAGTTCGCCTGAATTTAGGCGATCCTTAATAATCTTGCGCACCAAGCCTTCGATTTTCCCAGGGTTTGGTCTGGAGATGGACCGCACTGCAGCTTCGGCCGCATCGGCCAGAGACACAATAGCTACTTCGCGTCCCTGCGGTTTAGGTCCGGGGTAACGATAGTCTGTCTCGCTGATTGAGTCGTCATCGCTGGACTCACAGGCTCTATGATAGAAGAAGCGCACCAAATCCGTACCATGATGCTGCGCAATAAACTGGGTAACCACATCCGGAAGTTTGAACTCATTGGCCAGCTCAATCCCATCCTTGACGTGGGAGGTAATAATGAGTGTAGAGAGGGACGGTGCCATCTTATCATGGGGATTATCCTTCCCCACCTGATTCTCAACGAAAAAGTACGGTCGGCGCAGTTTACCGATGTCATGATAATGCGAACCAACCCGCGCCAAAAGGCCGTCAGCCCCAACCGCTTCAGCGGCAGCTTCTGCCAAGTTCCCCACTAGAATACTGTGGTGATAGGTGCCGGGGGCTTCCAGCATCAGCCGACGCAGGAGGGGATGATTCGGGTTCGATAGCTCAAGGAGGCGAATGGGAGAGGTGATCTTGAACACACTCTCCAAATAGGGTAGAGCACCAATGGCCACGATGGACGCTAATACACCGGATAAAAGCCCCAGATAACTATGGATGATCAAATCGCTGTTCTGTCCAACCAAGCCCAGAGAGATCATGAGCAAAAAATTGACTCCACCAACGATGAAACCCGCTCGCATCAAGTCCCCCCGTTGACTTACCTTCGAGATGCTTAAGACAGCTACCAAACCGCCGGCTAGGGTAAGGACGGTGATCACCCAGTTCATCTCATGAACCAGCCCTAGCAAAATCGCAATAATCACAGTGGAGATACTGGCAACTCGGGCATCGATCAGCAAAGTGAGCAGAAGACCTACCAAGGCCGAGGGGTTCAGATAGGGAGCAAGCGGCCAGCTGTTTAGACTAAACAATTTGCCGATTAACAATACCGCGATCAAGACCGAGCCTACAAGTGCCAACAGTGCACCGCTTCCCAGGAGATCCGGGCGATGATGATAGAAGAACAAGGCCAGTAGAGCCATGCAGGCCAGGACAAAAAAAGCCATGCCCGCCAGGGCACCATAGTCGCGGCCTGTCTTAATCAAACCCACATCCTGCAAAAGGGTAACATGCTCAGGACGTACCACATCGCCTTTACGGACAATGATCTCGCCTTGCATAATCCGGACAGGCTCCACCGCATCCATGGCCTCTTGGCGTGCGCGATTCACCTTTTCTGTATCCAGAACCAAATTGGGCTGGATGAGCTGTCGTCCGATCAGGGTGGCAGCTGCTGCAGCCTCTCCTCCAAGACTGCTAGCTCCGATAGAGGCTTCAAAGGAGTCGCGAGCATCGCGCAGACCGTCTTCGCTGATCCTCTCGTCCATGGTTTTCAGGACCAAATCCGTCGTGGTCTGGGCAAATTGATCGTATTCGGCAAAGGATAGTGCCGTAATGGCTTCCAAGGTGGACTGGGGGATCTCCATCTTCCAATCCCGAATCAAGCGGCGATCAATCTCCGAAACCGACAGTGCCTCGGGGGCACTTTCAAAACCCGCATCTTCCACAGGTTCCAGCGCAATTCCCAAGCGTACAAGATTCAAAATGCCGGTAAGGTTTTCTTCCACCCGCAAGACAATGGCAGGATTCATCACATAAAAACTGGGGTCTTCGTTCACCTGGAGAACCATCTGCCTGGCCGCTTCTTCCCTGAGGCGCTCTGTTTCTCCTGTATTCACCGCAGTAATTGGTGCGGCCAAATCTTTTCTGGCCACCTGCCCGACCTCAACATGTGCCCCTTGGGGCAAGGCATTGAAGAACACAATAGCCAGTATCACGGCAGTAAGAAGCGCACCTAAGAGCCAGTGCCGAAAGCCGGTTCCCTTAACAAACTCGTGCCAAAACTGTCTGGTTTGTGTTCCCGCGCGACTCTTGTTCTTTCGTTTCACGATACGCCTCCTAGGAGTGGGACTTATCATAGCTGTCATAGGCTTGAATGATGCGTTGTACTAAAGGATGGCGAACCACATCGCTTTCGTGCAAATAGCAGAAACCTATTCCTTCTACGCCCCTGAGGATTTTTTGGATCTGAACCAGACCCGATGTCTTTCCTCGGGGCAAGTCCACTTGCGTGATGTCGCCTGTGATCACTGCCTTCGATCCAAAACCCAGGCGCGTCAGGAACATCTTCATTTGGGCTGGCGTGCAGTTTTGGGCCTCATCAAGAATGATAAAGCTATCATCGAGGGTTCGCCCGCGCATATAGGCCAAAGGCGCGATCTCGATGATGCCCTTCTCGCGGTACTTCTGATAGGTCTCTTGGCCCAAAATATCATAGAGGGCGTCGTAGAGCGGCCTGAGATAGGGGTCCACCTTGTCCTGCAGATCGCCGGGCAGAAAGCCCAGGTGTTCTCCTGCTTCCACCGCAGGGCGCGTCAAAATGACCCGTTCCACTTCCTTTTTCTTGAGGCTGGCGATGGCCACAGCCATGGCCAGATAGGTCTTCCCTGTTCCGGCAGGTCCTATGGCGAAGACAATGTCGCTGCGGGAAATGCTCCCTACATAGCGCCGTTGACCCGCGGTTTTCGGCCGGATAATTTTGCCTCTATGGGTACTGACTACAATGCCTGAGCTGAGTTCATTGAGGACGGTGGAATCGCCGTTCTCGCTTAACTTGATGGCATAGTATACATCATGGCTGGTTAAGCCCGTTCCCAAACCAGCCATGTTCGTTAAGGCCTTTTTTGTCTTGGCCACTGCCTCATCGGATCCGCTAATCAACAGATCCAGCCCGCGGGGTATGATCTTTACGCCGAAGGCAGCCTCCACTAAACGCAGATTCTCATCCCTCTTACCGCTGACGGCTTGGGCCTGTTCATTATCTCGAAGGCGCAATATTTGACTCAACGCATCAACCATCCTTTGTCCTCGTATGCCCTTATTATAAGCAAAATGCAACTGAAGTGCAAATCATTGGCTCAAAAATAGCCCTATGTCTTCCTGCACTTCTACTTGGACGGTAACTCGCAGGCCATCGCCATCAATAATCAAGTCCGTTCTATGTCGTTCTTCGAGTACTGCTTCCCTGGAAACCCCCTGGGCCATCAGGCTCTCCCAAGCCAAAGCGTAGGCCGCCCGTTCAGCCTCTTGGTCTGCGACCCGTATGCTGACTCGTTCCACTTCTTGGTACTCGAGTCGGGTCCAGCGGATGGGCACCATGGCCCTGCCCAAGTAGAGGTTCCAGTCTTTGCCTTCAACCAGATGGCTGTCCCGCGCATAACTCCGACCTAGGGGAATGGTGATCGGACCAATAGACAGGACATACTGGGTATGGTTCCGTCCCGTTGGAATAGGCTCCCACCGAAGTAGAGCGGTCTCACCCACCCCCTCATACCAAACTCGTGCCTTGACGATCCCTTGAGCAGCACCAAACTGTTTTTGCCCCCGAGCATCAGAGTATACCCCTGCGATCAAAAGGTCGCCTTGGCGCACTGTGGCACCTTCCCTCACTTGGGGGGTACCCCGCAAGGCCCTAATCTCTGTGACCAAACCATCTTTCTTGGCATAAATCTGACCGGAGGTTCCATATTCAGACTGAAGCCCGTCCCCTTCGCCCAGACGGATCTCGGCCTTGACCCCATTCAGGCGAACGTCTGCCCAAACCAGACTGGGAAAACGCTTCATAAGCCCTGCTTCGACGGCGCGGGGCTGAATCTGGCATTTGGCTGTCCCCGCTCGCAAGCCCAGTTCTTCAGCGGCCATCTTCAGTGCTTCTAGGGGCAACGTTTCCAGGCCGGTTACTTCAATAAACCAGAGGAAATTGCCGAGATAGAGGATGAGCAGGACCGAAGCCACAAGACCGACAGCAAAGAATGCGCGCAGCCGGAACTTCCGGATCAGAAATGCCGCACCATGCTTGTCTAAGATGGACACATTGATTCTTGTTCCCCGAAGCAGCGGACGCAAGCGACGGAAATCCCTGACCCTCAGACGGATAATGATCACATCTGCAGTCAAGCGTTCCACCTTGTGCAGGCCAATATCCAGATCCGCTATTTTGTTCAGCAAACGCTCCAGTCCCGGTCCCCTTAAGCGAACGGTCACATATCCCTGCCACCACATCCACCCGTAGGACGTCATTTCAATACCACCTGTCGAATTCGTCCTGCGATTTTCATCTCGCTGGAAGAAAAGGAGACGATTTCCAGGTCTTCGCCTGTGAGTTCAATCATTCCCTGCAACGAGCGGGCTTTGATGCAAAGGCTGGTATACTGTACCAGTCCCCTATGGTTGACGATTCGCGCTTCAGCGTCGCCCATCAAGTGAATGGTGGCCTGATCCAGCAATACCGCGGCTGGCAGATCCAGAGTGTGGGCGAGTCTTCGTCTTAGCGTTCTGTTCATAACTGGCCCCATTGTCTACCTCCTCTCCTCTAAAATTATGCAAAAAAAAAAGAGGTTAGACCCTTAGGCCCAACCTCACAAGTGCAAGTTCTATTTCCTGCGTCCATTCTCGAAAAACACCGGTCCGCCCTGCCGGGCCGACTGATACATCGCCTCGAGGATCTCTGTCACCATGGCGGCCTGCTCTGGCAAGACCAAAGGGGACGTGTTGTTGACGACACTCTCGATCCACAGACGCGCTTCCCGATCCGCCTCACGTTCCTTCTTTCCATCATAGAAAGCCACTCCGCTGTTTCCTAGAGCGGGCGTTTTAGTGTAGAGCTTGCCCAAGTCCTCTCCATTAATGCGCAGTCCGTCTTCCATATCGGCTCCGCCTTCTGTTCCATGGAGAATGGTCCGGGCTTCCCCTTCAAACAGAGTATTCAGAGCCCAGCTGGATTCGAGAATAATGGTGGCTCCATCCTCCATCACCATAAACCCGAAGGCAGAGTCCTCCACTTGAAACTTCTTCGGATCCCAGGGTCCCCAGGCATTGGCTGCATTCTCGCGCTTGTTCAGCTTGTGGTAGGTTGTTGCCACCACGTACTTCGGGCGGTAGTTGTCCATCATCCACAGCGTCAAGTCCAAGGCATGGGTGCCAATGTCAATGAGGGATCCTCCGCCCTGTTTCTCTTCATCAAGGAACACGCCCCAGGTTGGCACTGCCCGGCGACGGAGGGCCCTTGCTTTGGCGAAGTAAATCTCCCCTAGATCCCCCCGTTCACAAGCCTTCTTTAGGTATTCGCTGTCGCTGCGAAAACGGTTCTGGTAGCCAATGGTAAGTTTCTTGCCGGTACGTTTGGCGGCAGCCACCATCGCCCAGGCCTCTTGGGCGGTCTTCGCCATGGGTTTTTCGCACATGACGTGACAACCGGCCTCAAGGGAGGCAATGGTGATGGGTGCATGGGAGCTATTGGGCGTGCACACGTGCACCACATCCAGAGACTCCTCCTTAAGAAGCTGAACATAGTCCTGATACACCTGGGCTTCTTTTGCTCCATACTCCTGGGCAGCCTTTTCAGCCCTGGAACGCTCAATGTCGCAAAAGGCGACCATTTCCACATTCGGAAGTTTGGCCAATGCCGGCATATGTTTGCCGTTGGCAATGCCTCCACAGCCAATAAT
>DUPN01000040.1 GCA_012838305.1 Bacillota bacterium | reverse complement strand
CTTGTCCCGCACTGCGCGTGGGGTAACCCACCAAACGCCCCGCTGTATCGTAGGGCTCCAACTCAAGATCAGAGAGATGATAGCCCCAGCGCTCCCTGGAAACGGGTGTGGTATGCCAACCCCACTGTGACATGGTGCAGAGGGGCACTGCAGATCGATGCTCTTTGCAGAAGGTTTGCACCCCTGTAAAGTCTGCTGTATAGGCAAATTCACCATTTCCCACAGACAGAGGTGTAGAGGGATCAAAGCTTTGTATGGTGGGATTATGCCGCCTGACTAACTCCTTGCGATTGATCCTCATGTCATCTACCCCTTCAATCCACTGGTACTAATACCTTCAATCAAATAGCGGTTAAAGAACAGGAATATAAGGAATACGGGCAAGAGGGACAGGGTGGACATGGCAAACATGGCCCCGAAGTCCGTTGTGGAGGTGGAGTCCGCAAACAGTTTAATGGCCAAAGAAACGGGGAACCTCGCCGGCCTGCTCAGATAAATCAAAGGGCCCATAAAGTCATCCCAGACCCAATAGAAGTTGATAATGATGGTGGTAATCAAGGCCGGTTTGATCAAGGGCATGGTGATCCGGTAGAACACCGAGTAAAACGAACACCCATCGATAATGGCCGCCTCATCGAGTTCCTTGGGCAGACCCCGAATAAACTGCATAATCATGAACACAAAAAACGCCCTGGAAAACCAGGCCGGCAAGATTAAGGGCACATAGGTATTAATGAACCCAAGATTTCGAAAGATAATATATTGGGGAATCATCACTACCTGCGCTGGGAGCATCAATGTAGCCATCATGCTAATAAAGAAGAACTGCCGTCCGGGAAAACGCAAGCGCGAAAAGGCGTAAGCGACCATAGCGGATGAAAGGGTAATTCCCGCTGTGGCCGCTGTGGTGATGACAAAGGAGTTGCGAAAGAAATGGGCAAAGGTTAATCGTCCGAATCCCTGCCACCCTCGGCGAAAGTTGTCCAGGCTAAAGCTGTTTGGAACCAGCTTCAATGACTCGTTGAGAATTTCGTAGTTGGTTTTAAAGGCGCCCGACACCATCCACAGTACCGGATAGATCATCAGGAAACCTAGGCCAAAAACCAGAAGGTGATAGGCTAGTTTTGTCATTCGTTTTTTCGTCTGCCTGCTCATGACAGCCATATTACCTTCCTCCCTTAGACTCGTAATAAACCCAGTAATCGGACGACTTGAATATCAGTGCGGTCACGAAGGCCACAATAATGAGGAGAACCCAGGCCATGGCGCTGGCATAGCCCATCTCAAAGTAGTTGAAGGCGCTCTGGTAAAGGTAGAGAGCGTAGAACAATGTGCTGTCCATGGGACCTCCCGTGGTGATGATAAAGGCCTGGGTAAAATTCATGAATCCGGAAATGGTCTGCATCACAAGGTTAAACAAAATCACCGGTGATAAGCAAGGCAGAGTGATGTAGAAAAACTGCTGGAGGAGAGACCCGCCATCAATTTCCGCAGCTTCGTAATAGCTTTCTGGTATCTGTTTCAGACCCGCGGCAAAAATGAGCATGGAGGAGCCAAACTGCCACACAGCGAGGACGATTAACACCCAAATTGCATAAGTGGGATCACCAAGCCAGGCTATGGGCTGGAGCCCCAACCACTGCAAGACATTATTAACCAGGCCCTTAACAGAAAACAGCTCCCGCCACACTAGGGATACTGCCACGCTCCCACCAATCAATGAGGGCAGGTAATAGACGGAACGATAAAATCCCGCCAAGCGGGTTTTGCGCGTCAGTAAAAATGCCACAACCAGTGCAAAGCCTATTTTCAGAGGCACAGAGGCAAAAACATAGTACAAAGTGACTTTGATGGACTTAACAAAGCGGGGATCGCTCGTAAACATGCGGATATAGTTCTGTAGACCTATCCAAATGGGTGCTGATGCGATCCTATAGTTCGTAAAGGAGATATAGAGCGAATATAGCATGGGTAT
>DUPN01000004.1 GCA_012838305.1 Bacillota bacterium | reverse complement strand
TTCCAATAGAAGGAGAAAATGGTAGCGGTAACCAGTGCGGGCGTGATGTTGGGCAGCAGGATTCGAAAGAAAATCCCAAACACTCCACAGCCATCGATTTTGGCCGACTCATCCAGTTCCATGGGAATACCCCGAATGAACTGCATGATCAGGAAGATGAAAAACGGTACTCCAAAAAAAGAGGGAACAAGGAGGGGTTTCCAGCTGTTCACCCACCCCAGCTGATTGAAAAGCAGGTATTGGGGAATCATCAGAACCTGGGCCGGCAGCAGCATCGTCATGATCATGCAGGCAAACAAAACTCTCTTTCCAACAAAGTTAATACGAGCAAAACCGTAGGCCACTAAGGCTGATGAAGAAACCTGCCCTATGGTGGAGACGATGGTGATAATAAAAGAGTTGGTAAAGAATGTTCCAAAGGATACCCGTCCAAACCCCTGCCAACCCTGGACATAGTTCTGCCATTGCAGGCTGGAAGGAATTAAGGAATGAGCTTGTGTGAAGATCTCAGAGTGTGTCTTGAACGAACTGGCAATCAGCCACAGGACGGGATAAAAAACGAATAGGGCTAGAGCCAGAATAAACGCGTGGTACAAGACTGTCCTCAATTTGCTTTTGGTTCGGCGGCCCATCTATTCTCCCTCCCTTGCTTCATAAAACACCCAGTACGAGGAGGTCTTGAACACCACAGCCGTAATAACTCCCACCACAAGCAAGAGTATCCAGGCTAAAGCGCTGGCGTAACCCATACTGTAATCGGTGAATCCTTTGCGGAACACATACAGAATATAGAGGAGAGTACGGTTGAAAGGTCCCCCATTGGTGATCACCAACGCCTGGGTGAACATCATAAATCCGCTGATAATCTGGACGACGAAGTTGAAGAAAATGATGGGAGTTAGCATGGGTATGGTGATGCGGGTAAAGCTCTGCCATCCCGAAGCGCCATCAATCATGGCGGCCTCATACAAAGATGCCGGGATCTGTTTCAAGCCCGCTAGAAAGATCAGCATGGGCGAGCCAAACTGCCAGACCGCAAGGATAATCAAGGTCCAGAGAGCCGTCTGGGGACTGGTCAACCAGCCGAAATTTGTTTCCATCAAGCCCAAGGACATAAGAAGTGAGTTGAGCGCTCCGTTCGTTCCAAACAGCTGCCTCCACATCACTGCAACGGCAATGCTGCCCCCGAAGACCGACGGAACATAGAAAAGTGTGCGATAGAGCCCAACACCCCGTCTCGGCTGAACCAACAATATCGCCAAAAAGAGAGCGAAGGCTAAACGTAAAGGTACGGAGATGAATGCATAGCGAAACGTCACCTTCAAGGACTGGGTGAACAAGTAATCATACAGAAAGATATTCTCAAAATTCTGGAGCCCAACCCAGCGTGCGGGCGAAAGAATGTCGTAACGGGTAAAGGAGAGATATAAGGACAACAGCATGGGAATGATCGTCACGGCTAGAAATCCGAACAACCAGGGGAAAATGAAGACATATCCTGCGAAGTTGTTCTGTTGACGCAGCTTTCTGTAGGGCTTTGCTGGCCGGGCTCCGTTTTTACTGCGAGCCAGTCCGGTTAAGCTAGGCATGGGCCGAACCTCCTTGGAATGCCTTAAACGACTCCCACGAACATCTGTCCGTGGGAGTGTTAAGGACAATAGACCTAGGACTCACTTAGCTCTATTGGCTGCGGAGAATCCTGTTGGCTTCCTGACGGAACATTTTCGCTGCTTCAGCAGGTGTTGAAGCGCCATGGAGTACCATACTCTCGATGTCCTCAATCAACCGCAGTACCTCTGGATGGCCAGGAGGTTCTGGGGGATCAATGGCACTGCTATGCTGTGCAGCCAGATCCAGGTAATTGAACATTTGAATCTGAACATCGGTCAGTAAGGGCTCAAGCTCCTCCCTCACATAAGAGGAGATGGGCACACCGCGTTCTGCAAAGAGGATCTTATTGGCCTCTACATCATTGATGAAGAAGTCAATGAACATAACAGCTGCATCTTTGTTGGGAGAAGACTCTGCTACCGAGAAGAACATGCTCGGCTTAATGTATAATCCTTCCCTGACTTGGTCTTTGGCCTTAGGCAAGGTGATCATGCCCAGCGGCCGATCGGCTGCGGCGGTCACCGCAACAATGGCATTACTCCAGTGCCAGACGGTCGCTGCATCACCAGTGATCATCAGCTCATCTTCGAGGCTGTTGACTTCGTCACGCACCGCGGGCGTAGCCAATACTCCCTCGTTCACCAAATCAAGCTCCAGCTGGAGCAAATCTGTGAGCAGCTGATCATCATCAAAGCCTAGGCTCTTGCCGTCGGGGGCATAGAACAGGAGATCGTTTTGTCTTAAGACATGCTGAAATGCGTGGAACATATTCCCAGGTAGTCCTGGAGCAAAGGGTACACCCAACTCAGCCTTGATCTTGCGGCCAATTTCGACGTAATCATCCCATGTCCATTCAGGGCCAGGGGGCTCTACACCGGCTTGGGCAAACATGGCGGGATCATAGATCGCCACTAGAGCATTACTTCCCAGGTTGATGCCGAAGAGCTTACCATCAATCATGCCACCGCTGATTTCCGCATCAGCAATATAGGTTGTATCCAAAGCTCCGCTCTCAACATACGGATTTAAGTCCTCGAGCATTCCCCGGGAACTGTACAAATCAATATACTGCATATCCTGTTGGTAAACGTCAGGCAGATTTCTACCGGCCGCTTGGGTGGCAATGCGATCCCAGTAGTCGCCCCATCCGGCAAATTCGGGCTCAATTGTAATGTGGGGATATCTCTCTTCAAACAGTTCAATCACAGCCATGGTACGGTCGTGCCTTTCTTGCGAACCCCACCAGGAAATTCGAAGTGTGATTTCTTCCTGTGCACCTACTAAGGATGACATGGTGGCGATGAGAAGCACACAGATAACCAGTGCTAACCACAGTTTCCTCATATGTATTCCTCCTCATTCTCGTCAGACATGTGCTCAACAAAAGCAACCTTCTTGGAATACCCTATCCTTCCAGCATCGCCCCCTCAAATCGCAATTTCTATCCAAAATAGTGTTCTCCATTACTCAATGTTTTCCTCTTTTTATTTACACTTTGCCCTTTTTCGGAATTAGCCCTTAACAACCATCCCTATTCTCCCCACCGGTTCGAGTCGTTTTATCCTCCCAGTTCAACAAAGGTACGCGGCTGAGAGAATGGGCTGAACTCTTTATAGTCCTGGAGATCGATTCTTGGAGTCGATACCGCCCAGGGTACACCCAGGTCAGAAAGGAGTTTCCTGTGGGCACAAGCCTGATCAAGCAGCTCATCTATATCCTTGACCACGGCGCACTCCTTGGGACCTGAGAGGGTACTCTCTACGAATTCTTGGGGTATGGGACGGATATAGCGGGCGGAATCGTATGCCCCGTTAATGGCGACAACAAAGCTTCTGGAATTAGCCAGTGTTGAATAGGGGCGAGCTAGCTCTCCCCGGCGGACCTTGGCAGAAACACGCATGACCTCAAACCAGGGATCGACGCCGCCGTTGTCAAAACGTTCTGTTCCATCCTGGGTCTCGATTTCGCACTCCCCTTCATAATTCCAGGTAGCTGTACCCTTCGTGCCCACGACTTCCATCACCGGATCGAATTGGCTGCGAGGGGAATGGGTGACATAGAAGTAAAGGCGCGTCCCCGCCGTCGTTTCCGCTTCCAGGCAGGACGTGTCATCGGAAGTGATAAAGGGTCTGCTGCGATAAAGCTCGGCGCGGATCCAGCGCAGATCGGCACTTGTATCTAGCGCAGGCCCGGACATAAAAATCATGTTGTTGAGATAGTGCGCCAGTGCATTGTGAATGGGCCCATCAAGCACCAACATCCCATCAACGACCGCGCGGCCTGCCCAGCCATTGCGGCTGTAATAGGCGCGATCCCGGGGCCAGTAGCCACGACAGGTGATCTCCTTAAGCTCGCCTAATCTCCCAGCACAAACCTCCTCTTTGAGCTTGCGGAGGGAGGGCGAATGGATCATTTGGAACCCGACAGAACAAAACTGCCCGGTCTGCTGTTCAAGGCATATCAAGTCATCAACCTGCTGGACTGTGGGGACTGGAGGTTTCTCCAAAACCAGGCTATAACCGGCTTCCATCCCCTGTTTGGCCAAGTCATAATGGGTATGGACAGCAACGGGCAGTGTGATCAGATCAACAAGTCCCTGGCCCTCCTGCAAGAGCTGTTCATAGGAATCGAAAAGGACGACACCTTGCTCTCCCAATTCCTGAAGCAGCTGGGCCGAACCGTCTTGGCGACCCTCTTGGTCACGAACGACCACAGCCTGCAGCCTGCCGATTCCCTCCTCCTCCAGTTTCTTGATGGTTCGAATGTGACTTTGGGCGAAATTCCTCACACCTACAACTGCAAAGGCCACCGTCTTCACTTTATCCTTCTCCTTAACTTGGGGGTCAGACCCCTAATATTCAACTTACACCTTCCAGATCGAGTGCGCCGGCAAAGTGGCAAGCGGCCAGATGGGTACTGTCCTGGACCGTCCCACTGCTCAGTTCTGGAGTCTGGTTGCGGCAAATCTCCTGGGCGTAGGGACAGCGCGGTTCAAAGCTGCAGCCCACAATCTCCCGCTCATCCCCGGTTACTTCCCCTTTGACAATATCCCGCCGCCAGGGCGCATGAGGATCGGCATCGGGTACAGCGGAGAGCAGAGTGCTGGTATAGGGATGCCTGGGTTCTTCATACAGTGCGTCCACCGCGGCGAGCTCAACGATTTTGCCAAGATACATGACAGCTACCGTATCACAAAGATAACGGACAACGCTGAGATCGTGGCCAATGAACACAAAGGACAATCCCAGGCGGTCCTGGAGATCCAGGAGCAAATTCAGCACTTGGGCCTGCACAGAGACATCCAAAGCTGAAACGGGTTCATCTGCCACGATCAGGGCCGGCCGCAAAGCTAAGGCCCGGGCAACACCAATCCGCTGCCGCTGACCTCCGCTAAAGGAATGGGGATAACGCCGGGCATATTCGGGCCGCAATCCGACCAAGGACAGAAGCTCCTTTACCCTTTCCTCCCGCTCTTTCTTTGGATATCCATGAGCCTTCAGGGGCTCTGCAATGATGTCCATTATAGGTAGACGGGGGTTCAGGGAAGAATAAGGATCCTGGAAGACCATCTGCATATCGGCGCGGGCTCCTTTGAGGGCTGGCCCTTTTAGCTTGACCATGTCCACAATTCCCTCCCGGGTTCTAAACAAGACGCTGCCGCTGGTGGGATCAAGCGCCCTGAGGATCGCCCTGGCGGTCGTTGTTTTACCACAGCCGCTCTCCCCGACCAAACCTAAAGTCCTACCTGTTTCCACCGAAAAGGACACCCCATCCACAGCCCGTACAGCACCAATCTTCTTTCTACGGAAGAAGCCGGCCTCAATGGGAAAGTGCTTCTTTAGGTCGGTCACTTGAAGAATGCAATCATCAGGCATTGACAACATCTGGCTCACCCTCCCCTGGCTGATAGACATGGCAGCATACATAGTGTTCACTGCCGACTTGAACACGTTGGGGGATCCCTTTTGTACAACGTTCTTCTCTCATGGGACAACGTTCGCAAAAGGGGCATCCCTCCTGGAGGGCATAGGCGCTGGGTACGAAGCCGGGAATCGGTTCCACCCGTTCGCCCCTTCGACCTCTTAGTTTCGGGATTGAATGCATAAGTCCTCTTGTATAAGGATGTTTGGGATTATCGAAGATTTCAATGACGGGACCACTTTCCACAACCATGCCCAAGTACATGATAGACACGTAATCGACCATATGGGCCACCACTCCCAAGTCATGGGTGATGAGGATCAAGGACAGCTTGAACTCGTCTTGCATGTCCCGGATCAAATTGAGTACCTGGGCCTGCAAGGTGACGTCCAGGGCGGTAGTCGGCTCATCGGCAATTAAAACACGAGGATTGCGGGCTAGGGCCATGGCGATCATCGCCCGCTGGCGCATGCCTCCACTTAATTGGAAGGGGTAATCATCCACCCGGCGCTCCGCTTGGGGAATCCCCACCAGCTGCAGCAGCTCGATCACACGGGCTCGGGCTTGACGTTTTGTCAATCCCTGAAACTGAATGATCGCTTCGGACAGTTGATTGCTGATTTTATGCACGGGACTCAAGGAGGACATAGGCTCTTGAAAGATCATGGAGATTTCTTTCCCCCGAATACGGCGCATATCTCCGCCGTCGGGCTCAAGCTCGGTAATATTTGTGATGTCGCCGCCTCTCTCGCGAAAGAGAATCTCCCCGGAAATGCGGGCAGTTTTCGGCAGCAGGCGGGTGATCGAATAGGCACTCACCGTTTTTCCGCATCCGCTTTCTCCCACGATCCCCACCGACCGACCTGCAGGCACCGAAAAGGACACACCGTTCACCGCATGTACTGTACCTTCATCTAAAAAGAACTTAACCGTAAGGTCTCTCACATCCAAAATGCTGTCTGGAGCCATTTTCTTCATCTGATCACCCACTTTCCTCAGCTAGTTTCCATAAGGGTCAGCTGCATCGCGCAGACCATCACCTAGGAAATTGAAGGCCAAGACATAAAGGATCACAAAAATGCCTGGAATCAAGAGCCAAGGAGCCATCATCAGAGCGTGTACGTTCTGGGCTTTTTGCAGCATCACACCCCAGCTAACGACGGGAGGCCGCAGGCCAATACCCAAGAAGCTGAGGGATGTCTCCGCCAGAATCATGGAGGGAATGGCCAAGGTTAGACTGGCAATAATGTGGCTCATAAAGGACGGTATCAGGTGGGAAAGGATGATTCTAGGTTCACTTGTGCCCGAGAGGCGGGCTGCAATCACGAAGTCCTCGTTCTTGATGGCCAGCACCTTCCCGCGAACCTGTCGACCCAAGGCGGTCCATCCGATCAAGGACAGAATGATTGTAATTCCCATATAGACTCCTATGGGCGACAAATCCGGCGGCAGAGCCGCACTGAGGGCCATCCACAGTGGAATGGTGGGGAAGGAGCGCAGTACCTCAATCACCCGCTGAATGACATTATCCACAGCTCCTCCGTAATAGCCGGAGATACCCCCAAACAAAAGACCCAGAAAGAGGCTGAGGAATACACCCACCAGGCCGATGGACATGGAAATCTGCCCTCCGAAGAGAATGCGGGAGAACATATCGCGGCCCAGATCATCGGTGCCAAAGAGAAACACCTTGCCATCTTCCGCTCCAAAGAGATGAATGTCCGCTGGGAAGAGACCCAGAAGCTTGTAAGAGGAACCGCGTACAAAGAAATGAATGGGAACGCGCGTCGTTGGATCCTCGATAAAGTGGCGCTGCATCGTCTCCATATCAATTTCCTGGCGCAAAGGATAAACAAAGGGACGCAGACTAAAGCCCTGTTCGTCATAGAAACGGATCTTCTGAGGAGGCACGTAGACATAACCGCGATGCCGTTCATCCGCCCTGTAAGGGGCAATCATGGGAGCAAAAAAGGCACCGAGATACATCATCACAACGATCACCAAGGCCGCCATAGCAGCTTTGTGTTTGCGAAACTTCCACCACATCAGCTGCCACTGGGTAGCATAGAAGACCTTGGCCTCGGCATCCTTGAGAACTTCCGGCTCAGTTAGCTCAGGATGTATTGCTGCTTGATTTGGATCCATTCTTGTCCCTCCTTACTCATAGCGGATGCGCGGGTCGACGAGCACCAGCAGAATATCGGAAATCAAAGTACCAATCATCGTCAAGGATGAGAGCAGCAAAAGGAAGCTCCCAGCTAGGTACATATCCTGACTGCGGAGTGCACCCAAAAGCAGCGGGGCGGCCGTGGGCAGACTCAAGACGGTGGCGGTCACCGCTTCACCGGAGATCATCTGGGGGAGCTGCCAACCCACCGTAGAAATGAAGGGTATCAGGGCAATCCGCACGGGGTACTTGAACGTAAGGCGAGCGATGCCAATGCCCTTGGAACGGGCCGCGACCACATAGGGTTTTCCCAGCTCATCTAAGAGATTATTCCTGAGCACCCGAATCAGACCCGCCGTTCCTGAGGTGCCGATCACCACCATAGGCACCCAGAGATGCTTGAGGAGATCAACCACCTTGGCTGCGCTCCAAGGCGCCATCAAGTACTCGGGCGAGAATAATCCCCCTACACTGAAACCAAAAAACACAGAGGAAATATACATGAGAATGAGAGCCAACATAAAGTTTGGGGTGGACAAACCTAAAAAGCCCACAAAGGTAAGGAAATAGTCCAAAAATGTGTGCTTTTTCAGGGCACTCAGGATGGCAATGGGAAAAGCCACAATCCAAGATACGAGCAGGGACGAAACGGACACGACCAAAGATAAGGCCAGGCGCTCCCAGATCAAATGTTTGACCGGCCGGTTCCATTCAAAGGAAAAGCCAAAGTTGCCTTCCGTGATGATCCCTTTCACCCAGTTTAAGTACTGAATATGGACAGGTTGATCCAAGGAATAATGAATTCGTAAGGCCTCAATTTGATCCATACTGATCTGATCACCGGCGGCCCGCAGCTCAGCCATCATCGTATGCAGATAACTGCCTGGAGGCAGCTGAATAATGATAAAGGAGATAATGGAGATCAAAATCAGCATGGGGATCATGTTCAGTAGTCTCTTGGCAATGTATCGCAGCATAATCTTCTCTCCCCATCCTTAGAGAAGAGAAGCCAACACCGATGTTGGCTTCTCTGGAGTTCAGGTCCGTCTGGTGCCTACTTCCAGAACCACTGATATGGCCTGTAAATCGCAGGATTAGCCGGATGACTATGGGCCCCGTCAGCGGGCACATTACGGAGATTGTTCTTGGCAAAGGCGAGGTTAAAGGGTACACCAACCGTTCCGATGGTCCAGAAGTTGTCTCCCCAAATCTGAGCGATTTCCCGCATATAGGCGGCACGGACTTCTACGTCACTGGTCGCTGGTGCGAGAGTGTTGTAGATCTCCATGAGGCGAATGACATCGGCTGGCGGTTCAAGACCTTGTGTGCCATTGCTCTCAAACCACAGCTCCCACAGGGGTGCCATCACATAGGTGATCTTGTGACCTGTCTGTTCGAGGGGAATGAGGGGGTCGGCCAAGTCTGCAAAGCTGATCATGGATTGATTACCCTCCCGCTTCGCCTCATAGAGGCCGCGGTCGATTACGTTGAGTACTGTGCGGATTCCCACATCCTCAAAGTAGCTCTTAATCAATTCCCCACCTGCACTATGGTGCTGATGGTGTGTGCTGCCGTCAATAATCAAAGTGAGCGGCCTGCCATCGGGCTGCAGTCTGAAGCCATTGGCATCACGCTCTTTGAGCCCAATTTCATCCAGGATCTGGTTGGCCAGTTCTGGATTGTACTCGATGTAGCGTTGATCGACTTCTTCCACATAGCCGGGATTCTCATAGTGGAAGTGTCCATGGCCGGGACGGGCTAAACCGTTAAAGCGAACATCGTTGATTTCGTCGCGATCAATGGCATAGGACAGGGCCTTCTTGAAGTCATAGTTGTTGACTAAAGCGGCGATGCCGGGATCTTCGTCGTAGTTGACGTTAAACATCAAGTTCAGTGCCCCGGGGGTACCGCCATGGGTCCTGATGATGCGATAATCGCCCCGCTCTTGGTTGGCAATGTACATGGGGAGATCACTGTAGGTGGTCCAGAGATTGCGCGTGATATAGTCAATTTCTCCAGCCATGAGCATGAGTTTCATCACTTCAATGTCTTCTACCAGAATCCGATGGAGTGTGTCCACATAGGGAAGCTGGTTACCTGCGGTATCCACTTTGAAGTAGTATGGATTGCGCTCGGAGATTAGGATCGGTGCATCAAAGCCCGTGGTCATGATCCAGGCATCCATCGTGGGTTTGTCCAAAGCACGCCAATTTGTCCGCTCACCCGAACGATTGACGAACAATTGACCCCAATCGCTGTAGCCTTCAGCCTTCGCCATTTCCGTTAAGGCCGCCTCATCCGCGTAGTTGGCATGGAACTGGCTCAGATAGTGCTTGGGCAGATAGGTCTCCTGACCCGAGGCCAGCCAGTTCACAAAGGCGGCATAGGGAACAGCCCATTTGAATGTTACTGTCAGATCACTTACTTGAATCACTTCTACCGGTACACCGCCGGCAATCCAGTTTGCACCTACACCTGCAGGGAAGATCTCCCGTGTGTTCTGCACTTCCCACCAGAACATGATGTCATCCGTTGTAAAGGGATGCCCATCCGACCATTTAAGCCCCTCCCGGAGATGGAAGGTGATTTCTGTACCGTCTTCGGAAACTTCCCAGCTCTCAGCGAGATTGGGGTGAATTTCCACCAACATGTTGTCATAGTTCACCAATGGTTCACGTACCATCCGATAATACCCTGTATTATCGCTGGGACCCCGGTGAGCATTGCGCACAATGCCTCCATACGTGCCGATCTCTTCAAAAGGCTCAATAACTAATGGATTCACCGGTAAGCGTTCCTCTACAGGGGGCAGCTCGCCCGCGGCTACGCGCTCCGCTAAAATCGGCGCTTCGCTGTAGGCAGCCAACGTCACACTCGAGTATGCCAGCAGCATGGTCAGTACCAACATCACACACAAAGTTTTTTTCATAACAAGCCTCCTTACGTATTGTCGGCAACTTTGTCAATCTAGGTCTCTGCCATCTCACCTCCACGTAATAAGATCCTTGATGTTGATAGGTGTTTCCTTGCGAATAGCCTCATTGGCGGCGATACCTGTCAGAATTGACATGGCTCCGTCGATGTGTGTTGCAGCGCGCCTAAACCGATCCTCGTCTTTGACACCGAATAAGTCCTGTAAGAGTTTTGGATCGCCCCCGCCATGACCCCCTGCGGCCATGGTAATCGGTACATCATACGGTGCTGCAAACATGGGGAAAACAGTGATTTCCACTTTTTTGGCAGCACCTTCCGCCTCCGATGCACCACCGCTGTTGATGTAGGTGCGTTCACAAACAGTCGCTTGAATTCGTCCTTTTGTGCCGTTAAAGGCTACCCTAAAGCCCTCCCAGGGAAGATAGGTGTTGAGGGAATATGTCAATAGCGCTCTATTGCTGTACTTGACCATGACAGCCATGGTGTCCTCAATGCTGATTCCATCGCCAAAGACGTTTTGATCCCTCAAATACCCATCGTGTTCTTCCGCTTCCAAATACATCTGGCGCAGGCTCTCCTGCTGATCCATATGGAGCGCAAAGGGATCGCCTACCGCTTTGGGATTACCCGTGGCTCTGTAATAGAAGTGGTCCTGGCCTCTCTTTTCTGCATTTTCCCGGCCGTAAAACAGCAGGTCTCCCATGGCAAACACCCGCACCGGTGTGGCCCCAAGCCAGAAGTTTACCAGGTCAAAGTGATGTGTAGCTTTGTGGACAAGCAGACCTCCGCTGTTGCGTTTGTCCCGATGCCAGCGGCGGAAGTAGTCGGCCCCGTGGTTAATATCCAGCAGCCACTCAAAGTGGACGCTGGTCACATCGCCAATCACATCATCCATGATCAACTCACGCAGCTTGGTATTGTGCGGTGCATAGCGATAATTGAAGGTCACCCTCAATTCGCGACCCGTTCTCTGAATGGCATCAAGGATCAGTTGACACTTCTCAGCATCGGTTGTCATAGGTTTCTCTGTAATTACATCACAACCAAGCTCCATAGCCCGGATAATATAGCGATGATGAGTGCGGTCAATGGTGGTCACAATGACCACATCGGGACGTTCTTGCTGAATCATTTCTTCAAATTGGTTGTGGAAATAGGTCTTAACAGGTGCAGCCCCATGTTCCTTTTGAATCTGTGTGTTGGCATAGTCCATCCGTTTTTGATTCATGTCGCAAAAGGCTACAAGTTCGCTTCTGGAAGCATAGGTACTGACAAGAGCGTTATAGAAGAAACGCGCTCTCCCGCCAACACCTACTAAGGCATATCTTACTTTTTTCAAGGCACTGACCTCCCAAGAACTTTTACAATTTCATCATACCACTGTGCCCCTTTCTTTTCTTTACGTAATTTGCCGAATCTCCACATTTTCAACATATTTTGTCTTTTGAGCCCTCAGATGCTATAATGCATTAAGGGGGGCGAGTTGGAGATGGATTCTCTTTTTCAGTTGGAATACAAGAAACAAGATGAAGAGTATACGATGCCAGAAGCCCATTACCACGACTATTACGAAATCTACTATTTATACTCTGGCGAGCGCCACTACTTATTAGAAGACCGGATCTACCACATCCACCAAGGTGACTTGGTGTTGATTCCCCCCAATATTGTCCATCAGACAGCGGAGGGTGGAGGAACGGGAAGCCACGAACGCATGCTCATTTACTTTACAAAGAGCTTTTTAAGTGACTTGCTTTCCAGCGAGGAAAGGGTCGGCCTGCTGAGCTGTTTCCAACATAAGCTCAAAGCACTGCGCCTTTCCGCGGCAGACCAGACCCTTGTGGAGACCATCCTCTCCAAGATGCGTAAAGAAGAAAGGCGCAACCTGGCCTGGTCCGCCTTTTATCAGAAAATCCTTTTGAGTGAGCTTTTGGTTTTGGCCAGCCGTAAGGCCAGCGAACAGCTTGAGGATTACTTCTATCCAGAAGGGCCTGTCCACCAAAAGATCCATAATATCGTGCGCTTCATGGGGGAGAACTACCAGCAGATGCTATCCTTAAGTGACTTGGCGGAACGTTTCTTTGTGAGCCCTGCTTATTTAAGCCGCGCCTTTAAGCGAGTGACGGGCTTAACCTTAACAGAGTACCTTAATACGGTGAGAATCAAGGAAGCACAACGGCTTCTGCGTCAATCTAATTCCACCGTTAGCGATGTGGCCTTACAGGTGGGCTTCTCCAGCCACACCCATTTCGGACGAACCTTTAAGCAAATGACAGGGCTTTCACCGATCAAGTACCGCAAGAGCCACATCAAGTAAGAGCGAGGCGAGGCCATG
>DUPN01000039.1 GCA_012838305.1 Bacillota bacterium | reverse complement strand
TAGACCACGTCGACGCCTAAGACAGATTGCATCTGCCCTAAAGCAAATAAATGGGCCTCTTGGTCAAAGCTGGCCACACCCTGAGCATAGACGCGTACGGGTACGTCGCGGTTAGCCAACTCTTCGGTCGTGAAATAGCAGCAGATATTGGTGCAGACCCCAACCAAGTCCACCTCATGAACAGATTGCCTCTGGCCAGCTCCGCTCAACCCTAGATACTCCTCTAAATCAGTCCGGAAGAAAGCACTATAACGGTTCTTCTCGACGAAATGGACTTGATCGGCCGTTTGATCCTGGATCAGCTCTTGGAGCTCTGGTATCAGCTGCTGGCCCCAACTACCTCGCAAACAATGGGGCGCAAACTTGACAAACTCAGCATCGTCTTCTTCATGTGTATCCAATGTAAAGACAACCTCATCTCCAGCTTGAAGAGCCTCTTGCACTTTTCCCCGCACAAAGGGTACGATCTTACGAGCCGCCGGCGAGCTTAAGACGCCAGTTTCGGCCACAAAGTCGTTTTGCATATCAACGACAATCATAACTCGTCGCATACGAACACCTCCAAATTTGTCTCCCTGCACATACTCCATAATTAGGTGTGAGCCCTCATTATCCTGCACATCGAGGAAGATTGACACAGCTTGGCAACTAGCGTACGATCTACCTACAGCCGAGGAAATGAGGTGCAATTATGATTAAGATTGTCAACGACAATACAGATCCCAGGATCAACCTAGCAGTGGAGGAGTATGCCCTTAACTACCTAGATCCCAGTCAGGACTATGCCATTCTGTGGCAGAACGAACCCGCTGTGATCATTGGTCGTAATCAAAACACGCTGGCCGAAGTGAATGCCCCTTTTATTAAGGAACGAGGCATCCGTGTGGTGCGTCGACTCTCAGGCGGAGGTGCAGTGTACCATGACTTGGGTAATCTCAACTTCACTTTCGTCGTGAATAGCGAGAAGAGCGTTGTCAGTAATTTCGAGTACTTCACCAAACCGGTGATTGAGGCCCTGGCCAGTCTAGGAGTAAAAGCGGAGTTTTCGGGGCGCAATGATATCACCATCGATGGTAAGAAGTTTTCTGGAAATGCCCAATACTGGTCAAAAAACCGCTTACTCCATCACGGGACCATCCTTTTCAACTCCGATTTGTCCGTAGTCCAAGAGGCGTTAAATGTCAAGGCCGACAAGATTCAATCCAAAGGGGTCAAATCTGTACGCAGCAGAGTAACCAATATTTTCCCCTATCTGCAGCAACCGATCACCATTGCAGAGTTTAAGGAAACGCTTTGGAAGTATCTGATTCCCGGCGGTGTGGATCAAGAGTACGTTCTTAACGAGCACGACTGGGCCATCATCAAGGAACTGCGAGAACGACGCTACAACCAGTGGGATTGGAACTACGGAGCTTCTCCTGAGTGCGAGATCGAAAAGGAAGAGCGTTTTTCCGGTGGTAAGCTTGAACTGAAGTTCAATATTCGCGATGGGGTGATCAGTGATATGCATATCTACGGTGACTTCTTTAGCAAGAGTAATGTGCGTCATTTTGCCGAGTTACTGAATGGAAAAGACTATCGGGAAAGTACCATCGCCGCGGTCCTGGACGAAGTGGAGTATCAGGAGTACTTCGTCGGTATCAGCAAAGACGATTTCCTCCACTGTCTTTTCTCTTGAATGGACACTGCAAAAAAGGAGATGGGACCGTGGTCCTCTCTCCTTTTTTCGTTCTCTACTTCACTTCCTGAAAAAATGGATGGCTTGATCGATGGTGGCCTGGGCCGCTTCCATAATGATCTCCGAGGATGTGGGATGGGGATGGATAGCCTTGGCCAGGTCATGGACGGTCCCTTCTAGCTCCAGTGTGGCCACGGCTTCCGAAATCAGATCGGTGGCCTGAGCAGCAATAATGTGAACTCCCAAAACTTCGCCATACTCGCTATCTGCCACGATCTTGACGAACCCCTCTGCTTCACCTTCAGCCAGGGCCTTTCCATTCGCCGCCAGGGGAAAGGTACCCATCTTCAGTCTGTGTCCGCGCCGCAGAGCCTCTTGCTCGGTTAACCCCACCACAGCTACCTCCGGGAAGGAGTAAATGCAGGCTGGGACCTTGTCATAGTTGATCTCGGCCTTTCGGCCCATAATGTTCTCCACAGCCACCAATCCTTCAGCCGAGGCCACATGGGCGAGCATGTGTTTGCCGTTCAAATCTCCAATGGCGTAGACACCTGGAATACTCGTCTCTAGGCGAGCGTTGGTGCGGACCGCCTCGCCGTCCATGGCTAGGCCTAATCTACCAAGAGCCTCCACATTGGGTGTCCGCCCTAGACTGACAATCACCCGGTCACTGGGAAAGGCCCGAGTTTCACCTTGTACTGTGGCCAGCACGGTGGATCCCTCCAAGCCCTCGATCTCACATTGCTCGTGAATCTCCACACCCTTCTTCCTAAGGGTGCGCAGCATATACCGCTGGAGATCCGCATCGAGGCTGTTTAGAATGGTAAATTTCTCTAAAACGGTAACTTTCGCTCCCAGCGCATTGAACAAGGCGGCAAACTCTATGCCCACTACTCCTCCGCCGACAATGACAAGTCCCTGTGGAATCTCCCGGAGACTGAGGGCACCGGTACTTGTCACAGCGGTCCCAGCTTTAAGGGCCGACTCCAAACCGGGAATGGGCAAAATCTTCGCTCGTGATCCCGTGGCCAGAATCAGGTTCTGCGCCGTGATGACCTGTCCGTTGACGAGGATCGACTGCGCATCCTGGATCTCTCCATAACCGTTGACCACATCGACCCCGTTTCTCTGCAGGAGGCCCTTGACCCCCGAGGTCAGTTGACCCACCACGCCGTCTTTTCGTTTGAGCATAGCATCCCAATCAATGGTGACCTCACCCTTGTTCCCCAAACGAATCCCGTATTCTTCGGAACCAATGATATCCTGATAGACCCTAGCGCTTTTGAGTAGGGTCTTTGTGGGGATGCAGCCTTCGTTGAGACATACTCCCCCCAGCTCTCCTCCTTCAATCAGTACAACTTTCGCTCCCATCTGCGCGGCCCTGATGGCAGCAACATAGCCGCCGGGACCACCGCCCAAAATGGCCATCTGATAGTGTGACATAGAATCCCTCCTCAAACCCTGTGGTGCAGACCTTAGCCCAGCAGGAGCAGGAGCGGCTCCTCAAGATAGGCTTTCAAACGCTGCATGAATCGTCCTGCATGGCCCCCGTCAATAAAGCGATGATCGAAGGCAAGGGTCAGAGGCAGAATGTGTCGAATCACGATTTGATCCCCGTCATCCACAACTGGCTTCTTGGTGATGGTTCCGATCCCTAAAATTCCGGCCTCAGGGTGTTTGATCACGGGCAGACCCGACAAAGCACCAACCGCTCCGTAGTTGGTCAAGGTGAATGTTCCGCCTTGGATTTCATCCAAGGTTAGGCTGCGGTCTCGAGCCTTTTCAGCTAAATCCTGAACACGCTTAGCTAAGGCCAGTAGACCCAGCTGATTGGCGTCTTTAATGACGGGCACCAACAGACCATCTGGTGTATCCACCGCAATTCCAATATTATAGTTCTTTTTGAGCACAACTTCCTGTGTGTCCTGGGAGAAGCTGGCGTTGAAGAAGGGAAGCTCTTGGAGAACGAGGGTAACCGCCTTGATCATAAAGGGCATGAAAGTGAGTTTGACTCCCTCCTTTTCCGCCAATCCCTTGGCGTCCCTCCTAAATTTGACGAGTTCGCTCACATCGAATTCGTCCATTACGGCAGCATGTGGTATCTCCTGTTTGGAGAGGGACATGTTTCTGGCCACGGTCTTGCCTAAAGTCGTGAGCGCAATCCTCTCTTCCAATAGTCCCTTGCTTTCCAGAGCGACCTGCCCCTGGGGGCGAGCTTCTTTGCTGCCCGCTGCTTCTGCCGACCTCTGAACGTCCTCCTTCATCACCCGCCCGGCGGGCCCTGTGCCTGTGATGCCACTGATATCCACACCAAGATCCTTAGCCAGTTTACGTGCCACGGGCGTAGCCAAAACCTTGCGCCCCTTTTGCAGCGGCTGCTCAACAAAGCCTTCAGCACTTGTTTCAAGCACAGTGGAGGACGTTTCCAAGGCGCCAACAACCGCAGCATTATCTTCCTTGATCGCCTCTTCGTCTGCTGTTTCCTCTGCCGCCCCTAACTTCGCTGGTGTGGTGCCATCGCCGATTGAAACGACAACATCACCCACATGGATGGTATCCCCCACGGCGCCAAAGGTCGCTAGAACGGTTCCGCCTGTGGGAGCGGGGATTTCTGCATTCACCTTGTCCGTTTCCACCAAGAACAGGGAGTCGCCTTCTTTGACCTCATGCCCTACATCTACAAACCATTTCAAGATCACGCCTTCGGCAATGCCTTCACCGATATCCGGAAATCTAAACTCATACATGGCTGATCCTCCTCCCTAGTACCTCACGACGTTTCGAATGCCTGCGGCCATACGCTGGGCATCCATGAAGTAATGGTGCTCTCCCCTAGGGATTGGAATGGTAACGTCAAACCCAGCGATGCGTGTGGGGGGCGCCTCCAGGTACAAGAAAGCTCCTTCGTTAACGATGGCCATCAGTTCTGCACCTGGTCCGAAGGACTTGGCCGCCTCATGGATCACCACAAATCGACCGGTTTTTTGCACGGAATCAATTATGGTATCCCGATCAAGGGGCGAGATGGTACGCAGGTCGATGATCTCAGCGTTGATCCCTTCCTCTTGCAAAATTTTATCTGCCTTGAGGGCTTCATGGACATAGGCACCCCAAGTCACAACCGTAATATCCGTCCCTACCTTGAGCACCTTCGCCTTGCCAATGGGGATGGTGTATTCCTCTTCGGGAACCTCCTGCCGAAAAGCCCGATAAATCTTGGATGGTTCCAGGAAAATCACGGGATCGTCATCTCGAATGGCAGACAGCAGCAAACCTTTGGCATCATAGGGCGTTGAAGGAGTGACCACCTTGAGGCCTGGTATGTGACCGAGCAAGGTGTCAAGGCTTTCGGAATGATGCTCGAGGGCTTTGATTCCTCCCCCATGGGGCATACGAATCACAAGGGGCAGATTCCGCCTCCCTCGAGTGCGATTCCGCATGCGGGCCACATGGGAAATGATCTGATTGTAGGCTGGGTAGACGAAGCCCGAGAACTGAATTTCAGCTACTGGTCTGAGGCCGTTGATGGCCATCCCCACAGCTGCACCGACGATGGCAGATTCAGCGAGGGGCGTATCAAAACAGCGTTTGTCCCCATATTTCTGCTGCAGACCGACTGTAGCCCTGAAAACTCCGCCTTCGACACCAACGTCTTCTCCAAAAACCACAACGTTCGAGTCACGGGCCATTTCCAAATCCAGGGTGTGGTTGATAGTGCTAATCAAATTCATGAGGGCCATTTATCGCACCTCCTCTAAATACTGCTTGTATTGCTCCAACTGCTCGCGGAGGTGAGCAGGCATTTCTGAGAAGTGATACTTGAAGATATCCTCGAGCTGCGTTTCACCGGTGGCTTCCACTCGCCGAAATACTTCCAGTGCCTCTTGCCTAAATCTCTCAGACAGGCTGTCATCCTGTTCACCGCTCCACAGTCCCTTGTCGATCAGATACGCTTTCATACGCTTCAGGGGATCCTTCTCCTGCCACTGCAGAACCTCGCTGTCCTGGCGATACTTTGTTGGATCATCTGAGGTCGTGTGGGCCCCCAGACGATAGGTATAGGCCTCAATCAGGGTTGGGCCTCCCCCCCAGCGAGCTCTGTTCAGTGCCTCTTTCGTTGCTGCATACATGGCGAAGAGATCGTTTCCATCCACCAAAACTCCTGGAATGCCTGCAGCAACAGCCTTTTGCACCAGTGTTTCTGCTTTGGTCTGTCGTTGTCGCGGAACGGAGATGGCATATTGGTTGTTCTGGATAAGGAAGACAACGGGAGCATTGAAAACGCCGGCGAAGTTCAAAGCTTCATTGAAGTCACCTGTGGACGTTCCGCCGTCTCCGACATAGGCTACAGTCACATCGTCCTCGCCCTTAATGCTGGAGGCCATGGCAATTCCCACTGCATGCTGCAGCTGCGAGGCAATGGGCACCGCAATGGGCAACACTCGTACATCCTCAGGGAACTGACTGCCCCTTTCATTCCCATACCAATACAGGTAGACCTTTTCCAAATCTACACCCCGATAAAGCCAAGCTCCCAACTCACGAAAAGCAGGCACCAACCAGTCCGTCTTGGCCATGGCTGCTGCAGAGCCCACCTGGGCGGCTTCCTGCCCGGTGTTCGGTGCATAGGTGAGCATGCGGCCCTGTCTTTGTAGCAGCAGGGCTTGCTCATCAGAGCATCTTGTCTTGACCATGACTTTGTATAACTCAAGCCAAGTATCATCCTCGAGATCAGGGACCAGTTCTGGACGGAGTATGATCCCGTCCTGATCCATGATCTGCAACATCTTATCTTTCAGGGGACCGTACTGTTCAACTAACATGGCAGCACATCCTTTTGCGATCATATTTATTACCAACTTGCTTATATTAAGTATAGCAAGAATGAGAATCGTTTTCAATTAAGATGAGAGAATTCCGGCCCTCAAAACATTATATTAATGTTTAATTTCAAGAAAAAGGGACCGGAGCACACCTTGGCTCCGATCCCTTCCCCACGAAACACCTACCTGTTTAGAGAATCAAAGGTATCACTCCGGTCAGCGCCAAGAGTGTACCTGCGATCAATACCGTCTTCTGCCTGTCCTGCACCGTCTGTTGCAGGCGCACCTGGGCGATGGCAAAAGAGTCTTCCCCACTGACAACAACCCGATCAATGGGGTCACCTGTCCTGGCCAGGAGACGGGCTCCTGCAAAGCCAGCGATGTCTCGGGTGATGCTGTCCACTAGATCTTCACCATAGAAGAAGTCAGCCCGGTACGACAGTGTGTCAAAATGATTGGGCTCAAGCTCAAAACCGAACGTGACTACAGGCTCGGACAGATCCATCGTTAGGCAGCTCTGAGACGACACGAGTACATCGGGAGTGGGGCTTTCCGAATAAGGCGGCGAGGACCAGGTAGCCCAGCCCAAGGGGACAGGCCCGCGCTTCTCCAGCGGCGTGCTGAAATGGATTTTCACATCTCCGTCGGTGATATAATCATGTATGCTGCCGTAGGGCAACTCGCTGATGTCCATCTTTGTTGTAGCGGCCAAGTATGCTGCATTGGGCTTTAGTATGGGAGTGCCGCAGCCACCGTAGGCCAGAGTGGATTGTTCGAAGGGGGCTCCTTCCGCCATGGGCGGTGCCTCCTTAGGTTCAGTGATCACAGTGTTCATGTTGCTCATCTTCTCTCACCTCCTGCCTTATTTGTCGAGGGTAGCTTTGCTTCGTTTGATACTATCAATATGCCTTGGAAGAATATGTAGCTCCGGGTATCCAATCCCATTTTGCTGGAGTGGACCGTGACTGTGACAAATGGTGTGGTGCAGGCCGGAAGGCAATTGTTCTAATCAGCCGGTTATGATACACTAGACCTATAGCAAAAACCAAGGAGGGATGTACATTGAGTAAAGAAGAAAGACGAAACAAAGTGTTAGAGCTGTTGAACAAGGCAAAGTCCATGGAACTGCAAGCCATTCATCAGTACATGCACCAACACTACATTCTGGACGACAGAGACTTTGGTGAGCTAGCTGCGAAAGTAAAACTGATTGCCATTGATGAAATGCGCCATGCCGAAGCATTAGCCGAAAGAATCAAAGAACTAGGTGGGGAGCCAACCACGGAGTTAGCTGGCCCAGTGGTCAAGAGACAAGACGTACAGGATATTTTCCCCTTTGATGCCAATGAAGAAGATGAGGCTATCGACGCCTACGGTCAATTCGCCAAGATTTGTCGGGAAAACGGCGATACCATTTCTGCCAGTCTGTTTGAGACGATTATCGAACACGAGCAAGCTCACTTCAACTATTTCGATAATGTCGATAGTCACATCAAAACCCTAGGTGACACCTACCTTTCGAACTTAGCTGGAACGCCATCCGGTACCGGTCCCGCCAAAGGATTCGCATATCCTTCCGGGGAGTAAACCCAGTGCAGC
>DUPN01000038.1 GCA_012838305.1 Bacillota bacterium | reverse complement strand
TTCCTGAGCTCAATGCTTCCCGGGCTGTGCGTCCGCAGGCCGCCACAATCCCTGCTTTTTGTAGGATGGGGACCAAGTTGGGCTGCCAAGGTCTGAAGAGCGTCCCAGGTATATTCGGATTCCAGTTGGAAATGACTTTGAGCGGGGTTTTGACAATCCTTTCGTGGGCTTTGGCCAAGTGCCTCAAGGGCTCGATTCGTTTGCTCTCTAAGCGTCCCACATACAAAATGTTCTTGCGGGGACCTAGGGGACCTACTGGCGGAGCAAAGAGTTCAGTGTCGATACCGTTGAGGATGGTGACGACCTTTGCACCCAATCCAGAGATTTCCCATGCCACGTTGGGGCCTGTGGCGATAACGCAGCTTGCGGTCTTCAGGAGATGCCCATAGCGAAGCTGGTTAAAACCCAGTCCATGGCAGGTCAGGACATAGGGTATCTTCAACCGGGACGACAGCAGCTGGGCTCGCTGGAATAGGGTGGAGCTTTGGCTATGAATGATGTCAGGGCGCATCTGGCGACAGCGGGCTAGGAGTTGTCCCAGATCCGCTCCTTCAGAAAAGGAGATCTTGCGTTCCTCAAGATAGCCAAGGTAGTGGCTCCAAAACAGTCGACTGTGGATTGTGCCGAAGGCGATATGCACCACAACACCCAGGTTCTGCAACTGATGCGCTAGATCGAGGACATGGGTGGTTTGGCCGCTTAAGAAAAAATCAGAGAGAAATAGCACTTTCACGGACAATTCTCCTTCGGTCGGGTTTACACACATACATTATGCAAACATCGTCAAAGAGTACTTGGGAATATTGTCATAGAGGAGTGTGATTGTGAATACGAGTTCGGTTATTATAGGTCTTTTTGGAGGATTGGGTCTCTTTATCTTAGGTATGCAGTTACTTGCTGATGGACTGCAAAAGGCGGCCGGAGAACGAATGAGGCGTATCTTGGAGCTGTTTACCTCCAAGCCGATCTCAGCTGTTTTGACGGGAGCAGCCGTCACAGCGCTTCTGCAGTCGAGTTCGACTACGACTGTGATGATTGTGGGCTTTGTCAACTCAGGACTGATGACGCTGACCCAAGCGGTGGGCACCATCATGGGAGCCAATATCGGCACAACCATCACGGCGCAGATCATCTCCTTTAACATCTATACCCTAGCGTACCCTCTGATTGCCATTGGTGCGGTACTCTATTATTTTTCGAAGAAAAAGATGCAGCGTTATGTGGGTATGGGCATTCTTGGCTTCGGGCTTCTCCTTTTGGGTCTGGACACGATGAGCAAGTCTGTGAGCCCCATTCGGGCATATGAACCGGTTCTGGACTTATTGGTGGCGTTCGGAAATCGCCCCCTCCTGGGCATCTTGGCTGGCGCCTTGTTTACAGCGGTGATCCAGAGCTCCAGTGCTACCACCGGTTTGGTCATCGCCTTCTCATGGCAGGGAATACTAGATCTGCCTGCTGGTTTGGCTCTGATTGTCGGTGCCAATCTGGGAACCTGTATTACCGCTGTCCTGGCTTCCCTTGGTTCGTCGGGGATCGCAAAGCGGACAGCACTTAGCCATGTGCTTTTTAACGTCGCGGGTGTGCTTATGTTTATCCTTTTCCGCAGGCCCTTTACGAGCTTGGCTGTATGGACTGGAGGGACGGTAGCGCGGCAGATCGCCAACGCCCACACCTTATTTAATGTGATCACTACGCTGATCCTATTTCCGCTGCTGCCCTACTTTGTCAGGGCCGTGACGCGGATCATTCCCGGGGCCGGCACTGACCTTGAGAGCAAGCCGCAATTTTTGGACGAGCGCCTAATTGACACGCCAGCGGCCTTAATCAGCGCCAAGAAAGAAGCAGTTCGGATGGGCGCCTTGGCTGTGGAGATGGTGAATTTGGCCGTGGCCGCGTTTTTGGAAGGCAAGACAAACGAACTCGATCAGATCGAACGCCGGGAGGATGTGGTCAATGCTCTAGAGAAAGCTATCACCGCCTATTTGGCCAAGGCCAATCAGCATTCCATGGGTGTGAATGAAGCGCGAGAGAGCGTAAACCTGATGCACATTGTGAACGATATGGAGCGGATAGCAGACCATGCCATGAACATCGTTGAGCTGGCCGAAAACAGGGAATTTAGCCGATTACAGCTAAGCGATGCTGCCGCCGAGGACCTGCAGAAAATGTTTGATGTGGTGCACAGCATTTCCCAGAGCGCCTTGGAAGCCTTAGGTGAGAGGGATGTTCAAAAGGCCACAGGTCTGATCGCCCAGGATGATTTGGTGGATGACTTAGAGAAGAGGTATCGCGCCAATCACATTGAACGTTTAAATCAAGGCCTTTGCAATCCTGAAGTGGGTGTGTTATTCTTGGATGCAGTCAGCAACCTAGAGCGGGTGGCCGACCATGCACATAATATAGCGGAGGCTGTGGCGGACATTGCTTTCGCCAGATAAGCGATGCGGTCAGAGTCGGCCGTAGTGGAGCGAATCATCTAGACAGTGAACGGCAGTGTAAAGAAGGAGGGCGTAAGATGGGAGTATCGGATGAAACACGTTTGTTTTCCGCCATTGACAAGGAAACGATCAATACGAAGGAGATTTTGTCCAAGGTGTGGGGAGCACTGCAAGAAAAGGGATACCAACCTCTGGATCAGATCGTGGGCTATCTTGTCTCGGGAGACCCCTCATATATTACGGCGCATGGCAACGCGCGGCGCTTGATTCAGTCTATCGAACGCAACGATCTTTTAGAAGAAATCGTCGCAGATTATTTCAAAGGCTTAGTATAGGGAGGGGTAGTCCATGTCACGTCTGATCATTGAGGGTGGAAGGCCGCTCCACGGGTCGATCGAAATTAGTGGCGCCAAAAACAGTGCCCTGGCCATTATTGTGGCCGCCGCTTTGGCCACTGAAGGGGAATGTATACTCGATAATATTCCTCAGGGAAGCGATATTGGCACGATCTGTCTGATCCTCCAGGACTTAGGGGTGGGGGTCTGGTTTGACGACGAGGATCGTCTACATATTCGAGGCAGCAGTCTCAACAAGCATACGGCCTCCTATGATCTGGTACGGAAAATGCGGGCCTCTTTCTATAGTGCAGGTCTCTTGCTGGCTCGGGTAGGTAAGGCGGAAGTCCCCTTGCCCGGCGGCTGTGCCATCGGCTCGCGGCCCGTGGACTACCACATCAAAGGCTTTACTCATATGGGTGCAGAGGTTACAATCGAACACGGCTATATGAAGGCGGTGGCCAACCGGCTGCAGGGCAGCCAAATCTATGTTAACAGGGCCAGTGTAGGCACGACCATCAATTTGATGATCGCAGCTTCCATGGCAGAAGGAACCACCATTTTAGAGAACGCGGCCAAAGAACCGGAAGTGGTGGATTTGGCCATATTCCTCAATGGAATGGGAGCAAAGGTCCGTGGAGCGGGAACCGAGAGTATTCGGATTGAAGGTGTGGACAGTCTGCGCGGTATTGAGTATTCCATCATCCCTGACCGCATTGAGGCGGGAACCTTCCTCTTTGCCGCGGCTATTACTGGTGGAGATATTCTGGTAAAGAGTGTTGTAGCTGAGCATTTACGAGTGCCCATTGTTAAGCTGGAAGAGGCTGGAGTGACCATTACCCGCGGAGACAATGCTCTGCATGTGGCTGCACCCAACGGCCGTCTAAAGCCAGTTGATGTCGAGACTTTGCCTTACCCCGGCTTTCCCACGGATTTGCAGCAGCCGTTGGTGGCTACGATGTGTTTGGCCGAAGGTACAAGTGTGGTTAGGGAGACGATTTTCGACCGCTTTCGCTATGTGGATGAACTGCGCAGGATGGGTGCAGACATCAAGACGGATCAGGGTACCGCCATTATTCGAGGTGTTCCCCAACTGACCGGAGCACCCGTAGAGATCACAGACCTAAGGGCTGGCGCGGCCCTGGCCATTGCAGCCTTAGCGGCAGAAGGTCGAACCGAACTGTATGGTGTGGAGATCCTGGATCGGGGATATGAGTTTTTTGAAGAGAAGTTGCGGGCACTTGGGGCCACAATCTATAGAGAAGACTAGACGTAAGAAAGGGCTGAGGCCCTTTTTCTCTAGGGCAGAGAAGTTGGGGGGTGCAACTTTTGGCAGTTCATTTAAGCGCACACAGTGATTATTCTCTTTTGGGGTCGGTTTGTCGTGTGGAGTCATTGGTCAAGCAAGCTGCCAAATTGGGGATAGAAGCCCTCGCTCTAACGGATCATAACACCACAGCTGGACATGGGGAGCTGGAACGCTACTGCAGGCTGGCGGGGATCAAGCCGATTTTTGGTTTGGAACTGGATCTAGCATACCAGAAGAGGACAAGCCCCGTGATCGTATTGGCCCTATCAGACGCTGGATACAGCAATCTGCTGCAATTGGCGTCCTTGCCGGGACCAGTGGGCAGAGGTGACTTTCTGGTCCACAAAGACGGATTAGCGCTTTTGGCAGGGGGTCCCCGCGGAGAGCTGATGCGACTTGTGGCAGAGGGAGAGCTTGATCAGGCCAAGGGACTCCATGCCTGGTATGAACGGGAGTTTGGTTCAAACTATTACATACACCATGAACTTGGTCAAGAACTGGATATCTTCGCCTTGTTTCCTGAAGAAAAGTTTGTTATGTGCCAGGACGTTCGTTATCTTGAAGCCCCCTCCCTGTTAACCCTGGAGGTTTTGGGAAAGATTAAGGGAGGGGAAGGCAGTTTGCCGCCCCATCCCCTTCTGAGCTGGCCGGAGTTGTGTAAGGCTTTTCAAGGACCAGACAAAGTGGTGCAGCAGACACTGGCGCTGGCCAAACGCTGTAATGCCAAACTGCCCAGGGAACGAACCCTTCCTCCGCACCCCAGCGGCGCTAGTCTTCCGGACGTGACCTGGCAGAAAGCGAAAGAGCGTTTTGGGCATCTCACAGAGGAGGTCGTTGATCGGCTGAATCAGGAGCTTTCCATCATCAAAGACTTGGGTTACGAGGACTACTTTTTGATCGTCGCCGATATCGTGCGCTTTGCCAAGGACGCTAAGATAGCGGTCGGTCCGGGACGGGGCAGTTCTGCTAGTAGTCTGGTTGCGTATGTCTTGGGAATTACGGAAGTGGATCCCCTGTCTTGGGGACTGCTTTTCGAACGCTTTTTGAATGCAGAACGCAGGACCAGGCCAGACATTGATTTGGATTTTTGTTACGAAAGACGCGGCGAAGTGCTCTCCTATGTGTTAGAGCGTTTTGGGCAGGAACACGTGGCTCAAATTGGAACCTACGGTACCTTTGGGCCTAAGGCTGCAGCTCAGGAGGTCCGGCGGATCCTTGGACAAGACAATCCCGCCGTGGAGCGCGACCTGCAAGGTCTCAAAAGACATCGATCAACCCACGCCGCGGGCGTTATTATTACCGCCAGGCCGACGCAGGCAATCAGTGCAGTCTATCTCGATCGGGAGATCCCCGTAACGCACTTGGATATGTATGCCCTGGAGGAACTGGGCGTATTGAAAATCGATCTCCTCGCTTTGCGAACTTTGACGCTGCTGCAGCGTATGGAAGAACGTGTGGCCCAACGAGATCAGAGTTTTTCCCTCAAGGAGATTCCCCTAAACGATTCCGCTACCTTTGCCCTTCTGGCCCAAGGGAAGAGTCTGGGGATTTTCCAATTAGAGAGCGAGCTTTTTCAGGAGTTGATGCGAAAGCTGAAACCGAGATCCTTTGGGGACTTGGTAGCCCTTTTAGCTTTAGGTCGGCCTGGGCCTTTGAACATGTTTCCGGAGTTTGTGAGCAGGCGCGAAAATCCAGGTCAGGTCCAGTACCTCCATCCCGCTTTAGAGGACATTTTAGGGGAAACCTATGGACTGATCCTCTACCAGGAACAGGTCATGCTCATCGCCAACCGGTTAGGTGGACTCTCCTTAGGTGAGGCAGACTTGCTCCGGAGTGCTCTGGGGAAAAACGATCCTGAAGCGGTCCGAGTGTGGCGAGGGCGGTTTGTGGAAGGGGCCACGTCCAAATCTGGTCTCTCGTCTAGTGTGGCGAAACGGCTTTTCGCCATGATTGCGGAGTTTAGCGGTTATGCTTTCAATAAAGCTCATAGTGTGAGCTATGCGTTTCTGTCGTGGCAAGCGGCCTATATCAAAACCCATTATCCCGGGGAGTTTTTCGAAACCCTGCTCAATCAGGGATGCACGCCAAAAGTGCGCAGTGCCTACCTTTATGATGCTCAAGGATTAGGGGTCAAAGTGCTGGCTCCCAGCGTGATTCAGAGCGGAACTCGGACCTCTTTGGAAGGACGGGATTTGCGTCTCGGACTGGCGATCCCAGGTTTGAATCTACCTCCGCTGGGCGTGAGGCGGATTACGGAAGGAGATCGGAATTGGTCCGATCTGGCCCAGTTTCGCAGGGCCGTTCCCCTGGAGAAGGAGCCACTCGAGAGGCTCGTTCTTTGTGGCGCCCTGGATGATCTGGGGGAACGGAACCGGCATCTGCAGGAATTGGGATTGGAGCCAAAACGTCAATTAGAACTCCTGAACGCAGAGCGAGAGCTCCTGGGGGTTTACGCCAGTCAACATCCCTGCAGTCCCTTTCTACCTTTAGTGGAAAACCTCAAGGGTGGGGACCATGCGGTTGCAGGTGAAATATGCCAGGTCAAGGCCATTGGAAAGATGTGGCAGGGGGTGCTGGATACCCCTGGGGGCCTGTCGGCCTTCGAGGCTGCCGCAGACAGCTTCGCAGGCATAAAACCTGTCCCTAAGATGCGGATCGCCCTCTTTGGCAAAAGCTCTCCGGACGGTGTTTTTAGGGTGCGTTGGGCTTTGCCTTTGGGACCCACCTTGCTGATTACACCGGATCCCCACAACCTGCAGGCAATTAAGGCTGTTTTGGAGGACGAAGCAGGGGCCAAACCCACCATTCTCCTCTTTGGAGACGCCTATCATCTCCTGCCGCAACAGTTTTGGGCGGCGAATGCGGTCAGGATTAACGAGAGGTTCAAGGCGGAGCGTATTGTGTACACCTGGTTGGATCCTTGGAAAGAAAACGTTCCCTAGAAGGGATTCTTTCACCACTAAAGAAATAAGTCTAGCGTAGTGGAAGGTGTACGATTAAAATAAGGGAAGAGGCATCACAGGGACAAAGGAGGAGGGCAAGTATGATGTGGAAGGTGGTTTACATTGCCCCCAATCGACCTATAGCAGAAATGCTGAAAGAGCTCTTGGAGGGCGACGGGATCTTAACAATGTTACGATCTTTGGGTGCTCCTCACTTAGGTGATTCCGCCAGTGTAGAGATATTAGTTCCAGAATCTGAAGTGGACGAAGCCAATGAAATCATTGCTGCTTCCTTTGGCTAGGGTGGGGTAGAATGTTAAATGTGTTTAAGGGTCGACCGAAGTATGCGACGGTACGGCCGCAAGAAGGAAGCGAACGCAAAGACTTCCCAGACAATTTGTGGACTCGATGTGACTCTTGCGGGAGGATGATTTTCAACAAAGAGCTGGAAAAAAACGCTTTTTTGTGTCTGGACTGTGGCCATCACTTTCGGCTAACCGGACGTAAACGATTGGCTATGCTCACTGAGGAGAAGGACTTTGAGGCCCTTCCTCCGCTATTGGCAGTGAACCCCCTGGCGTTTCCAGGCTATCCCGAAAAGATTAGGCAAGCGCAAGAGCAAACCGGACTGGATGATGCGGCCATCATGGGGAAAACCGCCGTTAAAGGATCGCCCTGTATTCTAGGCATTATTGATTTCTCCTTCATTGGGGGAAGCATGGGTTCGGTCGTCGGTGAGCAGCTGGTTCGCGGCTTCGAGAGGGCCCTGAAAGAGCGGCTGCCTGTGGTCATTTTCTCCGGCGGCGGAGGCGGTGCCCGCATGCACGAGGGGATCTTCAGCTTGATGCAGATGGCGAAGACCGCCCAGGCCGTGGGCAGGCATAGTAGGGCCGGTCTTTTGTTTATTTCCGTGTTGACGCATCCTACCATGGGTGGAGTTTACGCGAGCTTCGCATCCTTAGGGGATGTGATTTTAGCGGAGCCCGGTGCCCTTATTGGCTTTGCGGGACCTAGGATTGTGCAGGAGACAACTCGGCAGGAGCTGCCCACAGGCTTCCAAACGGCCGAATATGCCCTCGCCCATGGCATGATTGACGCTATTGTGCCCCGTTCCAAGATGGTGGATTATGTGGGGCGTCTTCTGCTGTGGCATAGGTAGGAGTGATGTGTTTTGCAGGCATTTGAGTGGGAGAAACCGGTCTTAGCCTTGGAGGAACGTATTGCTGAGCTCAAGCAGTTTGTCGATGGCGCCGAGATGGACTTTAGTGCAGAGATCAGCCATCTTCAGCGCAAAGCAGCCAAACTTCGTAAGGAAATCTATGAGAACCTGACGCCGTTTCAAAGGGTGACGATGGCTCGCCATCCTAAACGGCCCACAACGCTGGATTATATCAACCTCTTGTTTGATGAATTTACCGAGCTTCACGGCGACCGTACCTTCCGGGATGATGGGGCCATTGTTGGTGGTCTGGCGCTCTTCGAGGGTTTGCCCGTGACCGTGATCGGACCCCAGAAGGGTCGGGACACAAAAGAGAACATCGCCAGGAATTTCGGGCTTCCCCATCCGGAAGGCTACAGAAAGTCACTGCGTTTGATGAAGCAGGCGGAGAAATTCGGTCGACCGATTATAACCTTGATTGACGTGGTGGGAGCCTTTCCCGGTATTGAGGCGGAAGAACGGGGACAGGGGATGGCGATCGCCCAGTGTATCGAGGAGATGTCCTTTCTCAGGACCCCCATCCTTTCCATTATTACAGGAGAAGGGGGATCAGGGGGAGCGTTGGCTCTAGGCGTGGGGGACCGGGTTTTAATGTTGGAAAATGCCTGGTATTCCGTGATCTCGCCTGAAATGTGTGCTACGATCCTGTGGCGCGACTCGTCCAGAGCAGCGGAAGCGGCGGAGCTTTTGCGTTTGACTCCGACCGATCTCTTGAAGTTTGGAATTATTGATGATGTCATTACGGAACCGCTGGGCGGCGCCCACCGGGATCATGCCTTTACCGGCATGCAGATCCGCTCGTTTATGCGGCGTTATCTAGCCACTATTATGAAAATTCCCGTAGACCGCTTGGTCGAAGAGCGATTGGCTCGATTTCGAAGAATAGGGAAGTTCAGTGAGCGGTCCTTGGCAGATTTGTAGGGTATTGAAGGAGATGGAATGGATATGGTGCGAAGAGTAGGTGTCTTGACAAGTGGGGGAGATGCCCCGGGGATGAACGCCGCGGTTCGTACGATCGTGCGTGCGGCCTTGCATTATAATCTTGAGCCCTGGGCCATCTATCGCGGGTATCATGGTTTGATCCGAGGCGAATTGGAGCCCATGGGCAGCCGGGCCGTATCCGGTATTATTCAGCGTGGTGGTACCATTTTGAAAAGCGCCCGCTCTGACCAGTTTATGACCCCGGAAGGAAGAGCCAAAGCCGTGGACATGCTGGCCAAACACGATATCGATTCGCTGATTGTGATCGGTGGTGACGGTTCCTTCAAAGGCGCCTTGAGCTTAGAACAAGAGGGCGTGAAGGTGATCTGCATCCCCGCAACCATTGACAATGATATTGCCTGCACCGATTACTCCATTGGTTTTGATACGGCTGTCAACAACGTGATGGATGCGGTTAACAAGATTCGTGATACCGCCAGCAGCCATGAGCGGGTGTATGTGGTCGAAGTGATGGGACGAGCTTCAGGCTCTATCGCCCTTTACTCGGGTCTAGCCGGCGGGGCCGATGTTATTTTGATCCCCGAGGTTCCCTATGATTTAGAACAGGTGTGCCAGCAGATTCAAAAGGCTAACGCCCTGGGGAAAACCTATAATATTGTGGTCGTGGCCGAAGGTGTCAGGCCCATCACCGGTAAGAGGGGCGATGAGAGTCCTTCGGTGCAGATTGGACGCTATATTCAGGAAAAGGCGGGTTTTGATACTCGAATTA